>WGNB01000059.1 GCA_016124795.1 Rhodopseudomonas sp. | reverse complement strand
GGCCGACGTGTTCGACTATATCGAACGCTTCTACAACCCAAAACGGCGCCACTCCACCATCGGATATGTGAGCCCAATGGACTTTGAGATGAAGGCAGGATTAGCTTAACCGGGTGTCATCCGAACCGGGTGCAGGCCAGTCGAACAGAACGAAAACCTAAAGGCCAGTTGGGAACGCGCCCAGCATGAAGCGAACCTTGCCCAGCAGTCGATCAGGGAGAAACTCGCTACAAAGAGCCAATTGGCCCGCTTGATCTTCCGGCGCGAACAGAGACGCACTGAAATTCAAATTAATTTCGGCCGTTTTGAACAACTTGCCGATGTCTATCAATCAGACATCAAACGACTTGAGGCGATTGAAGAAGCTGGCTTCGTTCTGTCGCTTGCAGGCGACAGGCCCTGCCCTTTGTGCGGCGCATCGCCGGAAGACCAACACAACTCGCATGGCATCGCAGACATTAAGAAGGCCAAAGACGCCGCCAATATAGAAATAGAGAAGATCACAAAGCAGCAAGGCGACCTCGACCTGACTATTGCGCAGATGGAGACGGAGGGCCTGCAAATCGAAAAAAATCTTGGGGAGCTTGAGAAAGTGCTGGCGACTTTGGAGGCCGAATTAGACGACCTCGCGCCTGTAGCCCAAGCGTCAAGGCAACGACTCGATGAGGTTTTGTCGGTGCGTGATCACGTACGGCGCGGCTTGGAGCTACTGGAACAACGGCACTCGCTCATCAAACGCAAAGATGAACTCGCCGCCTTGAAACCTACAAGCAAAGCAGACCGGCCTCAATTCGGCATTCCGGGCCAAGTGATCCATGACTTCGCTCAAACTGTGAGCGAGGTTCTAAAGGAGTGGCACTTTCCCGGAACGCTGCATGTCTCCTTCGACGATGGCGCCTACGATTTGAAAGTTGACGGAAAAAATCGTCGCGACAATGGTAAGGGCGTACGCGCAGTCACGCATTCAGCATTTAAGGTTGCCCTACTGATGTTTTGCCGCGAGCGGAATTTGCCGCATCCGGGCTTTGTTGTGCTTGATACGCCATTGCTAACGTATCGTGACCCCATTAAATCGCAAAGCCCATTGGAGGCCGATGAAGCCGCGCTCAAAAGCACGTCACTTAAGGAGCATTTCTTCGCGCATCTCTCGTCGATTTCCGGGCTCGGCCAGATCGTCGTCGTTGAGAACGTAGACCTTCCAAAAAACATCGCTTCGCTTGGAAATGTCGAGATTTTTACGGGCGATCCAAACAATGGTCGATTTGGTCTGTTCCCCTACAAGCGGGCGGCCCGCTAGATTCTACAGGCGGCCATGAGCCGTCGTAGTTCGTACTTATTTTATCCTTCCTGCTAGCGACGAGCCTTCGCACACAACCTCGACCTCATTTCCCTTTGACCTTGCCCTTGCTCCCCCTCGGCCACTTCATCGGCCACTTCACGATATAGTCGACAAGGTCGCAGTCCGGCACATTGACCTCGCTGTCGGAGACCTTGCCGCGCACCGAGATGCCGGCCTCGTGCACCGTCTCAGGCGCGCCGGAGATCAGCGGGTGCCACCACGGCAGGTCCTGCCCGTTCGCCACCAGCACATAGCCGCAGGTCGGCGGCAGCCAGGTCAGCCGCCGGACATTGCGCGACGTCAGCCGCACGCAATCGCGCACCTTCTTCTGCCGGTTCTTGTAGTCGATGCAGCGGCAGGTCTGCCCGTCGAGCAGCTTGCAGCCGACATCGGTGTAAACCGTCTCATTGGTGTCGATGTCGGTCAGCTTGTTAAGGCAGCAGCGGCCGCAGCCGTCGCACAGGCTTTCCCACTCCCGGGCCGTCATCTCGCCCAGCTTCTTGGCCCGCCAGAACGGTTCGGCGGCGGCGCGGGCGGGTTTGGCGGCTTTGGCTTTGGGCATGGACGGTCCTGGGGGCTGGCGATCCGGCCTTATAGCCGGTCCGGCCGGCTTCGGGGGCAAAGCCTTGAGCGAAAGGGCCCATTCGGCCATTTTTCACCGCAATTGACGTCCAGCAATGCCGGGCATTAACCGCGCCGCGGCCGGTCAGCGGCATGGCCGAACCGGCGCGGATCGGTTAAATTGCCGTGGCGGGGCAGTCCGTCGCCCGAAATCGCCGGTCAAGCCGGCCTTTAGCACCGGATCGGCCGGTCCAAACTGAGCAATAAAGCCTTGCGCGACCTATTTCCCGAGGATTGGCGGCCCCGACTCAAGCGGACCCTGCTTGCGATCGACGCCTGGATCGACTTTTCGATGTTCCGGTCGGGCGCCGGGCTGCGCGAGAGCTATGAGCGGTTTTCCACCTATATGGACCGCTTCCACACCGCCGGCTGGCGGCGCTGGCTCACCGAACTGCTGTCGGAAAGCGCCACCTTGGGCGCGGCCGGCGGCGTTTTGATGTTGGCGCTGGCGATGCCGGCCTTCCAGATGACCCAGGACGAGGACTGGCTGAAGAAATCCGAGCTGGCGGTGACGTTTCTCGACCGCTACGGCAACGAGGTCGGCACCCGCGGCATCCGGCATAACGATTCGATCCCGCTCGACCAGTTTCCCGACAACCTGATCAAGGCGGTGCTGGCGACCGAGGACCGGCGGTTCTACGACCATTTCGGCATCGACGTCGGCGGCACCTTGCGCGCGCTGGTCACCAATGCGCAGGCCGGCGGCGTGCGCCAGGGCGGTTCGTCGCTGACCCAGCAGCTCGCCAAGAACCTGTTTTTGTCGAACGAGCGCACCATCGACCGCAAGATCAAGGAGGCGTTTCTGGCGCTGTGGCTGGAATCGCATCTGACCAAGAACGAGATTTTGAAGCTCTATCTCGACCGCGCCTATATGGGCGGCGGCGCCTTCGGCGTGGATGCCGCGGCGCAGTATTACTTCAACAAGTCGGCCCGCGACGTGAATCTGGCCGAAGCGGCGATGCTGGCCGGCCTGTTCAAGGCGCCGACCAAGTTCGCGCCGCACGTCAACCTGCCGGCGGCGCGTGCGCGGGCCAACGTCGTGCTCGACAACCTGGTCGATGCCGGCTTCATGACCGAAGGTCAGGTGTTCGGCGCCCGCCGCCACCCCGCCACGCCCGTCGATCGCCGCGATGACCGCGCGCCAAACTATTATCTCGACTGGGCTTTCGACCAGATGAAGAAGCTAGTCGATACATTTCCGAAATCGATGACCGAGCGGGTCTTTGTCGTTCGCACGGCGCTCGACATGAACCTGCAACGCGCCGCCGACACCGCCGTCGAAAACTCGCTGCGACAATACGGCCAGGAATATCATGCCGGACAGGCCGCCACCGTTCTGATGGATGTTGACGGCTCGGTCCGCGCCATGGTCGGCGGCCGCGATTACGGCGCGAGCCAGTTCAACCGCGCGACCGACTCGATGCGCCAGCCCGGCTCATCGTTCAAGCCTTACGTCTATTCGACGGCACTGAAATATGGTCTCAAACCCAGTTCGATCGTGATCGACGCGCCAATCTGTCTCGGCAACTGGTGCCCCCACAATTACGGCAACAGCTATCGCGGCTCGATGACACTGATCACCGCGCTGACCCACTCGATCAATACCGTCGCGGTGCGACTCTCAGTGATCGTCGGCGACGGCAACGCCAAGCTTGGCCGCGCCAAGATCATCCAGACGGCGCGTGATATGGGCATCACGACACCGCTGCCCGATACGCCATCGCTGCCGATCGGCGCCGACGCTGTTACCATGATCGAGCATGTCGGCGCCTATGCCACCTTCCCCAATCTCGGCATGGCAGTGAAACCGCACGCCATCCTCGAAGTCCGTACCGGCGATGGCAAATCGATCTGGCGCTACGATCGCGACGGGCCCAAGCCACATCGCGCTCTGCCGGCCGGCGTCGCTGCCGACATGATCAAGATGATGAATTCGGTCGTTGAAAACGGCACCGCCCGCCGGGCGCGACTCGACGGCATCGTCGCGGCCGGCAAAACCGGTACCACCAACGATTATCGCGACGCCTGGTTCATGGGCTACACCGGCAACTTCGTCTGTGGCGTCTGGTTCGGCAACGACGATTACACATCGACCAACCGGATGACCGGCGGTTCGCTGCCGGCGATGACCTGGCATTCGATCATGGAATATGCGCATCAGGGCATCGAAATCAGGCAATTGCCTGGGATTCCGGTGCCCGAGCGCAAATTGCCGGCGGTTGCGCAATCCAAGAACAGCGAGCCCCCGCCGCCGCCACGCCCGACGGTCCTGACCAAACGCGGCGCCGAAATTCTGGCCCGGATCGAACGCATGATGGATGATGCTAACCGCGCGATGGCGCCGCTGCGGCCAACGGTTTCGTCGATCGAGCGTGACAGTCCCGCGGCGCCGGCGAAGGCCGGCGACGCTCTCGCCTCGGCGCTGGAGGGACGATCCTTCGAGGGCCGGAACTGATTGGCCGTGGCCAGTGAGCCGGCGTAATCTCCCCAACGAATCGAATTCTCCCCCATCAGCGGATCGAATGTGCGGCTACTTACCGGAACGCTGTTTGCCCTGATCGTCGCCGCCGCCATCGGTCTCGGCGCTACTTATTTTGCGCTGACCCGTGGCGCGGCGTTCGACGCGCTGACCATTGGCAGTTGGACCGCATTCCCAAAGACCGGCACGGTCGAAGCGGACCCTTACGCCCGCGCCACCATTGCCCGGACCGGCCAGTTGCCAATCGCGCTCGGCGACGGCGTGGCGTTCACCGCTCGCGCCGATGATAACGGCCAGTCGCTCGACGGACGTTGCGACGTGATCTTGTCCGGCATCACGCCGACGGCGCGGTTCTGGACCCTCACGCTTTACAATCCGGACGGCGAACTGGTCGCCAATTCGATCAATCGCTTCGGCTTCACCAGCCAGGAAATCGTGCGTCACGCCGACGGCAGTTTCGAGATCGTAGTGGCGCCCCGCGCCAATCCGGAAAACTGGCTGCCAACAGGCGGCGTCGAACGTTACACCTTGATGTTGCGGCTTTACGACACCGCGGTGGGCGTCGCCACAAAAGCCGGACGCGAGGTGCCGATGCCGCAACTTGTAACCAGGGGCTGCCCATGACCGGCCCCTTCATCGTCGCCGCCGTGACTTACACCGGCCACCGGACCAACAGGAGCCCATCATGATCCGGTGGCTGCTGTTGCTATTTGCCGGCACACTGCTTGGCGGCGTTGTCCATCTCGCGACCATCATTATCCTGCCGCGAACCGCGACCCAGGACGCTTATGCGCGGCTGGAAAAATTCGCGCCGGTCAACTCCGTCTCAGCGCTGCCCGACCCCAAGCCCGCCGGCGCAACCATGCCTTTCATGGATCCGGCATTCGCCAGCGCGGTCTGCCGGTACGACCTGTCGCAAGGATGGATCAAGCTGACAGTTCCGGTCAGCCTGGCCTACACGTCGGTATCGTTTTATACGCGCCAGGATATCGCTTATTACGCCATCAACGACCGTGCCGCCGGCCGTCGCGTAATCGAACTCGAATTGATGACGCCCGAGCAGCACAGCCAAATGCCGGAAGATGAAGACATCACAGCCGCCGACCGGCTTATTGTCGAATCGCCAACCGTCACCGGCCTGATCGCAATCCGGGCGCTCGCCCCCGAGCCCGGACTGATGCCGATGGCGCGAAACGCCGTCGGCAACGCCAAATGCGTGCCGCAAAGCCTGAACGCCGCATCGCGCTGACCGTCAGCGATTCGAGGCCAGGCTGCGCTCGCTGACAAATTGCGGCGCAGTGTGATTGCGATAATAGGCGACCCTTGCCTGCATATCGGCCATCAGCCGGTCGGCGTCGCCGACTTCGCGGGTCGGCGCGCTCAGCACCAACCGCTCCAGTGCATAGCGATAGGACGCCGCGCGTTGCACCAGACTGGTTCGCACCATGGCGATGACGCGGGCGTTTTCCTTCATGCGTTCATTCGCCTGACCCCGTTCGACATCGCTCAGTTCGGTGACAAAAGCGAGGCTCTTGTGACGCTTCGCGTCCATATCGATCACGCGTGCCGCGACCTCGAAGAAAGGTGGCATCCGCGTAAGATCGTTCCGGATATCGTCAACCAGTTGAGCGTAGCGCGAAGCCGGAGAGCGATTGTCGTGATCCACCAAATGACGGTAATACATCGTCCGATCGGCGGCTTCGGCAAGCCCCTCCCGCTTCAGTCCATATTCGCCGAGGACGGAGGTCGTCTTGTTCCGGTCATAGGGCGGTTCCAGCAGCGGATAGGCCAGATCGCGCAGTTGCCGCTCGTCATCGGTCGGCTGAATCTCGGTCAAGGCGTCGAGATGATCGGCTGGTCGGTTACGCCCGATCCAGTCGTGAATATCGTCGCGCACCAGCGTCCGGTTCACTTCGCCGAAATCGCCATTGACGCCGCAACCGGCAAGCATCGTCAACGCGGCACCGGTCAAAAAGGCGCGGCAAAGCCGGTAGCGGGCCGAAGCGGGCAGTCTCGAATAGCGCATCGCATCCTTTATCGGCCGAGCCGCTTCAACGCGCGATCGGGCGGCGGCGGCGACGGCCTGAATGATTTCCGGTGTCGGGTTCGAAGCCGTTCGATCCGCCCGGCGCACGATCGATCCGGATCACCGGAAGGATAATGACGATTCCTGACTCCGAACCGGTCTCCCGCCATCGGCCACCGCGGCTACCGACAGCGTCTTCGGGAAATTGGATGACTTCGCCCATAGCAGTCCCCTTTTCCGTCCCGGCTACAACATCACGGCCTTTCTGGCACAACCTCAAACGACGAAAATTGGCTCTCTACGCTACCCTGTCATGCACTCGGACCAGCCGGATCGGCAATTTCAATTAAAGGGGTGGCAAGGTTAACGCTCCGCTAACATAACTGCATTAATCTGAAGATCTGTAAGCGTGAGCGTTGCGTCATGACCAATTCCCGGCCGTCACCTCCCCGTCAATCATCCGATCGTTCGTCCGCACCACATCGCGCACCGCCGCTGGCGCCGGATATGCCAGAAGCGCAACTGGACGGACTGGTCGACCTCGCCTGCCGGGACGGTGTCGACGTCCGGCCGACACTGCTCCGGGTACTGACCGACCTTTACGTGCAGAAGGCCAGCCACAGCGCCTTCGAACAAATTCAATATGTCGAACTGGCACTCGGCCTGATCGATGGCGTCGATGACGCGACCCGAGAGGCCGTTGCCGCCAGCCTGGCCAGCTATCCTGCGGCACCGGCCGCCGTGCTCGACCGTCTGGCGGGACGCACAGTTTCGCCGCGCATCGCCCGACATGCAGACGATGACGACGGCGACCCGGCGGCCTCCGCCGACGCCGCGCCGTACACCGGTAACACGGCAACCCGCGGCGGCTGGACTGACGATGCTTTCGCACGCGAACAAGCCGCCAAATGCGAGGCTCCGCTCGGTGAGGCAATCTTTGCCGATAGTGGCGACATTCACGTTGTTGTGCCTGAAACCTTGGCAGACACCGGCGCGCCGACAAACGATCAGGCTCTTCATGCAAGCGACGAAATCGTTCCGCACCAATGGTTATCGCCCGACAGCGACGTACATGACGACCGATCCCCGGTCGAAGGTGAAGCGCCGGTCCAAACCGACGATTTGGTCGATTTGTTCTTCTTCGCCAGGCCGGAAGAACGCCGCCTCATTCTGCTGAGCCTTGACGCCATCGCCAACGGCGCAACACAACGGGCCGCACCGGCATCGGTCGAAACCATCACGCAACTCGAGAACGCCGCCTTGCAACGCCGTGTCGGAGATTTTGCCGACAGGCTTACCGGCGCACTCGGCGTCAATCACGACGTCGCCGCGCGGATCGCGCGCGATCCCTTTGGCGAGCCGATCGTGGTCGCAGCCAAGGCGCTCACGATGCAGGCGGCCGTGCTGCAGCGGATATTGCTATTCCTTAACCCGGTGATCGGCCAATCGGTGCAACGGGTCTATGAACTGGCCGAGCTCTTTAACGAGATAACGCCCGAAGCCGCCCACCAGATGCTGGCCATCTGGCAACAGGCTGGCAAGTCCAAAACAACGACTCATCCGGCCCCGCGTCGTCCCGAATATGAGCCGGTCTATGACGACGCGGATCGCAGCGATAGCCGCGGCAAGGCGACAACGCCACGGCGGCACCGCGCAGGCTCGTCAACGCGCCGTCAGAAACGGGTCAAGTCGGCCGGCTGAATATTTCAGCCAACCAAGGTGTCGAGAAAATGCCGGCCCTGTCGGTCCTCGGACTCGACAATCCAGATATCCGGATCAAACCGAATTTCACGTTGCAGCCTTGCTTCGATATCGACGACGGCCACCGGGCCGTCGCGCCCCAGCACAACGGTAAAAAGCCGGTCGGCCGGCTGTTCCTCGTCAAACGCCGTCTGCGGCGCCGGACCGTAAAGCATCCCGGTGCCGTCGAGCCGATCGACTTTGATAAAAATGGTGCCGGCTTCCTCTGCACCGCGTCGGCGCACGACCGCGAAAGCGCCTTCGATATGGCAACGGCGCACATAGGCCGCCACCCAGATTCCCGATTTCAATCGCATGACACTCGATACCACGAAGCGGCGACAAGCCGCCACGCCCACTGTTGGTCGGCTGTCGCGATTATTCGAGCGGACGCCCGGTCATACCGGCCAATTCACGAACAAATCGATCCGAGATCTGCCCCGTTACCGGCAGATGATGATCGCGTTCGAACTTCTCAATCGCAGTGCGGGTGTCGGCATCAAAGGTTCCAGTCGGCTTGATCTGACCGTAGCCATAATCGGTAAGCGCCCGCTGGATCGCCAGCACACGCTGCGACGGAGCGATCAAGGCGGCGATTGGATCGTTACGCGGCGCAGGTGCCGCAACTGCAGGGCTTGGTGCGGCCTTCGTCGGGATTTTTGCCGGCGCAGCGGCTAGCGCCCGCAACAGGCTTTCGCTTGCCTCCGGACGAACGGCCGCATGGCTGTAAGCGAGAAAATCGCGCACGCCAGCATCGGTCTTGGCGCCCCAGATGCCGTCGGCGACGCCATCGTAATAGCCAAGCCGGGTCAGCTCGCGCTGGATATTGGCGGTCAACTGCATCGCGCCGGCCATCGTCGTCGGCGGTGGCGTCAATGGCAGCGGCTGGTTGACCGGTGCGCTGGCCGGCTGGCTCGGTGCCGAAGCGATGCGCGGCGGCGGCAATCGCACCGGCGCCACCGCAGCCGCCGCCAACAAGGGCCTGGTTGCGAAAATCGGCGCCGGATGCGGACCATGCTGCATGAAAAGGGCGTTGACGAAAACCGCCGCAACCGCGCCCGTCGCCATCACGATGCCGACGAATTCGCGGGGATTGCGCGTTATGACCGCCCCCAGCCCGTTGCCCCGGCTTTCCAACGCCAAGGCCGCCGCTCGTTTGGTCCGCTTAGGCACTTTTCTTCACCAATACATTCGCCGCGGCGGCCAATTCGCCGGCTCGCTCAGTCACAAGTTTGATCGGATCTGCCACGGTCCTGCCGGCTTCGCAATCGAGCGGCAGGCGAACCGTCACGCGAGTACCCTCACCCAAACGGCTGCGAATATCGATATCGCCGTGGTGCAGTTTCACGAGCCCCTTGACGATCGACAAACCGAGACCGGAGCCATCGTGTCGGCGATCATACGAGGCGCGCGCCTGGAAGAACGCCTCACCCACCCGCGGCAGATCGTCCATACCGATGCCGACACCGGTGTCCTCGACAGAAACCGACAATTTGGGGCCGTCACATAGCGCGCCGATCGTCACCCGCCCGCCGCGCGGCGTGAACTTGATGGCGTTCGAAATCAGATTGATCATGATCTGGTTGAACGCACGGCGATCCCCAATCGTCTCGGGCAAGCCAACGGCAATCCGCGTCTTGATCTCAACGCCGGCATCGCGCGCCTTGAGCGCCAGCAGATCGCAGCAACTCATGATCGCCTGACCGGGCGCGAAGGGTTCCGGCGTGATCTGGAAATTGCCAGTTTCCATCTTCGACATATCGAGAATCCCGTTGACCACCGACAGCAGGTGATGCCCGGATTCGTTGATCAGCTTGGCGTATTCGAGCTTCCGAGCCGGTGGCAATGCCAACTCATCATTGGTCAGCATTTCAGAAAAGCCGATAATCGCATTCAGCGGGGTCCGGAGCTCATGGCTCATGGTCGCCAGGAAACGGGTCTTGGATTCGTCGGCGCGCTCGCGCTCCAGCCGCGCCAGTTCGATCGCCTCTTCGTGGATCTTCCGTTCGCTGACGTCACGCATCACCGCGACCACGTCACGCTCGCCGGTATCGGCCAGTTTGCCGGCGTGATCGAGCAGACGGCAGCGCATTTCGACCCAGACGAAGTGCCCGGCTTGCGCCTCGTCATCGCCGCCGCGACGGATGCGGAATTCGACCGAGCGGCCCTCGCTATCGTCAGCAGCATCGGCCAAAGCCGTCAGAAATGCCGGACGGTCGGTGACATGAACGCGGTCAAACAGCCCGTGCCCGTGCAGGTCCGCGGCGCGCACGCCGAACAATGGCTCGGCCGCTGGCGAAATGAACATCACCGCGCCGTTCTTGCCGTGCCGGCTGATCACGTCGGTCATATTGCGCGCCAGCAGATGGTAGCGATCCTCCTCGGCATGAAGCAGCCAGAAGCTGGTTCGCGCCAGCCGCTCGGCGCTCAGCGCCAGCCCCGTCGCGTAAAGCGCCGCCGACACAATGCCAAGCGCGGCAAGCGCGCCGTGATTGTCCTGCATCGCGGCAGCCGGCGGCAGCCATTCATGGGCGTTGGCCAGCAACAGCCCGCCAGCAGCGATCAGCACGAAGATCGAAGCCAAAGCAACTACACGTCGCGACGCCGACAATGCGGCCTCCAGCGGCACCACCACCAGCCAGATCGCAGCGAACGACGCAATGCCACCATTATAAAAGGCGACCGCCGTGACCAAACCTGTCAACGACAACGATGACAGGATGTGCGCCCGCTCGTAACGGCCGGTACGCGACAAGAAATAGGCGATCAGTATCGGCGTCACCAGCCAACCGAAGATGGCGACCTCAAGCACGCTCGGCACGCCGCGGAAAGCAATGTACACAGGGAATGAGGCCAGCGCGGCGAGGCTGCCAACCAGGCGCGGCGCGATAAAGGCGCGATGGCGGGCGGCGGTCAGCGCATCGCTTTGCGCGGCCGGATGCACAAGAGCATCGACATAATTCCAAACCGGCGAGAGAAAACTCACGGACCTTGTCTCACGCCCTGACCAGACGCGCCCCTTTTTCGTCCGGTAACCATAAGTCAGACGCGCTTAAGCGAAAGCTAAGGCAAAACGGCAGGACGAGGTTTGCAGCTCTTGTGCGGCCATTTCGCCGGCCATAGCGCCGGCATTTTCCGGTCATGGTAAAATTTCTATTGCCGGATTGGCCGGCGGCCTGGCCTTAACAAATTCTGCCTGCTGGTGCCGGGCCACCCAGTCATGCGTTAGGATTGTGCTAACCATACTGGCGACCCACGCCGGGGATGGCCGTGACATGCGCATTTACAGCGCATCTTCACACCGAGGGACGCGCATGCCCGGCGATCGTTACAATTTTATTCAAATTCGAATTGATGCAATTGGACTCAAATCACCGATAAATTCGCGCCAAGTTTGACCCAAAACTGCGATTCATTGCCAACGACAGCTTCAATCCTGTCTGTTAGATTTTAAAGCAAGATGGCGCAAAAGCCATCGGGGATAACGGGTAGTGTCATGTTCTTCTTGTTGCGAATGGGGTTCTGGTTGACCGTCGTTTGCGTCTTGCTGCCGACCGGCGGCGGAAAGCAGACGTCACCGGATGCACAGATCAACGCGACGCAAGCGGTCACGCTCGCGAGCGCTGCGGTGAGCGACATGAGCGGGTTCTGCGACCGTCAGCCGGAGGCCTGCGCCGCCGGCGGCAAGGTTGCATCCGCCATCGGCCTCAAGGCCGAGGCCGGGGCCCGCATGATCTACCAGTTCATCAATGCGCGGCTGAGCCAACCGACCACCGCCACCGCGGAGCATTCCGAGGTCGCGGGCAACCGCCCGCAAACCGCCCAGACGCCGCGCTACACCACCGTCTCAACAACCGGCTCGACCGGCCGGCGCACGACAAACGGCACCTTGCGCCCCGCCGACCTGGAACCGATCTGGCACGGGCCGGTGCCGCTGCCACCCCGCCGGGAAGCCCGCGCCGGACGACCTTCGGCCTGACGAGCAGGGCGCCGAACCATTCGATGCCATCGGGCGCATGACGCGCCGGCGTACGTAGCGTCGCGCGCGGCCTTTTGGCGATCCGGCCATCAGAGTCTATATATCCCGGCAACAGACTCGCGCGACGGCACCAGGGCCGTCCCCAGATGGCAGCATTTGTTCCCGATGAGCCAGATCGACGACATTATTGAGAACTTCGCCCTTCTCGACGAATGGGATGACCGTTACCGTTATGTCATCGAACTCGGTCGGGCGTTGCCGCCGATGCCGGAGGACGAGCACACCGAAGCCAATAAGGTTCAAGGTTGCGCCAGCCAGGTGTGGTTGACCACCCGTGTTAATCGCAACGGGGCCGACGGTCCGGTAATGACGTTTCGCGGCGACAGCGATGCCCATATCGTGCGGGGGCTGGTCGCCATCCTGATCGCGCTTTATTCCGGCCAGACCGCCGGCAATATCCTCAAGACCGATGCTCTGGCGCTGTTCGATCGGATCGGGCTGCGCGAGAACCTGACGCCGCAGCGTTCAAACGGCCTGCGCTCGATGGTCGAGCGGGTCCGCGCCGAGGCCGGCGCGGCGCTCGCGGCCAACGCCGCCGGCTGACGGGAGCCTCACCTGGACGCCCGCGTCACGGCGCGGTGCTGCGGGCGAGTTGATGCGCCCGGATCGCCATCCACAGCCCGAGGGTGGCGGCAAGTCCGCCAATCAGGAAGACCGACGCATAGCCGGCCTTGTCGGCCAGGATGCCGACTACCGGTCCGGTCGCGCCATAAGCCAAATCCTGAAAAGCCACGAAACCGCCGACTGCGGTGCCGCGCAGCTGCGGCGGCACCTGTTTGACGGCCTCCGAGCCCATCGCCGGAAACACCATCGAGCAGCCCAGCCCGGTCAGCAGCGCGCCGATCAGAGCCGGCACCGGCCCCGGCGCCAACCATAACAAGTACTGGCCACATGCCTCGACCGCCAGCGACACCATCGCCACTGGTGTGCCACCAATCCGATCCGGCAAATGCCCGCACAAAAGTCGGACCAGCACGAAGCCGACGCCGAAGAACGTTAGCCCGAGCGATGCATTAGGCCAGCCACGGCTGATGAAATAAAGCGAGAAGAAAGCGCCCAGCGCTGCAAAGCCGACACCCTGAAGGCCCACAGCAGCACCTGCCCGCCAAATCCGGCCGATAATCCGCCAGAATGATTCACGTTGACCCGGAATGGGCGCAACCGCAGGCAGCCAGTGAATGACGAGCAATCCCAGAAGCGGCAAAGCAATACAGACCACCATAAGTCCGGCGAAACCCACCTTGTCGAGGAGTGCCAGACCCACGGGACCGCCGACCGCGAAGGCGCCGTAAATGCCCATGCCAACCAGCGACATGACCCTGCCCGATCCAATATGGCCGGTGATCCCGATCGCCCAGTTGACCATACCGACCATTGCCAGGCTTTCGCCCAGACCAAGCAGCAGGCGTCCCACGATCAACACCGCGTAGCCACCTGCCAACGGCAATTGCGGCAGCCCCGAGATCAAACAAATCAATCCGGCAACGACATAAAAAATAAGCCCACGCCGAAAGCAAACCTTGCCGCCGAGCCGATCGGCTGTCATGCCGGCATAGCCGCGTGTGACAATTGTCGACAAAAAGGCGATGCCGACTGCAAGCCCCCCGAAGGCGTTGCTCAGATGCAGGCCCCCAACGACATAGACCGACACCGACGGCAGTGCCATGCCAATCGCGAGGTAGGACAGGAACAACGTCCCCGTCAGAACAAGAACATATCGAATTGATTGCTTGGGATTATAGGTCGCAGACACGTCGTCACACTCCAAATGAGGACCTGCGCTCAATGGGGTGCGGCTTTAGACAAGCAAACGCACCCACCCGGGCGAGGCCGGCAGGTGCGTTGGTTGACGTGAACGCTTACGGTAACGATGCTCGTTCAGCTATCGCGACGGTGCGGTCTGTAGACGAGCAACCCGGCAACGTCAATGGGACAGTTGCCGGGCGCGGAGCGGTTGAGCGACGCGCCTCTAGGCTGCGGCATAATTCATATGGTCAAGATCCTCGATGAGACCCGGCCCGGTCGGGTGCCAATCCAGCGCTTGCTGGGTCTTCGCGCTCGACGCCGGCATATCCAGCGCAACGAAGGACGCAAACCATCCGAAATGCCCGGCAGCATCCCCGGGCGCAACCGAAACGGTCGGAAGGTGCAAGCCACGACCGATCGCCTCCGCGATTGTGCGCGCCGGCAAGCCTTCTTCGGCCACCGCGTGATAGCGGGCACCCGACTGCCGTCTTTCAAGCGCAAGACGATATAGCCGCGCAACATCGAGCACGTGCGCGGCAGGCCAGCGGTTCAGTCCGTCGCCAATATAGCCTGAGACGCGCTTGGCGCGGGCCGTCTCGATCAGCAGAGTAACGAAACCCTGCTTACGGGTGTCATGTACCTGCGGCAGCCTTACCACCGACACGTTGACGCCTTCCGCCAGCATTGCGGCGCCGGCGATTTCAGACGCGATGCGTGGATTCGGATGGCTGGTATTGAAGACATCCTCGGTTGCAAGCTGACCGATCATGGCCATGCCCACGCCCGTCCCGGAGGTAATGACCAAAGGACGGTCGCTACCTTTGAGCACGCCACCTAGCGCTTCGATAACGCGCCGGTCCTTCTCGCAATTTTCGGCAAACCGCGAAAAGTCATGATCGAAGGCGGTGTGAATTACGCCGTCGGCCTGCGCCGCGCCGCTGCGGATACTCTCCAGATCTTCGAGCGTACCACGGTGAACTTCAGCGCCGGCCGCGGTCAGGGCTCGCGCACCCGAATCCGATCTCGTCATGCCAAGGACCCGATGGCCCGCCTTGATGAGTTCTTGAACGATGACCGAACCGATGAAGCCGGTGGCGCCGGTGACGAATACGCGCATGAAAAGACTCCGCTGTTGCTGAACGGCTGATATCAGGCGGCGATCTATGCTATTAAAGTAGTGACCTTATCGGGGTATAATGACCAACAGGATCGCCATGCTGCCTCCGACACACAACCTCCTCGGCGCCTACTTGAAAGAACGCCGGGCCAGGCTCGACCCGGCCGCGCTCGGCTTCCCGGTGGCGCGTCGCCGGACGCCCGGCTTGCGGCGCGAGGAAGTCGCCCAGCGTTCCAACATCAGCGCGACATGGTACACATGGCTGGAACAGGGTCGCGGTGGCGCACCGTCACCCGACGTATTAAACCGCATCGCCAGCGGTTTGATGCTGACCGATGTCGAACGTGAACATATGTTCCTGCTCGCGCTCGGACATCCGCCCGAAGTTCGCTACAAAGCCACCGAAGGCGTGACGCCGCGCTTGCAGCGGCTCCTTGATGCCTTCGAATTCAGCCCCGCGTTGATCAAGACCGCGACCTGGGACGTCGTCGCCTGGAACCGTGCCGCCACTGTCCTGCTGACCGATTATGACAAGCTCCCCGCCAGCCAACGTAACATTCTCCGCCTCGTGTTCTGCGACCCGCGCGTGCGGGCGGCACAATATGATTGGAACAGCGTGGCGCGTTTCGTGGTCGGCGCCTTCCGCGCCGATGCGGCGCGCGCCGGTGCCGTATCGGAAGTCAGCCAATTGGTCGATGAGCTCTGCAAAAGCAGCCCTGAGTTTGAAGCCTTATGGCGCGCCAATGATGTTCATGCGCACGGCGAGGGCGTTAAACGGTTGCGGCACCCGGTTCTGGGACCGCTAATGCTGGAGTTCTCATCGTTCGCAGTCGATGGCCGGCCGGATCTGTCGATGATCGTCTATAACCCGGCGACGCCGGATGATGCCGAACGCATCCGCTCCGCGCTCAACGGACAGGCGGCCAAGCCGCCCGCCGTCAAGCGCCAATCGCACAAGGCGAAACCGAACGCGATAAAATCGAACGGCCGAAAGCCGGCTAAAACCGAACGCTAACTCACGACAAAGCCAGCGCCTTCGACGAGCCAGGTCCTGACCGGCGCGTGGACTGGCCCCTTGGCTTGAGACGCATAGCCATAGTGGCGCGCCAATCGGTCGAGCCCGAGTTGCAAGACCACTTTGGCCGAACGCGCCGGCCAGCCGCGGTCCTGCTCAAGATCCGCAAGGCCCTTGAGAAAGCAACAGACGTCGACCAGCAGCCCGGAGAATTCCGGGCCAACCGCGTCGAGCGCCTGATTGACGCGTTGACGCGCCTCGATCGTCACGTCGGTGAAATGAGCGGCGCCGTTATTGGCCGAACCACGCCCGCCCGATGACGTCGGACTAGACCAGTTCGATGTCGTACGTTGCATCAGTTGCCCGCGCGTGAAATCAGCGCGCAGGCGCTCACCGGCCTGCAGCTGATGCACCGCAATCATGGGCAGTCCATCCCTGCCCCGGCGGCGGGCCAGCCAGACCAAGGGACTTTCCGCCTCGTCGACGGTGACCCGAACAAGACCGGCATCGGTTGCCACGTCGCGACTACCGAGGGCTAGATGCTGAGCGCGAAACCGATTGATCTCGGGGGCCGCATCGTCCGGCCGCAATTTGCCGTTGTGTCCGGATTCTACCGTCTTGCCGGACGTCACAACTTCGGACCGCTGCGGCTTAACGGCGACAGTTCGGCGCCCGCCTCGGAGTTCAACCGGCCGTTCGCTAGAGGTTTTGAATTTATTCATTGACATGATCGCTCCATATAGGACTTATTGCCTATACTAGATCACGCAATGCCTTTAAAGGATTTTTTTCCTTGATCTTATCAGCCGAGCGGCCCCGGTGGTGGTTTGGCAACAGCCGGACAGGGCCCATCTTGAGGGTAACCAGCCATCGTCGGAGCCGCCCAAACAGTCCGCGACAAAGCGCAGACCGGCGGGTTGACGGAAAGACCGATTAGCAACCGCCTATTTGGCGCGGCGGCGGCGCTGCTGCCCCAAACCCATCTGTTTGGCCAGTTCCGAGCGCGCCGCGGCATAATTCGGCGCCACCATCGGATAATCAGCGCCAAGACCCCACTTTTCCCGATATTGCTCGGGTGTCATGTTGTACTGCGTGCGCAGATGGCGCTTTAGCGATTTGAACTTCTTGCCGTCTTCCAGACACACAATGTGCTCCGGGGTGATCGACTTCTTGACCGACACCGCCGGCTTCAAAGGTTCGGCCGGCGCGTCGCCAGGCTTGCCGGAAACGCGGCTTAACGCGGCGTAGACCTGATTGATAAGGCCGGGGATCTCGCCCGCCGCAACAGTATTATTGCTCACGTAGGCGGACACGATTTCCGCCGTTAATTCGATGAAATTACCGCTCGCTGTGCTGTCGCTCATCGGAATATCCCTGCGGTCTAAAACGGATCGTCAGCAATCACTGCGACGAGCAAGCCCTGAGCCGCAAGCCATCAGTTTCGAACCTTATATTTGAATATTACTATCGGCCATCACATACCGCAAGTCGATGCTTGAGGAAACCGCCACTAGACTATGCACTATGCTGTGATGTTATTGAATACATGGAGGTATTGCTGAACATCCAGCCGCTGTCAGCCACGGCGCCACACCCGACAGATCGGGTTGGACGCCGAAACCGAGGTCCCGCGTCGGTTATGACGTCTTCTCGAGGTGCTGACGCAGATCGGTAATCGAGGCGAAGCGCAGCGTGCCTTGCGGCAATTCGGCTTCGATCGAACCGTCAACATAAAGCGTATAGCCCATACCATCGACAACGCCGGATTTGAGGATCGCGACTGAGCGCGGCTCGTCGTCCGGCCTGGCGTCCTCCGGCTGATGGTCAAAGACCGGCTCCGGTGGCTCGTCGACCGGAGGCGGGCTACTGTCCCACTGCGGCGTCGTCGATGACGGCTCGGCAACGGTCGGCTCGGGTGGCCATTTCTGATCGAAAAAAGGCCCCGGCGCCGGACGCGCCTGCGGCAATGATGGCGTGGCCGGGCTCGGCTGCGCGGCGCGTTGCGGCGGCAACGAGCGTTCGACCGGCGGCGACCAATCGCTCGGGCCCGGCCGCTCGGGCAGCGCGGGGGCTTCGGGCGGCAGCGAACGGCCGACCGGCGCACTGCGCGGCAACGGCGCGCGCCGATTGTTGTCGCGTTTGGGGCGTTGATCGCGCAATTCGTCCAGCTCTGTCGGATCGATGCTGAAAGCCAGGCCCGGCGGTGGCGACAAGCGGGTATCGCCGAATTCCTGGGTCGGCACCGTCGGGTGACGGGGCGACAGCGACACGTCCTCGTCAACGGTGACCGGCGGCTCGTCCGGATTGGGCAGCGACGGCGCGTAATAGTCCCGGTTCGGATCGTTAAACGACGTCCCGAACGACGCCGGCATAGGCTCGAATCCGACCGGTTCGCGGCCGTGCTGATCCGGCTCATAACGCGCTTCGGCCCGAGCGCTGGATTTGGCCTCGGATTTAGACTTCGTCGGAAACGGCACGCGGGGCGACCCGGCGGCCTGCGCGGGCGCGGCCTGTTCGTAGGATTTGAACGCGGCGCCATTTTGCGTCGGCTGGGCGTTGGCCAAAGCATCCAGGACCCGTCGCAGATAGGTGACCACCGCGCCCAGACCCACGACCAACAGGCCGCCCATAATAGCAATTGTACCGGAGGTTATGAGCGTATTGCCGAAACTGAACTCGTTAATCGGCACGCCATAGGCTATCATCCCGACCCCGGCCAAAAAGGCCAGCCCACCGGCTCCGAATAATAGAATCGACATGTTCGTTTCGATCCTTTGCATTACGCACCTCGCTTTACGTCGATCCTGGAACCACATCTTGGGCCAAGCTCGAACCAGGTGCGCATCTACCCGCTAAATCACTCTCCCAAACAGAAACTTTTACTTTTCCTCAGCTTTGCAGCAACCGTTAATGTTAAAATACCAAATAATGCCTTCAAACATAATTAACGCTAATTCTGCCGCCGAATAACGCCGATTCAGCAAGGTTTTGACCAAACCGACGCAACCGACTGGCGAAAACAGCGATTTACCCGACTTTCGGCCGGCAGGCGTTGCCCCAGCCGCCGTCTGCGCCTAATTAACGTAGCCGAGGAACTTGCAGCGGAGCCGCCGGTTTTCATTCACAGGCCGGCGACATTCCGAGAGTCATTCGTTTGTGGATCTAGGAGGAACCGATGTCATTCAAGCTGCCCGAGCTGCCCTATTCCTACGACGCGCTGGCGCCCTATATGTCGCGCGAAACACTGGAATACCATCACGACAAGCACCACAAGGCCTATGTCGACAACGGCAACAAGCTGTTGGAAGGCTCAGGTCTCGAAGGCAAGTCGCTCGAAGAGATCGTACAGGGCTCGTTCGGCAAGAACGCCGGCCTGTTCAACAATGCCGGTCAGCACTACAACCACCTGCACTTCTGGCAGTGGATGAAGCCGAACGGCGGCGGCGACAAGATCCCGGGCAAGCTCAAGGCTGCGATCGATTCGGACCTCGGCGGTGTCGAGAAGATGAAGGCCGACTTCGCCACCGCCGGCGCCACCCAATTCGGTTCCGGCTGGGCCTGGCTGACCGTCACCGGCGGCAAGCTGGCCGTGACCAAGACACCAAACGGTGAAAACCCGCTAGTCCATGGCGGCACGCCGATCCTCGGCTGCGATGTCTGGGAACACTCCTACTACATCGACTACCGCAACCGCCGGCCCGATTATCTCAAGGCCTTCCTCGATCACCTGGTGAACTGGGAATACGTCGAACACCTGTTCGCCGCGGCGACCAAGTAAACTCAAGGATCGCAGAATGGCCACGCGGCCGGTAATTCACCTGGCCGACCGCGTGGCCATCGCGGTTCTGGCGGCGATGACGATCGTTGCCGCCTTGACCTTCCGCGACTACGGCCTCGGATGGGACGACGTCACCCATTCGCAATATGGCGCCCTGCTGCTCCAGTATTATGCGTCGGGCTTCACCGACACGCGCGCGCTGAACTTCGTCAACCTCTACAAGTATGGCGGTGGCTTCGACATGGCCGCCGGTCTCGCCGACAAGATATTGCCGTTCGGGCTGTTCGAAACGCGCCGCCTTGTCGGCGCGGTAGTTGGCCTAATCGGACTGGCCGTCGTCTGGCGGCTCGGCCGCCGACTCGGCGGACCGATTGCAGGCGCCGCCGCGCTGATCCTGCTGGCGGCCTGCCCGCTTTATGTCGGCCACATGTTCATGAACGCCAAGGACGCGCCCTTCGCCACGGCGATGGCAGTGCTGCTCTACGGCATCGTGGCGGTGATCGAGCAATATCCCAGACCGGGCGTACGCGCTGTTGTGCTGTTCGGCATCGGGCTTGGCCTTGCCTTCGGTCAGCGCATCCTGGCCGGCATCGCCGGACCCTATGGCGTGGCCGCCGTGGCGCTGATGATGGTGGCCGATACCCGCGCATTCGATGCCGGCACGGCCTTGCGCCGCTTCGGGCGGTTCCTCTGGACCGTCCTGCCGGCTTTGGTACTCGGCTATGTCATTATGGGCCTGCTTTGGCCCTGGTCGATCATCAAGCCGTTAAATCCAATCTACGCGGCAGAATATTTCGACACGTTTTTCGAAAAGCCGTGGAAAGAGCTTTACGAAGGCCGGCTGATCTCAGTGCCAAACATGCCGGCCTCATACCTGGTACATCTGTTCGCCCTCAAGCTACCTCTCATCCTGCTGGCCTTCGGCCTGATCGGCGTCATCGGCGCGTTCATTCTCGCCACGCGCACAAAAGTCGCCGCGCCGCGCCGCGCCGGCCTGCTAGCCTTGGCGCTGGCGGTCGTGCTGCCGATCGCCACCGCGAGCGCGATGCATCCCGCGTTCTATAACGGCCTGCGCCATTTTATTTTCGTGGTGCCTCCATTAGCGATAGCCGGCGGCCTTGCCTTCGCCTGGCTGTTCGATCGTGCCCGGCCGCATGGAAAGGCGGCGATGGCCGCACTCTGTGCGATACTGGCTGCCGGCATCAGTCTGCCGGTCTATGACATGGTCAAGCTGCACCCCTACGAATACACCTCGTTCAACGCCATGGCCGGTGGCGTCCGTCAGGCGCAGCATGGCTATATGATCGACTATTGGGGACTGTCCTTCAAACAAGCGGCCGATGAATTACGGACGCGGCTGGCGAGCGGCGCGGCGCAGCCGCCCAAAGGCCGACGCTGGGTGGTGGCGATTTGCGGGCCACAAGCGACCGCACAACAGCAACTGGGCCCGGAGTTCGAAACCACCTTCGACAAGAAACAGGCCGACTTCGCCATGGTGCTCGGTACTTTCTATTGCCGACACCTGACCGCCCCAATCCTTGTCAACATCGAACGCGAAGGCGTGATCTATGCTCGAGTCTACGACCTGCGTGGCGGCCCGACGCCCAATCTTCTGACCGTTCCAAAACCGTGATCGATCCATGACGGCAGGCGACACCGACATCGTCATCATCGGCGGCGGCGCAGCCGGCATTGCCGCAGCCCGCCGCCTCCAGCAAGCCGGTATCGAATGCCTGATCGTCGAGGCTCGCGGTCGGCTCGGCGGCCGCGCCTGGACCGTCAACGACGCTTCCGGCTTCGCGCTCGACCTCGGCTGCGGCTGGCTGCATTCGGCCGACGACAACCCCTGGGTCGATATCGCACGCGTACAAGGCGCAACCTTCGATACTGCGCCGCCGCCCTGGACCCGGCCGTCGATGACCGACGTCTTTCCGCTCGCCGAACAGAAAGACTTCCAGACAGCGCTGATGAACTTCTTCGAGCGGGTCGGCCCGGCCGCGGCTGCCGATCTCGCGCATGGCCAAGACCGTCCGGCCTCCGACCTGCTGACACCTGGCGACCGATGGAACGGCTTGCTTAACGCAGCGGCGACTTACATCGCCGGCGCCGAATGGGCCCGCATGTCCACCATCGACTTCGACCGTTATCGCGACACCGAAATCAACTGGCGCCTTACCAGCGGCTATGGCGCCATGATCGCGCGGCATGGCGATGGCTTGCCCGCGGCCCTCGATTGCCCGGTCCAACGCATCGATCACAGCGGCAAGCGGATCCGCATCGAAACAAAGCGCGGTGTCATCGCCTGCAACCACGTCATCGTAACCCTGCCCAGCACGATACTGGCCGGACTGGAGCGACTGTTCTTCCCGGCTTTGCCGGACAAAACCGAAGCGGCCCTCGGCCTGCCGCTTGGTCTCGCCGACAAGCTGTTCATGACACTCGACGGCGCCGAAGAATTCGAACCTGAAAGCCGTCTGTTCGGCCGCACCGACCGCGCCGCCACCGCCAATTATCATTTTCGACCATTCGGAAGACCAATGATCGAAGCCTATTTCGGCGGGTCATTGGCGCATGAACTGGAGACCGGCGGCGAAGAAGCATTCTTTGACTTCGCCAAGACCGAACTCACCGGCCAACTCGGCGGCGGGTTCGCCGCCCGCATCAAACCGTTGCGCAGTCATCTCTGGGCCGCCGACCCCTACGCACGCGGTTCCTACTCTTACGCGGTTCCCGGGGCCGCCGAACAACGTGCGGTGCTGGCGGCCCCCGTCGACCAACGCTTGTTTTTCGCCGGCGAGGCCTGTTCGCGTCACGATTTCTCGACGGCTCACGGCGCCTATCGCAGCGGCATCGCTGCCGCGGAACAAGCGATTAACGTTCGTCGGACGGAACCCTAATACATTGCGGTTCCGCGCATGCTTATTGAAGTACCAGCTCTCGGCTTCCACCCGCACGCCAAAGCTGTAACGCGGCTGGAACGCCATAATACGGCTGTAATGCTTCACTGCTTGTGAACCAGAATTGCAAACCGATGCTGGTATTAACTTCGCATCATTGCGCCGCCGATCATGATGACACCGACGAGGGAACGTCATGTGGCGGCTTGGCACAACAGAACCGCATATTACCGAAACGACAGAGCGGCCGGTCAGACGGCTTCTTGTGCCGATGTTCGCGGTCGTCCTAGGCTTTTGCGCCGTCTGTAGCTACGTGCTGTACAAGGCGCACGAAGCCGCCTGGCAGCATGCCGCCGACGTCGCCAACAGCCTGACTTCGGCGCTCAGCTCGGAGATCGAACGCAATATCGAAACCGTCGATCTGTCGCTCCAGGCTGTCGCCGACAATATCGATCGGCCGGATATCAACGACCTCAGCCCGGACCTGCGTCAACTGCTTCTGTTCGATCGCTCAGCGACCGCGCATAATCTCGGCAAGATTGTCGTGGTCGACGAGACGGGCCACATCCGTTACGATTCGAAGTCACTCAAACCGGCGGCCGCCAATCTGTCGGACCGCGACTATTTCATCGCCCAAAAGCCCGACACCGCCACCGGGCTTTTTATCAGCCAGCCGGCGATTTCCCGCCTTTCCGGAATGCGTTTCATCGGCTTGAGCCGTCGGCTGTCCAACGTCGACGGTTCGTTTGCCGGAGTCGCGGTCGCCAGTCTGCGCCAGGCCTATTTCGAACGACTCTTCAGACATGTCGTCCTCGGCCCCAGCGGCACGATCACGCTACTGCGCTCCGATGGAGTTATCTTGTCGCGCTGGCCGCTGCAACGGCAAAAGCCCGATCTCAATTTGCGGCGAAGCGTGCTCCTTGAACGCCTGAAGACCGAACCGCAGGGGCATTTCACGATCACGTCTTCAGTCGATGATGTGCGCCGGCTCGTTTCCTTCCGCCAAGTCGGCGACTTTCCACTGGTTATTAGCGTCGGCCAATCCGCCCACGATATTTACGCGGAATGGCGCAAGTTCGCGCTCAGCGTCGGCGCGATGATTCTGACGTTATGCTTATTGACGATCCTTCTCGCGATTCATCTCGTGCGTGAACTCGGCCGGCGCAAGGACGCCGAATCCAAACTCGCCGTTCTCGCTGCCACCGACAGCCTGACCGGTCTCGCCAACCGGCGCAGCTTCAAGGACGCCATCGGACGCGAATGGCAACGCAGCCAGCGCGAACAGACAACACTGGCGATGATGATGATCGACGTCGATAAATTCAAAACCTATAACGACGTCCATGGCCATCAGGCCGGCGACCGTCTGCTGCGCGCGGTCGGCCACGCCATCGCCGGCGGCATCGGCCGTGGCGGCGATATCGGGGCGCGTTATGGCGGCGACGAATTTGCCGTGCTGCTGCCCGGCACCGATATTGCCGGCGCCCTCCGGGTCGCGGACAACATCCGCCAGGCCTTCGCGGCCCAGATCGAAGAGAAAAACATCGCCGCCGGCGCATTGAGCATCGGCGTCGCCAGCATCACACCCCATTCAGAAGAAATCTTCGGCGAATTGATCCAGCTTGCCGATATTGCCCTCTACCGGGCCAAGCATCTCGGGCGCAGCCGAACCGAAACCGCCTCCCGCGAGTCTGATGCCTTGAAACACGAGACTGGCGCGCCGACGACACGCAGCGCCTCCAGGGGCCGGGCTGACAAACGCGATTCCGGGCAGAACGCCGCTGCCTGACGGCGCGCTACAGATCGCAACACCTAATTGTGATTGTCGCCGGCTTCCTTTGCCGCGATGCCTGTGCTTTGCAGGCAAGCCTGCGATCCTGAACCGGATCGATAAATCACAACACGATTTCACAGACCCAAATTTCGCTTTAATTCGAAAGCGCCCCGGTCGGGAGAAAACCATGCCATCCACGTCAGCCTCCATTTTCGTCTTCGACGCCTATGGCACCCTGTTCGATGTCCACGCCGCCATGGCCCGGTTTCGCGACAAGGTCGGCCCCGAAGGCGACCGCATGTCGGAGATCTGGCGCACCAAGCAACTGGAATATTCCTGGACGCTGACGATGGCCGGACATTACGAGAGCTTCTGGACACTCACCGGACGCGCGCTCGACTACGCAATGGCGCGAGTGCCGTCGGTGCCGAAATCATTGCGCGACGATCTGCTCAACGCCTATTTCAAACTCGACGCCTTTCCAGACGCCCGCGTTGCGTTGCGTGCCCTGAAAGCCGCCGGCCACAAGACCGGCATTCTGTCGAACGGCTCGCCCGATATGCTCAAAGGCGCGGTCGACAATGCCGGGCTCGGCGACGATCTCGATGGCGTACTGTCCGTCGACGTGTTGAAGATGTTCAAGCCGCGCCCGGAAGTCTATGGGCTGGTCACCGACCACTACCGATGCAAACCTGCCGACGTCACCTTCGTCTCGTCGAATCGCTGGGATGTCATGGCGGCGGTCTCGGTCGGGTTCAGCGGCCTGTGGGTAAATCGAAGCAAGATGCCGGACGAATATCTCGATTTTGCGCCACGGAAAGTGCTAAGCGATCTCAATTCGCTGGCCAATCTCCCGTAAAATCGCCCCCGAACGACGGTTTGAGAAAACCGCCGCGCGGGTCTGGCGCGCCCGGCGATGGGCTCCTATATGCGGGTCCCATTCCTGTCCCTGCCGCGCGACCCAATCATGCCATCTATTATTTCGATCAACGGCCTGTCGAAGACCTATGCGTCCGGTTTCCAGGCCCTCAAGACCATCAACCTCGACATCGAGCGCGGCGAGATTTTCGCCCTGCTCGGCCCAAACGGCGCCGGTAAGACCACGCTGATCGGTATCGTCTGCGGCATCGTCACGGCCTCCACCGGGTCGGTGACCGTCGGCGGCCATGACATCGCCAAGGATTATCGTGCCGCCCGTTCGCTGATCGGCCTGGTGCCGCAGGAGCTGACCACCGACGCCTTCGAGAGCGTCTGGAACACGGTCAGCTTCAGCCGCGGCCTGTTTGGCAAGCCGCCCAACCCGGCGCTGATCGAGAAGATCCTCAGAGATCTGTCGCTGTGGGACAAGAAAGATAACAAGATCATGACCTTGTCGGGCGGCATGAAGCGCCGGGTGATGATCGCCAAGGCGCTGTCGCACGAGCCGCAGGTGCTGTTCCTCGACGAACCGACCGCCGGCGTCGACGTCGAACTGCGCAAGGACATGTGGCAGGTGGTCCGCACATTGCGCGCTGCGGGCGTGACCATCATCCTGACCACGCATTACATCGAAGAAGCCGAGGACATGGCCGACCGTATCGGCGTCATCAGCAAGGGCGAGATTATTCTGGTCGAGGGCAAGACCGAGCTGATGCACAAACTCGGCAAGAAGCAACTGATGTTGCAATTGCAGAAGCCGCTCGAAGCAATACCAGCCGAATTGTCGGCCCACCACCTCACCCTGACCGAAGGCGGCAAGGAGTTGGTGTTCACCTACGATACGCAAGGCGAACGTACCGGCGTCACCGCGCTGCTGAGCGACCTCAATCGCCTCGGCATCCGTTTCCGCGATCTGCGCACCACCCAGTCGTCGCTGGAGGATATTTTCATTGGACTGGTCAGCGACCGGTCGGGAGCCGCGGCATGAACTCCTATGCAATCTGGGCGATCTACCGGTTCGAACTGGCCCGTACCGCCCGCACCATCTGGCAGAGCATTGTCTCGCCGGTGATCTCAACCTCGCTGTATTTCGTCGTGTTCGGCGCGGCGATCGGTTCGCGCATCACGCAGATCGAGGGCATTTCCTACGGCGCCTTTATTGTGCCCGGCCTGATCATGCTGATGCTGCTGACGCAGAGCACGATGAATGCGTCTTTCGGCATCTACTTTCCGCGCTTCACCGGCACGATTTATGAGATCCTGTCGGCGCCGGTGTCGTCGTTCGAAATCGCCTGTGGCTACGTCGGCGCGGCAGCCACTAAATCGATCGTGCTCGGACTGATCATTCTCGCAACATCGTGGCTATTCGTGCCGATGTATATCGCGCATCCGCTCTGGATGCTGGCTTTTCTGGTGCTGACCGCGATCACCTTCAGCCTGTTCGGCTTCATCATCGGCATCTGGGCCGATGGCTTCGAACAGTTGCAGATCATCCCGCTTCTGATCATCACACCGCTGACCTTCCTGGGCGGCACCTTCTACTCGACCCATGTGCTCCCGCCATTCTGGCAGAAGGTCGCCTTGTTCAATCCGGTCGTCTATCTGATCAGCGGCTTCCGTTGGAGCTTCTTCGAAGTCTCCGACGTCAGCCCGCTGGTCAGTTTGTCGATGACATTGGTGTTCCTGGCGCTCTGCCTGGTCGCGGTCTGGTGGATTTTCAAGACCGGCTACCGGCTTAAGAAATAACCGGCCGGCCGTTCCCGTCATCTGCCGTCAATATTTTCCCGGCACGTACAGTTCCGGCGGCAATGTCTTGCGCTCGTAATTCGGGTCAAAAACCCGCTCGGGCAGTGCAATTTCCTTGTGCGGCACCGGCGCATACGGGATCAATTGCAAAAGGTGATCGATGCAGTTGAGCCGCGCGCGCTTTTTGTCGTTGCCTTCAACGATATACCATGGCGCTTCCGGGATATTGGTGCGCGCGAACATTTCCTCCTTCGCCTTGGTGTAGTCTTCCCAACGGATGCGCGATTGCAGGTCCATCGGACTGAGCTTCCACTGTTTCAGCGGATCGTGAATCCGCATCAGGAAGCGCATCTGCTGCTCTTCGTCGGTGATCGAAAACCAGTACTTGACCACCGTGATCCCGGAACGAACAAGCATCTTCTCGAAGTCCGGTACGTCCTTGAAGAATTGCTCGACCTGGTTGCCATCGGCGAAACCCATGACACGCTCGACGCCGGCGCGATTGTACCAGGACCGGTCGAACAACACGATTTCGCCCGCGGCCGGCAGATGCGGTACATAGCGCTGGAAATACCACTGGGTCTTTTCGCGGTCGTTCGGCGCCGGCAGCGCCACAACCCGGCAGACGCGGGGATTGAGCCGCTGCGCGATCCGCTTGATGGCGCCACCCTTGCCGGCGGAATCGCGCCCCTCAAAAACCACGACGATCTTGGCGCCGCTATAGACCACCCAATCCTGCAACTTGATCAGCTCGGCCTGTAGCCGAAGCAGGTGGTGAAAATACTGACGACGCTCGATCGTATCCGGATGGGTCGTCTTGTAGATTTTGCGCAACTCTTCCGTGAGCGCCGGCTCGGACAATTCCAGTTCGTAGTCCTCGTCGAGCGTATCGGCGAGTTCGGCCGCAAGCCAATGGTCGCTGTCGAAATCGGCATCAGGGACAGGCTTGGCATTGGATTTTGGCGCGTCGGTCATGATTCTCTCCCAAACGACGCACCTTGCCGCCCTTTCACTACGGTTTCATGACTGCGCGATGCACGACGTCATGCCGCGGGCAATGGCGAGAGAACGACTCAGGAGCCGCCATACAGCCGCGCCAACAGCACAAGAACGGCGACGGTCAGCAGAAACGAGAGGCCCTGCCAGAACAGCAGCGGATTGCGTTCCAGCAGCGGGGCCGATGCGGTATCGAGATATTTCGGGTTCGGATGGCGCAGATCGAACAGAAACTCCGACAACACTTCATAGCGCTTGTTCGGATCCGGCTGTACCGCACGTCGGATCGCGCCATCGACCCAGACTGGGATGGCCCGGTTATCGTCGGGCGCGGGGACATATTTGAGCTTGCGGAACTGGGATTTCGTCCGCGCGGTGGCATGGCTGACGCCATAGGGCAGGCGGCCGGTCAACATCTGGTAGGTTATCACGCCCAATGAAAACAGGTCCGAACGCGGCGTGCCGCCCTCGCCCAACATATATTCAGGCGCGGTATATTGCAGCGTGCCCAACATCTCGCGGCCATCCTCGCCCGGCACCGCTTCGATCACCCCGGCCACCTTGGTCGACCCGAAATCGATAATCTTCACCGTCCCGGCCTTGTCGATCATGATGTTATGCGGCCGAAGATCCTGATGCAGCATTTCCATACGATGGAAGGCGCCAAGACCGGCCGCGATCTGCTCGACAAGCCCGCGCACCACCTCGATGTCCGGCGCGGGATTGTCGATCATCCACTGCGTCAGGGTCTGGCCTTCGACATATTCCATCACGACGTAAAGAAAATTGCGCTTACGGGTCAACGTGCACGGCTTGAGGACATGGGGGCT
Source organism: Rhodopseudomonas sp. (assembly GCA_016124795.1). GTDB lineage: Bacteria > Pseudomonadota > Alphaproteobacteria > Rhizobiales > Xanthobacteraceae > Pseudolabrys. The sequence goes on along the minus strand of WGNB01000059.1, from coordinate 36,301 downwards.
ATTGATGCGGCGCGCGACCCATTCCTCCATCATGAACCGCTTGAGATAATCGGGATCGTTTCGCAGGTCGATCGACGGCAGTTTCAGAATGACCAGCGCGTCGTTGGTCAAATCGGTCGCCAGGTAGATGTGGCTGCGGCTGCTGGCATGGACCTCGCGGACAATCCGGTAGCCGTCGAAAACGTCCCTCGCCTCCGGTAGCGGCGGCAACGGCAAGGCAAGAGCCTGACCGAACACCTCACTCGCTTCGCCGTCGGGCAATTCGTCGACACGCACAATCTGGATCGTCAGGTTGTCGGTGCTGCCCTGATCGTAAGCCTGCCGCACCAGCGCGACCGCCGCGTTGTCGAGATCGTCAGAAGCCTCGCCGATCGCTTTGACGACCGCGCGCGGTTCGACGTGTTCGTAAACGCCGTCGGTCGCCAGCACGAAGATGTCGCCGGCCACCACCGGCAACGCCAAATAATCGATCTCGACGTATTGATTAATGCCCAAAGCCCGACTGAGGTAACTCTGCGTCGACGACACCACGACGCGATGATCCTCGGTCAGTTGCTCGAGCGTTTGACCGGCGACCCGATAAACCCGGGTATCGCCAATGCTGAAAATGTGCGCGGTGGTCGATTTGAACACCACGGCGCTGAAGGTACAGACGTAACCCTTGTCTTTCTGGTATTCGAACTCAAAGCGGCTGCGCCGGGTCTGCGCTTCGAGCCAGGAATTAGTCGCCGCCAGCACACGGTGTACCGAAGTCCGAACCGACCAGGATTCCGAAGTGCAATAATAGTCGGTCAGGAAGCCCTTGACCGCCGATTCACTGGCAATATGGCTGACATTGCTGGTGCTGATGCCGTCAGCCAAAGCAACGGCAACACCCTTCAGGCCCAGCAACGGCTCTTCCGGAACGAGGATGCCGTGAAAGTCCTGATTAGATTCTTTGCGACCTTTGTCGGAATGCTGTCCGACCGATAATCTCAGTTTCCCCGGCATTCGCGGTCCCAATGAAAAAGGGCCTCATTCGAGATCGAATGAGGCCCCGTAATCATTGTCAGATCAAGCCGAGACTTTGCGCTTCGGCGCGGTCAGCACGTGGGTGGCGTAAAGCGTCAAGCCAGTGAAGGCCAGACCGCCGGCCAGGTTGCCAAGCGCGGTCGGGATCTCGTTCCAGATGAAGTAATCCAGGATCGAGAACTTGGCGTGCAGCATCAGGCCAGCCGGGAACAGGAACATGTTCACGACCGAATGCTCGAACACCATGTAGAAGAACAGCATGATCGGCATCCACATCGCGATCACCTTGCCGCTGACCGAGGTCGACACCATGGCGCCAACGACGCCGGTCGACACCATCCAGTTGCACAGCATGCCGCGGAAGAACAACGTAACCATGCCGGCCGCGCCATGCGCGGCATAGCCGAGGGTACGGGCTTCGCCGACATTGCCGATCACGGTGCCGATCTTGTCCGGCGCCTGGGTAAAGCCAAAGGTGGTGACGAAAGCCATCATGAAGGCGACGGTGAGCGCGCCGAGGAAATTGCCGACGAACACCAGGCCCCAGTTACGCAAAACCCCGGCGAGCGTAACGCCCGGCCGCTTGTCGAGCCATGCCAAGGGCGATAGCACGAACACGCCGGTCAGGAGATCGAAGCCCAGGAGGTACAACATGCAGAAGCCGACCGGGAACAGGATGGCGCCGGCGAGCGGCTGACCGGTCTGCACGTTGATGGTGACGGCAAACCAGGCCGCCAAAGCCAGAATGGCGCCAGCCATATAAGCGCGGATCACGGTGTCGCGGGTCGACATGAAAATCTTGGATTCCCCGGCGTCCACCATTTTGGTGACAAATTCTGAAGGCACTAGATACGACATCACATCTCCTCATTGTTTCTTTGCGAAGCCAAACAGCGCCAGATTTCGCTCACAAGAACACGATCGCCGGCCTGCCATCAGCCGGACAGGACATAGCGTTCGGAATCGTTCTCGATCGGAAATCAGGAAATCCCCAAGCCGAACCGGTCGTGCCAATTCGTGCCTTGGGCGATCAAGCCTGGCGCCCCCGATATCAATTGTTGTCAGCGTCGGCCGATTGCCTCATCGGCAATCGATCAGCCGTGGTCGCCATTGACCGCTGCGGTCGCCATTGACCTGACCCTAATTAAGCAATGCCCGTGCCAAACACGGCTTGGCTCCGGGAAGCGGCAGACGCCGAGCCGAGGCGCAATTCCGCCATATTTCAATACGGCGTCATACGACTTTGGTCTAAGACTGTGTCTACAATTATCGAAATGGTGCCTACATAATATCCAGCGCGCCGCCCATTAGGGCGACAACACCGCTTGGCCATTTCGTAACGTGGAGCGACGCCGCGCCCTAGTTCTGCGACAGCGCGTGCAGAATGCGGGCCCAGGACCGGATGCCCTTGTGGTAGCAGGTCAGATCGAACTTCTCGTTCGGCGAATGCACGCGGTCGTCGTCGAGCGCGAAGCCGACCAGCAAGGAGTCCATCCCGAGCACGGTCTTGAAATCGGCAACGATCGGGATCGAGCCGCCGGCGCCGACCGTCACCGCCTTCTTGCCCCACTCGTCACCCAGCACCTCACGCGCCTTGTTCAGCGCCGGGTTGTCAAACGACAATTGAAGCGCCGCGGCCAGACCGAAATTGCCGAACTCGACTTTGCAATCCGCGGGCAATCGCGCACGCACAAAGGCGCGGAAATTGTCACGGATTTTTTGCGGGTCTTGATCGCCGACCAGACGGAACGACACCTTGGCAGAGGCCTCCCCAGGAATGACGGTCTTGGCGCCCTCGCCGGTGTAGCCGCCAATGATACCGTTGAGCTCCGCCGTCGGTCGGGTGGTGATCTGTTCGATCAGCATACGGCCTTTCTCGCCGGCCGAATGCTTCAGACCGATCGGCCCGAGAAATTTCTCTTCGGTCAGGCCGAGGCCCTTGAGGTCAGCCTTGATGTCATCCGGCAGTTCCGGCACGCCATCGTAGAAACCGGGAATGGTGACCCGGCCGTCGTCATCCCACATCGCGCCCAGGATCTTGGCCAGCAGACGGATCGGATTCTGGGCCGCACCGCCGAAAACGCCGGAATGCAAATCCCGGTCGGCACAGACGATTTTCACGTCTTCATACACCAGCCCACGCAACGAGGTGGTGATCGACGGAGTCTCGGCGTCCCACATCGCGGTATCGCAGACCAGGGCCAGGTCGAGCTTGAACTCCTCGGCATTGTCGCGGACAAACGCGAACAGGTTCTTCGAACCGCACTCCTCCTCGCCCTCGATCATGGTGGTGATCGAAAGCGGCAGCGATCCGGTCACCGCCTTGAACGCCCGGCAAGCCTCAATAAAGGTCATGGCCTGCCCCTTATCGTCGCAGGCGCCGCGCGCGACGATGATCTTGCGGCCGCCCGGCAGGGTCTCGATGCGGGGCTCGAAAGGCGGCGTCTTCCAGAGGTTGAGCGGATCGACCGGCTGGACGTCATAGTGGCCGTAGAACAGAACACGCGGACCGGTCGCGCCCTTGTCGGTGCTGCCATTCGACTTGGCCACCACCACCGGGTGGCCGTCGGTCGGGCGCACGCTGGCCCCAAAACCAATCGAGGTCAGGTCGGCCGCCACATGATCGGCCGCTTCCCGGCACTGCGCCGAGAAGGCCGGATCGGTTGACACTGACGCAATACGGAGCAACGCGAACAGACGCTCGACGCTGTTGTCGATGTCCTGATCGATATGGGCCAGGACCGCGTCGAGTGTACTCATGCCGGGATGCTCCTTGAATTGAAGCACCCACGCTAGCAATGCCCGCGCGGCGTGAAAAGGCCTCTTTCCCACGACGCCATATCGACTTATTGCCGTTTAGCCTTGCACTTAATGCAGGGTTGGCTTGTCGAGCGCCGTCAACTTCGTCAAAACCGGCAAACCGGCCCGCCGCGACAAACGCCGCTTGAGGCGATCGCCCGGACGGCGTCCCTGCAAGGCCGCCGCGAGACGGCGATAAAGCATCCGCGGACCGATATTCGCGGCCACGATCGCATAATACCCGGCGCGGCGGGCGTTTCGGCGCTGGAACGCCGTCACCGCCGGAACCATCATCACCGACGGAACGCCGCTGGAGAGCCCGGGCGCCGGACAAAACGGGCACGGCTTGGCATCGGGAACCGGATCGCTCTCGACGACCAGACAGGCATCGGCTTCGCCGCGTTTGCAGAACGCCAAGGCCTCGGAATGGTCGCGCACCGCCGTCACCCGCGCTACGTTCATGCGCCGTAACCGGGCCACCAGCGCGAACCCCTGATCGCTATCGGTGACCACCACGATATGCGAGTTACGCATCGTCTTCATTCCGCATTTATGTCGCACACAAAACTAAAAGCCGGCGCAAGAGAACCAAACGCCCGCGTCGATTGCACCTGCGCGCCCATGCCCGCAATATCCGCAAAGCAAAAGCCGCGCCGAAATCGTTGGACGCCACGAAGTTCCCGGGCCAATTTAGGTTTTTTTAAGCAAACACAGCGGCGGGACAGCCCCAACCCGAAAAAATACTGATCGTAATTCTACGTATGGTGCTAGCGGTATCCGCGCCCGGCACGCGATCTCTTCACCGCACCCCGATGCCGCGCGACCGCCAACGATTTGGACGACACGAGCATTGCCAATACCGAAGACTATTCCTGAACCTCCGTCGACAATCTCGCAAAGTCCATGCTCGCAAAGCCACTGCTCGCCAGTTTCTTGCTCGCCAGTCTCTCGCTCGCCAAGTCACCGTTCACTGAGCGCCCCTCGCACGAAGCAAGCTCGCAAGGCGATGGCGCCTGTGAAGTCCATCGCCGAAGACCGTCGTCGTACCCGCTCGCATCGACCGACCGTCGCACACGCGCGCTACGTTCGCACTGCAACCGCGTCCACGCAGCCGCAACATGCGCAACCGCTGACGTTCGCGCCGCAGCAATGTCGTCACCAAAGCAACTTGCCTGCGACGGCCGGCAGTAGAGGTCATCGACACGATACGGTTGGCTTTTTCGAACCGTTACAGTCTCTTCCGACGATACACGCACCCCCGACTGTGACATAGATCACATCTCATCAATTCGTCGCCGCCTAATGTATCGCCATTGAACGATGGCGGCCGCGACAACTATCGTCACAAAGACCAAGCTTCATGCTTGTTTTCGCAGTTGACGGCGTTCAATATGTTTTATAATCCGCCGTCAGTGCGGGACGTGAGGGGATCATGAACGAACTTGTTGCGCGTCTCGTCGCCAATGTCGGCGTCGACCAGGTCGCCGCCGAAAAGGCCGTTGGCATCATTCTCGACTTCCTGAGCAAGGAAGGTCCCGCCGATAAAGTTCGGGCGTTGATCGATAAAGTGCCGGGCGCGCAAGAACTATTGGCGGCCGAACAGGCCAACGGCAGTGGCGGCCTATTCGCGATGGGCGGCCTGATGGGCGCCGGCACCAAGATGATGGGCGCCGGACTGAGCATGGGCCAGGTCCAGGGCGTGACCAAGGAAATGCTCGCCTATGCCCGTGAAAAAGTCGGCGACGACGCCATTGGCGAAATCGTCGGCGCGATTCCGGGCTTGAGCCAGTTCATCTGAGCGGTCGATCCGACCGCTATCACCATTTTCACGATCACCTATTCAGAGAAGTCGAGGGAACCCGTATGTCCTACCCCATCACCGATATCGAGGGGATCGATGGCGAGATCGCCAAGACCCTAAAATCGGCGGGGATCCGATCCACCGAGCGTCTGCTGGAAGCCGCGCGCACCGTCAAAGGCCGCCGGACGCTCGCCGAGAAGACCGCGTTCTGTGAAAAGCAATTACTGTGCTGGGCCAATGTCGCCGACCGCATGCGCGTCAAAGGCATAAGCAAGGAATACGCCGAGCTGCTGCACCACGCCGGCGTCGATACGGTCAAGGAACTGAAGTATCGCAATCCGGCCAACCTCGCCAAGGCGATGGCCGAGGCCAACAAGAAGCGCAAACTGGTGCGTTTCCTGCCGTCCGAGAAAGTCGTCGAGCGCTGGATCGAGCACGCCAAGGAGCTGCCGATCATGATTTCCTACTAGCCGGTCAACGCGTTGCGCCGGCCGGCGCGGGTGCGGTTGATGGCTTGACAGCCCGCCGCAACCCGCGCAAATCGAGCCTTATGGCACAGGCGCAACCCAGCATCGTCAAGACCAGCCCAGCAATTCTGGCTGATTTGCTGCAATGCGGCCGGCCTCTCGTCATGGGCATTCTCAACGTCACGCCGGATTCTTTTTCCGACGGCGGCCGCTTTCTCGACCCATCGAACGCGCTGAAGCACGCCGCCGAAATGACCGAGCAAGGCGCCGACATTCTCGATATCGGCGCGGAATCGACCAGGCCCTATGGCGGTCAGCAGCCGGTGTCGGCCGACGACGAACTCGCCCGACTGAAGTCGGTGTTGCCGGCGGTTGCCGCAGGCAGCCTGCCGGTCTCGATCGACACCATCAAGGCCAGCGTCGCCGAATGGGCCCTCGACCACGGCGCCGCCATCGTCAACGACGTCTGGGGTCTGCAACACGACACCGATATGGCGAAACTGGTCGCCGAACGCGGCGTACCTGTCATCGTGATGCATAACCGCGACGCGGCCGACGAGACCATCGACATCGTCGCCGACGTCATCGCTTTTTTCGAGCGCACGCTGGAGATCGCCGACCGCGCCGGGATCGCCCGCGACCAGATCGTACTCGATCCCGGTATCGGCTTCGGCAAAACACCGCAGCAGAGCTTGATCTGTCTGGCGCGGCTGGACGACTTCAAGCGCTTCGGCCTGCCGCTGCTGGTCGGCGCTTCGCGCAAGCGCTTCATCAATTTCGTCACGCCGGCGCCGCCGACCGAACGGATCGGCGGCTCGCTCGCCAGCCACCTTTACGCGGCCGCCCACGGCGCGGCGATCGTGCGGGTGCACGATGTCGCCGAGACCGTCCAGGCGCTGCGGATCGCAGACGCCATCAGGGCCGCGCAATGAACGACAGCATCTTCATCAAGGGCCTGTCACTGCACGCCTATCACGGCGTAATGGCGCATGAGGCGAAAGTCGGCCAGACCTTCACCATCGATCTCGAACTCGACATCGACCTGTCGGACGCCGCCCGCTCCGACAAGGTCAAGGATACCGTGTCCTACGATCAGGTAGCCAATTGCGCCAGCGACGCTTTCTGTAGCCAGCGATTCAAATTGATCGAAGCCGCCGCCAACAGCGTCGCCGAGGCCGTGCTCAAGACATTCCCGCGCGTGCGCTCCATCGCAGTGACCATCCACAAGCCGCACGCGCCGATCGCGGCGACCTTCAGCGACGTCGGTGTCAAGCTGGTGCGCGGCCGGCCCAAACCGAAATCATGACCGACGCGCCACCGGCACCGTCCCGCCTGGCTCCCGCCAGTCCCGTGCAGGCCTATCTCGGCCTTGGCGGCAATGTCGGCAACAGCCGCGCCATTCTCGGGCGGGCGGTGACGCTGTTATGCGATGACCGCGCCGTCAAGCTCACCGCACGGTCGTCGGATTATTCGACGCCGCCCTGGGGCTTCAAATACCAGCCGCCCTTCATCAACCTGTGTATCGCGGTCGAAACCTCGTTGAGCCCGCGCGCCTTGCTAACGCGGGCGCAGGAAGTCGAGCTGGCGCTTGGCCGTGATCGCGCCCATGAAAAGCGCTGGGGCCCGCGCACCGCGGATATCGATATTCTCGCCTATGGCGACCTGAGCTGCGACGAGCCCGGCCTCATCCTGCCGCACCCGCACATGTTCGAGCGCGCCTTCGTGCTGCTGCCTCTGGCCGAGATCGCCGGCGACCGCACGATTGCCGGCCGGTCCGTCAGCGCGGCGCTCGCCGAGGTCGACAGCACCGGAATCCAGCGGTTGGTGCCGCTACCCTGACGGGCATGCAATTTGCTTTATCGCAATGGCGAGAAAGCTCCGACTGTGGCAATTTATCGTCATGAATGATCATCTCGCCCTCGCTGCCGAATTTCCCGCAACCGACGCCACGCAATGGCGCCAATTGGTAGACGCCGCGCTCAAGGGCGCCGATTTCGACAAACGCCTGGTCAGCAAGACCTACGACGGCTTGCGGATCGAGCCGCTCTACCCGCGTGCGGTCGGCACGACGGCGATCGCCGCGCGCGAACCGGCCGCCGCGTGGAGCGTGATGCAGCGCGCCGATCATCCCGATCCGAAAGCCGCCAACGCCCAGGCGTTGCACGATCTCGAGAACGGCGCGACCGGCCTGACGCTGGTCATGACCGGTTCGGTCGGGGCTTATGGCTTCGGCCTTGACGGATCGGAAGCCGCTTTCAGGCAGTCGCTCGACGGCGTCTGGCTCGACGCCGTCCCGATCGAACTCGACCTCAGCACCCAGACCAAGGAAGCCGGGCTCAACCTCGCGGCGGTGGTCAAGTCCTTGGGCGTCGCCCCGGCGGCGACGCAAATCCGCTTCGGCCACGACCCGCTCGGCCTGATGGCGCGCGCCGGCGTCATGCCGCGACCGTGGCACGAGACCGTGACGCTGCTCAATAGCATAGTCGACCGGTTGGCGTCGCAAGGCTTCAGCGGACCCTTCGCGGTCGCGGATGGTCGCAGCGTCCACGCCGCCGGTGGTTCGGAAGCCCAGGAACTGGCCTTCGTGCTCGGCAATGCCGTCGCCTATCTGCGCACTTTCGAGCAAGGCGGCATCGCGCTCGACGCGGCGCGCAAGCTGATCTTCTTTCGGCTGGCCGCCGACGCCGATCAGTTCGTCACGATAGCGAAATTCCGCGCGCTGCGGAAACTCTGGGCGCGGGTCGAACAAGCCTGCGGTCTGACGCCGCAACCGGCATTCGTCTCCGCCGAAACCGCCTGGCGGATGATGACGCAACGCGACGCCGACGTGAACATGCTGCGCACGACGATCGCAGTCGCCGCCGCCGGTCTTGGCGGCGCTGATGCCATCGCCGTGCTACCGCATACTGCCGCGCTCGGCCTGCCCGACCGCCTGGCGCGGCGGATCGCCCGCAACACGCAAATCATTCTACTCGAAGAGTCTCATCTGGCGAAGGTGTCCGATCCGGCCGCCGGCTCCGGCGGTATCGAGGCCTTGACCGCGCAACTGTGCGCAGCCGCCTGGCCGCTGTTTCAGGAGATCGAGGCCGCCGGTGGCGCGGCCGACGCCATTGCCCAAGGCGTCATCCAGAAGAAAGTCGCCGCGACCCGCGCCGCGCATCAGGCGGCGGTCGCGCGGCGCAAAGAGGCGCTGATCGGCACCAGCGATTATCCCAACCTCGGCGAACGACGGGGCGCGGTGCTCGATGTCGCGCCGTCCGCAACGATGGATACCGTCGCGACGCCGGCGTTTGAACCCTTGCCCCGCATTCGGCTGGCCGAACCGTTCGAAACCATGCGCGACAAGTCGGATTCCATGCTGGCCAAATCCGGTGCCCGGCCGAAGGTGTTTCTCGCCACCTTGGGCAAACTGTCGGACTTCACCGCGCGCGCGATGTTCGCCAAGAATTTCTACGAGGCCGGCGGCATCGAAGCCATCACCAGCGACGGCTACAAGGACCAGGCCGCGATGATCGCCGCCTTCAAGGCGTCGGGCACCAAGCTCGCCTGCCTGTGCGGATCGGATACGGCTTACGCCGAACAGGCGGTTGATGCCGCCAAGGCGCTGACCGAGGCCGGCGCAGTCGTGCATTTGGCCGGACGACCAGGTGAACTGGAAACCGCGCTTAAGATCGTGGGCGTGAATACTTTCATCTACGTCGGCTGCGATGTGCTTTCGACCCTGCAAGGTTCCTACGATAACCTGGTGACACCATGAGCGCGGTTCCGAATTTCGCCACCGTCGATTTCACCGACACGCCGGTGTCCGCTGACGCGGCTTCGGCCACGCCCTGGATGACGCCGGAAGCCATCGCGGTGAAGCCAGTCTATGGCGAAGCCGACCTCGCCGGGCTCGATTTCCTCGACACTTTTCCCGGCAAGGCGCCCTATCTGCGCGGGCCTTATCCGGCGATGTATGCCGCGCAGCCGTGGACGATCCGGCAATATGCCGGCTTCTCGACGGCGGAAGATTCCAACGCCTTCTACCGGCGCAACCTCGCCGCTGGGCAGAAAGGCCTGTCGATCGCTTTCGATCTCGCCACCCATCGCGGCTACGACAGCGACCATCCGCGCGTCGCCGGCGATGTCGGCATGGCCGGCGTCGCCATCGACTCGATCTACGACATGCGCACTTTGTTCAACGGCATCCCGCTCGACAAGATGAGCGTGTCGATGACCATGAACGGCGCGGTGCTGCCAGTGCTCGCGTTGTTCATCGTTGCCGGCGAGGAACAGGGCGTGCCGCACGCCAAATTGTCGGGCACGATCCAGAACGACATCCTAAAAGAATTCATGGTGCGCAACACCTATATCTATCCGCCCGGCCCGAGCCTGCGCATCATTTCCGACATCTTTGCTTATACGTCCGCCGAAATGCCGAAGTTCAATTCGATCTCGGTGTCCGGCTATCACATGCAGGAAGCCGGCGCGACGCAGGACCTGGAACTTGCTTATACGCTTGCCGACGGCGTCGAATACGTCCGCGCCGGCATCAAGGCCGGCCTGACCATCGATCAGTTCGCGCCGCGCGTATCGTTCTTCTGGGCAATCGGCATGAATTACTTCATGGAGATCGCCAAGCTGCGCGCCGCCCGCATGATCTGGGCCAAGCTGATGAAGCCGTTCAAGCCGGAGGATGCCCGCTCGCTGTCCCTGCGCACCCACTCGCAGACCTCCGGCTGGTCGCTGGCCGCGCAGGACGTGTTCAACAACGTCTCGCGCACCATGATCGAGGCAATGGCGGCCACCCAAGGCCAGACCCAATCGCTGCACACCAACGCGCTTGACGAAGCCCTGGCACTGCCGACCGATTTCTCCGCGCGCATCGCCCGCAACACCCAGATCGTGCTGCAGCAAGAAGCCGGCGCGACCCGGATCGTCGATCCCTGGGGCGGCTCCTATTACGTCGAGAAGCTGACCTACGATCTCGCCGCCAAGGCCTGGGCGCATATCGAGGAAGTCGAGGCGCTCGGCGGCATGGCGAAAGCCATCGAGGCCGGCATTCCCAAGCTTCGCATCGAAGAAGCTTCGGCCAAGACGCAAGCCCGTATTGACGCCGGCGTGCAATCGGTGATCGGCGTCAACAAATATCAGCCGACCGACGAAGCACCGCTCGACGTCCTGAAGATCGACAACACCGCCGTGCGCACCATGCAGCTTGAGAAGCTGAAACGGCTGCGCGCCGAACGCGACCCGGTCGCGTTGCAGGAGGCGCTCGATGCGCTGAGCCGTGCCGCCAGCGGCAACGGCAATCTTCTGGAACTGGCGGTCGAGGCCGCCCGCGCCAAGGCGACCGTCGGCGAAATCTCGATGGCGCTGGAAAAGGTCTATGGCCGGCACGTCGCCTCGATCAAATCGATTACCGGCGTCTACAAGCGGGAGGTCGGCATGACCCCAAGCGTTGAAAAAGTCCGCGAGGCGGTCGAAGCCTTCGAGGCGGCGGAAGGCCGCCGCCCGCGCCTGCTGGTCGCCAAGATCGGCCAGGACGGCCATGACCGCGGCCAGAAGGTCATCGCCTCGGCCTTCGCCGATCTCGGCTTCGACGTCGACATCGGCCCGCTGTTCGCGACGCCGGAAGAGGCCGCGCGGCAGGCGGTCGAGAACGACGTTCACATCCTCGGCGTCTCTTCGCTGGCCGCCGCGCACCTGACGCTAGTGCCGGAATTGAAGAAGCAACTCGCCGACCAGGGCCGCGACGACATCATGATCGTGGTCGGCGGCGTCGTGCCGCCGCAGGATTACGACGCGCTGATGAAGTCCGGCTGCGAGGCGATCTTCCCGCCCGGCACGGTGATCGCCGACGCCGCCCTGAAACTCCTGAAGACGCTGCACCATCGGCTGGGTCACGATCAGCAGACGGCGGAATAGTCGCCGGGCTAATCGACGTATTTCCAATAAGCCGGAGGTGTCTTGCCTTCGGGCACGCCGCGGATTTGCGGCGAACGCGCGTTCGGAGGCCGATCACCTTTGGCGATCAACCGGCCGATATCGTCGACCAGTGACCGGTTCGACGCAAACGTATTGTGATTGAGCCCGAACATCTCGTTACCAATCGCGCTGACGTCAATGGAATCCAACTTCTGCGCGACCACCGGCCCGGTCTCGAAAACATCGCCGGCTCGTGGCTTTTTGGAAAGATCGCGCGACACTTTCATGGCCCAGTCATTGGCCGAAGCATAGAGCGTCATGCCACGCACGATCTGACCGACTTTCTTGATTAAGCCCTGGAACAAATCAATGTCGACATCGGGGGCCGCCATGATGAGTTCGGCAATCGTCGGCTGGCCGGCCGACACGAGCCCGCTCAAGGCGTCCAACACCACCAGATTGCCCATGCTGTGAGCGATCACATGCAACTCTGCAATGCCGGCCTGGCTGCGCAGGATATCGATCAACTCCTGGAAACTGTCGCGGGCGCCGAGCGCGCTGTTGAAATCGTAGACATAGCTGAGGAAACCGCCCTGCGACGGCCATGAGAACAATACCGGCACGCCAAGAAATTGTAGGTCCCAAACAATTTGGGCGAGCCGCAACAGCCCTTCGCGAAACGAAGTATTGAAGCCGTGCACGAACACGACTGCCGTCCGGCGCGGGTTCGCTTTAGCGAGCTCGACGAAGCGATCGCGGTCGAAAAAGCCGATCTGCTCCACGATAAAATGCCGTTGCGGATCAGTTGCCTCATCCGACCAGCGCAGCTTCAACCAGTTCGCCTTCAACGGCAGCTCCAGCTTGCCGATCTTGTGATCGTGCGGCACATGCACCTGCGCCGCGCCAAACGTCAACTTATCGCCGCGCCCGCCGGTCAGATCGAGTTTGGCCGACGTCGTATCGGAAACACGGTTGGAGGCAAATAACAGGTCGACGGCACGGACTTCCCGATTAATCAACGCCGGTCGTCTTACGAGGCGCGTCTTGCTATCACGCAGCTTCGTTTTAGCAGAAGATGTCATCCTTGTTTTTTTACGCGCAGAGCCCAATAATATCGTGTCACTTCTTTCCTGCCGCAGCCTCGGCGCACGATTCCCCAATGTTGAGCTCGGAAGCCGCTGCCATTTAGCCGCACCGACAGGCTCTTCAAATCGGCCCGGGGACAGCGGAGCCGCCTGTGTTTCGTGCTCGGCCAGCGGCGGCGTCTCATCGAAGGGCCGACGCCTGATCGTCATGTCATAAAACGACACCGACTGACGGTGGATGAAATAGCCGAGACCAAACAGCAAGGGCGGCGCTACGACCAAGGCGGTTGACCAATCAATAATGCCCGACAGCGTCGCAACGCTTAGCAAGAGATCGACAATTAACACACTGACGATGATTTCAACCCACCAGCGCAAGATGATGTTCCTCCGGCAATAGCGATCGTCTCGCCATACCGACCATCCTAGATTGCAATACGTAGAAATTCTAACGATAATTAACAACGCATCGAACGACGTATTGGCCTGACCGGCAAGACCGATTATCGATAACGCTCATTCCATCGGAGCTGGGCAACTGGGCAAAGGCATGAAATTGTCGTATCCAGCGCGGACCGCTGTCCCCGCCCCGAACCTGCCCCGCCGCTCGTCAGTCCGGCCATGACCGCCGCGACTTCGTCCAACCTCGCCGCCAGGATCCGCGCCGGCGACCGCGCTGCGCTCGCCCGCGCCATCACGCTGATCGAAAGCACGCGCGCCGACCACCGCCAGACCGCGCATCAATTGGTGCAGGAGCTGTTGCCGCTGACCGGCCGGGCAATCCGGCTCGGCATCACCGGCGCGCCGGGCGCCGGCAAGTCGACGACCATCGACGCGCTCGGTTCGGCGCTGACCGCGCAAGGCCACAAGGTGGCGGTGCTGGCGGTCGATCCATCATCGTCGCGCACCGGCGGTTCGATCCTCGGCGACAAGACGCGGATGGCGCGGCTCGCCATCGACCGCAACGCCTATATCCGGCCGTCGCCGTCGTCCGGCACGCTCGGCGGCGTCGCGGCGAAAACCCGCGAGACCATGCTGCTCTGCGAGGCCGCCGGCTACGACGTCGTCATCATCGAGACGGTCGGCGTCGGCCAGTCGGAAACCGCGGTCGCCGACATGACCGACTTCTTCCTGGTGCTGATGGTGGCCGGCAGCGGCGACGAGTTGCAGGGCATCAAGAAAGGCATCGTCGAACTCGCCGACATGATCGCGGTCAACAAGGCCGACGGCGACAACATCGCCCGCGCCAATATTGCGGCGGCCGACTATCGCTCGGCGTTGCATATCCTGAGCCCGCGCTCGCCGACCTGGTCGCCGCCGGTCGTGACCTATTCGGCGCTGACCGGCGACGGCATCGATGGCCTTTGGCATCAGGTCATCGACTACCGGACCAAGATGACCGCGTCCGGCGAACTCGGCCAGCGCCGGCGAGACCAGCAGGTCAAATGGATGTGGACGCTGCTCGAGGAACGGCTGACCGCGCGGCTGCGCAGCGACGCGGTCGTGCGCGCCAAGGTCAAACAGGCCGAGGCCGAGGTCGCCGCCGGCACGCTGGCGCCGACCTTGGCGGTCGAAGCCATCGCGCAAGCGCTCGGCGTCTAGGGCGGCCCCCCCCCGGGGCCCAAGCCACCCAACCGCATCGCTGAAGGACTATAATCCAATCCGGTGCGGCCCGCAATCTGGTTAGGAAATATTTCCAGACGCGCCGCCGCCTAGCGCAGCTTGCCCGAGACGCGCAGGATGTAGCTCAGCACCTCGGCGACGGCGCGATAGAGATTCTCCGGAATCTCCTCGTCGATCTCGACCTTGGACAGCGCCAGCGCCAGGCCGTCGTTCTGCGAAATCGGCACGCCGCTCGCCTCGGCCAGTTCGACGATCCGGCGCGCCACCTCGCCGCGACCGACCGCGGTGACCACCGGAGCCCGCGGCGCCTGATATTGCAGCGCCACCGCCAGTTTGGATGACGGCGCGGTCATGACGGCCGATCCACGAACATGCCGGGCGGACCGGGCTGGACCGCCGGCACCGAGGCGCGACAACTCAGCGTGCCCGGCTCGATATCGGCGTTGCGCAAGCCGGCTTCAAGCGACGGCAGCGCGGCGTGCAGGCTGACCGCGCTGTCCACCCGTTCGGCATTCAGCGCCACGGTGGCCTTGCCATTGATCAGCGCGATGCGGACATGCACCGGACCGACCGGCTCGATATCGACCGAGAAGCTCGCCCGCCAGACCGGCACCGTTCCGGCCTCGCCGCCATTGCGGCCATCACGCTCGATGCGGATCTGCGCCACCGTCGTTCCTTGCGGCGTCGCCAGCGGCACGTCGAACATCATGCGGGTGGCATCCGTACCGGTGCGCTGCATCGCCGGATCGACGTGATCGGGCAGCGACGCGACTTGCAGCAGCGTCTGACGCGCGGCGGCGGCATCGGTCTTGTCGAGCAGATGCAGCGCCACCTCGCGCGACGTCGCGCCGTCCGGCAACGAGGGCGCGGCCAGCGCCTGCGCCACCGTCGGGCCGTCGCGATAAGGCGGCATCGGGCCGCTCGGTTTATTGCCGTTCGCCGAAGTCAGCGCCGACAAGGCCGACATCGCGGTCGGCAATGCCTTCGTCATCGCCGGCGCTTCGGGCTCGCTGTCGGCCCAGCTTTTCAGCGCCTGACGCAATTGCGACAGCAGCAGGCCCATGTCGGCGGCTTTCGTCAACGGCTGCCCCGTCGCCGACAGCGCCGTCTGGTTGAGGCCGGCTAGCGCAACCGCTGTCCTGATCGCGTCGGCATCGACGCCGCCATCGCCGCCGACCTGCAAGCGCGCGGCCAGCAATTGCGAAATCGCCACGGCGACCGGCCGGGGCACGGTCAGGTTCGGCTGCGTCAACGCCGCACCGAGATCGGCATAGAGCTGCGCCAGTCCGCCCTGCCGGGCGACAGCGGTGCGCAACAGCGCCGCCGCCGCCTGCACCAGCGGTTCGCTCGCCGCCGGCAAGATCGCCGGCGACACTGGCCCTGTGTTGACGCCGGCCGCGATCCCGGAGCGCGCCGAGACCAAAGTCGCCGCGACCGCGAATTTCGCCGCGCCGGCATCGGCGACCGGCGACCTCAATGTGAAAGTCGGTTCGGCCTGGGTGCCGCTGACAACCAGTTCGACACGGGCGCCGACCGCGAGCGGCCCGTTGGCCTGCGCCGCGCCGCTGCGCTGCGCGCTGCCGGCCACGACCGCCGACGGCGCGCCATTGCTTGCCGCGCCGTTGCCCGGCTGAACATTGACCGGCACGCCGTTGCCGGACGCGCCGCCGGCGGACGCTCCCTTGCCGGACGATCCGTTCGCCAACTGACCGCCATCGCCGGTGGCGGCGCCGCCAAGGCCGAGGCTGGACAGCGACACCTGCGGCTGCACGTCGAAGCTGCCGATCGACGTCAGCAATTGCAGTGTGGCGGCGTTGAGCACCTTGGCGACCACCGCGCTGACGACGTCGCCGGGCTGCAACAGCCCAAGCTGCACCGCCGTATTCGTGCCGGTCAGATTGGCCGATGCCTGCGACGCTATCGATGTCATTGCCGGTCACGGTTCTGGGGCGGCCAACCACGTCGGGCCGCGCGGCGTTTCAAAGCCCACGTCAGCGTAAACGCGCCGCATTAATGAGTTGTTAAACAATCGCGCCCGGATAACCTGCCGCATCGAAAAGCCGGATCAGTCAAAGCCGGCCGGCCACGCGTCGCCGGCCCTGTTGTTTGTCGCGGCCCGGGCAGGCCCGTCTTGCGGTGTTGTCTTTGCCCCCTCCGACACGAGGGGATGGAGCGCCGTAAAGCGCCACATCGTTGCGCCTTTCGGCGCGCGCCCTTGGCGAAGGGCGCTGCGCCCTACGGCGCTCCATCGCGATGTCTTTGACGGCGTCCGGGCCGCGCTTCTGGCGGCTGATCCGCTTCGTCAGCGGGTAGCGCTCACCATCAGCCAGCTCCTGGCGGCGGGTCATAGTGCCCGCGAGCGGAGCCCCGGCGCCGCCCGAGCGCGGAGGTTACGTCCTCCCCCGCCCGCGGGCATCGCATCCCGCTCCACCGTCACGACGCCTCATGACAGCGCCCTCGTTCAAGCGGGAATGAGAGAGACAATAATCCTGAAATTTGAGAAGGTCAATAGTCCTAGGATTATTTTTTCGACGACAACCGACGCACTCCAAGCGATCGCAAGACCGGCGTGACGTCGATTTGCAAAACCATGACGCTGTCCGCACAATCGCCACCCGTGCTGCCGCGCCGAAATCCGATACCCGCTTCATGCTGACCATCCTCATCACCGGCTTCGGCCCCTTCCCCGGCGCGCCGTTCAATCCGACCGGCGCACTGGTGCGGCATTTGGCCAGGCTGCGACGGCCGGCGCTGGCGGACATCAGGATCGTGCCGCATGTGTTCACGACCAGCTACGCGGCCGTCGACCGCGACCTGCCGCGTCTTCTCGCCGACCAGCGACCCGATGCCGTGTTGATGTTCGGCCTGCACGGCCGCGCCACGGCGATCCGCATCGAAACAAGGGCGCGCAACGCGCTGGCGCTGTTGCCCGACGCCAGCGGCAAGGTGCTGCGGCGCGGCGTCATCGCACCGCAGGCGCCGGCAGCGCTGACGATGCACATGCCGGCGCAGCGTCTGTTGCGGGCGGCAGCGCAGGCCGGCGTGCCGGCGCGGCTGTCGCGCGATGCCGGGCGCTATCTGTGCAACTATCTGTGCTGGCGCGCGACCGAGGACGTCGCCCTGCCCGGTGGGCCGAAGCTGGCGGCTTTCATCCACGTGCCGCCGGTGCGGCGGTTCGCGCGGCCTCTCGCGAAGCGGCCGGCGCATAGCCGCAAGAAGACCTTCACCGCCGCCGACCTCGCCCGCGCCGGCGAGGCGATCCTGGTGGCGCTGGCCGCCGCCGTTAACCGGCCTTAAGCCGCGCCCGGGCACAATGCCGGCCATGACAGTCAGCCGCCGTCACCTGCTGCTCGGTGCGTTATCGGGCGCGGCCTTAACCGCGTCGCCCGTTGCCGCGCAGACCGGCCGCCCGCAAGGCCTCGACGCCGCAAGCTTCGGCCTGCGCGCCGACAGCCCCGACGACCAGACCGAAAGCCTGCAACGCGCCATCGACCGCGCCGCGCAATCCTTTCAGCCGCTGTGGCTCGGCCCCGGCACCTATCGCAGCCGCGCTTTGACGCTGCGCGCCAGCTCGCGACTGATCGGCGAGCCCGGCCGCAGCCGCATCGCTTTGCTGCAGGGGCCGTCGTTGCTGCAGGCACAGGGCGTCGACCGCGTGACGCTGACCGGGCTCACCTTCGACGGCAACAGCGTGCCGTTGACGCAAGGCGGCGGACTGGTTCAGTGCAGCGACGTCCACGGCCTGCGCATCGTCGATTGCGCGCTGGTCAATGCCAACGGCAACGCCATCGGCCTGTTCAAGTGCGACGGCACGGTTACCGGCAACGCCATCGCCCAGTCCGCCGACAATGGCGTGATGGCGCTCGACAGCCGGCTGACGATCCGCGCCAACAAGATCGCCAACTCCGGCAATGGCGGCATCCGGGTCTGGCAGAGCGTCAAGCGCTTCGACGGCAGCATTGTCACCGACAACACCATCGAGGATACGCAGGCCCGCGCCGGCGGCAACGGCCAGAACGGCAATGGCATCAATGTCTATCGCGCCGCCGGCGTCACCGTGCGCGACAACGTCATTCGCCGTGCCGCCTTCTCGGCGGTGCGCGGCAACGCGGCCTCCGACTTCACCGTCATCGGCAACGACTGCGCCCAGTTCGGCGAGACCGCGATGTATGCCGAGTTCGATTATCAGAACGTGACCTTCGTCAACAACATCATCGACGACGCCGCCAACGGCATCGCGGTGACCAATTTCGACCATGGCGGCCATGGCGGCACGGTGCGCGGCAATGTCGTGCGCAATATCGGCCAGCGCGTGCTGTCGACCCTGACCGATGGCAGCGGCAACGGTTTCGGCATCAGCATCGAGGCCGATGTCGTCGCCAGCGGCAACACCATCGACAACTGCGCCTATGCCGGCCTGCGGCTCGGCTTCGGGCCTTATCTGCGCAACGTCAAGGCCAGCGACAATACGATCAGGCGTTCGCCTTATGGCATCGTGGTGTCGGTCGCGCCCGATGCCGGCGCGGCGGTCATCACCGGCAACCGGATCGAGGGCGCGACGCGCGGCGCGATTGTCGGGCTCGCCTGGCACAAGGCGATGACCGGCGATCTCGCCCAGGGCGGCGCGGACAAGTTCCCGCAACTGACGATCGGCGGCAACCGGGTGAATTAAAGCGGCGCGGCCATTGCCATGCTTCGGCCCCGAACCCATCTTAGGCGTTACGTCCTGTCAGGCTGGACCTCATGCCGCTCCAACGCCGCATCAAACGCCGCACCGTCGTCATGCTGTTGATCTTCGCGATATTCCTCGCGCCGCTGCTGGCGCGCGCCGCCTTCTATTGGGCCGGCAACGATCCGCGCTCCTGGCGCGACGCCGACTGGTCGTCGACCGGCGAACTGCCGCAGGCCGCCGATTATCGGCCGGCGCGGCTGATCGTGTTCACCGGACTGACCGGCGCGTGGAAGGGCATCTTCTCGGTGCATAGCTGGATCGTGTTCAAGCCGGCCGGCGCGCAACGCTGGACCCGCTATGACGTCGTCGGCTGGGGCCAGCCGGTGCGCGCCAATGGCTGGCCGCCGGACGGCCGCTGGTACGGCAACAAGCCGCATGCCATCGCCGACGTCTCGGGCGACGAAGCCGCGCGACTGATCCCCAAGGTCGAAGCCGCGGTGCGCGACTACGGTTATAACCGGGCCGGCGACTACCGGATCTGGCCGGGACCGAACTCGAACAGCTTCACCGCCGCGATCCTGCGCGCGGTGCCGGAATTGCGCGTCGCGCTGCCGGCCAATGCGATCGGCCGCGACTTCCGCGACGGCGTCTATGCCGGCAAGACCGACAGCGGCACCGGCGTGGAACTCAACGCCTTCGGGCTCGCCGGCATCAAGGCGGGCTGGGTCGAGGGCTTCGAGGTCAATCTGCTCGGGCTGGTCGCCGGCTTCGATCTGCGCCATCCGGCGCTCAAGCTGCCAGGCTTCGGCCGCATCGGCATCGACGCGCCGGTCGCGACCGCGCTCGCGGGATAGCCTCACGCCAATTTGTCCCGATGTGACCGGCGACGGGGTGACGAAGCCAACCCCGCCGTGGCACGCTTGTCGCGACACATTCAAGGATTCTTATATCTATGCGTGACACCCTGCCGCTACTCGACCAGATTCCGTTTCCCGCCCTGCATCGCGCCCGGCTCGATACGTTGCAGATCAATCTCGGCTATCGCTGCAACCAGGCGTGCTTTCATTGTCACGTCAATGCCGGCCCGAACCGCACCGAGGAAATGGCCGCCGACGTCGCCGAACTGGCGCTGGCGTTTCTGGCGCGGCGCAAGGTCGCAACCCTCGACATCACCGGCGGCGCGCCGGAGTTGAACGCCAACTTCCGGCGGCTGGTCACCGGCGCGCGGGCGCTCGGCGTCAAGGTGATGGACCGCTGCAACCTGACGATCCTCGAACAGCCGGGTTACGAAGACCTCGCCGGCTTTCTCGCCGCCAACGAGGTCGAAATCGTCGCCTCGATGCCGTGCTATCTCGAAAGCAATGTCGAGGCGCAGCGCGGCAAAGGCGTGTTCGACGAATCGATCCGCGGTCTGCGGCAACTCAACGCGCTGGGATACGGCCGCGATCCCAAGCTGGTGCTCAACCTCGTCTATAACCCGCAGGGGCCGTCGCTGCCGCCGGCGCAGATCGCGCTCGAAGCCGACTACAAGCGCGTGCTCGGCGAGCGCTACGGCATCGTCTTCAACAAATTGTTCGTGCTCGCCAACATGCCGATCCAGCGCTTCGGCTCGATGCTGGTGACCAAGGGCGAGTTCGACAGCTATCTCGGCCTGTTGCAGGACGCCCACCTCGACGCCAATCTCGACGGCGTGATGTGCCGCAGCCTGATCTCGGTCGACTACAAGGGTTATGTGTTCGACTGCGACTTCAACCAGATGCTCGATCTGCCGCTGCCCTTCGCCGGCCGCGACCGCGTGCATCTGTCCGACCTGCTCGACGAGGACCTCGCCGGCAATGCCATACGGGTCGCCGGTCATTGCTTCGGCTGCACCGCCGGCCAGGGCTCGAGTTGCGGCGGTGCCCTGAAGGAAGCGGCGGAGTGACCGTCGCCGCGCCGCGACAGACGCCGGACGACGCGCCCGGCCGGGTCTGCCCGATCGATTATGCTTACGCGCCGGGCGTCTTGAACCGCGCGCCGGACTTCGCCGCCGACACGCTTTATGTCGTCGGCGGGCTCTACGGCAATGACGCCGCGCTGCGCGCGATCGAGGCGATGGCCGCGCACGAGCAAACGCCGCCGCAGATCGTGTTCAACGGCGACTTCCACTGGTTCGACGCGCAAGCCGACTGGTTCGCCGCCATCGAGCGCGGCGTCGCGCCCTATCGCACGCTGCGCGGCAATGTCGAAACCGAAGTGGCGCGGCCGGGCGATATCGGCGCCGGCTGCGGTTGCGCTTATCCGCCGAGCGTGTCGGGCGACGTCGTGACGCGCTCGAACGAGATCATCGACCATCTGCGGACCGTGACGCCGCCGTCAACGCGCGCCCGGCTGGCGCAATTGCCGATGCATCTGGTGGCGCGCATCGGCGCGCTGACGATCGGCATCGTCCACGGCGACGCGGCGGCGCTCGCCGGCTGGCGCTTCGCGCACGACGAACTCGACCATCCCAGGCGGCGCGACTGGCTCGCCGCTATCGCGGCGGCGTCGCACGTCGATGTCTTCGCCTCAACGCATACATGTCTTGCCGCCTTGCGCGACTTCGACCTGCCCGCCGGCCGGCTGACCGTCGTCAATAACGGCGCGGCCGGGATGCCGAACTTCGCCGGCGACCGACGCGGCGTCATCACCCGCATTGCCACCACACCGTCACCGCACCGGCCGCTCTATGGCCTGCGCCGCGACGGACTCCATATCGATGCGCTGGCGGTCGATTACAACGCCGACGACTTCCTCCGCCGCTTCCTGACGCGATGGCCGCCGGGCTCGCCCGCTTACGAATCCTATTACCGGCGCATCGTCGACGGCCCCGATTACGCGATCGCGCAGGCGCGGCCCCGGCCGTGAGCCTGTCCATCGTCATGCCGGTTCTGAACGAAGCCACGCGGATCGCGGCGGCGCTCGATGCCCTGCAAGACTATCGCGCGCGCGGCGTCGAGATCATCGTTGCCGATGGCGGCAGCCGTGACGCCACATGCGATCTGGCGCGCACCCGCGCCGATGTCGTCGTCACCGCGCCGCGCGGCCGGGCCAGCCAGATGAATGCCGGCGCGCAGGCCGCGCATGGCGATGTGCTGCTGTTTCTGCACGCCGACACCGCATTGCCGCCGGCCGCAGACATGCTGGTAGCCGAAGGCCTCGCGCGATCGCAACGCCACTGGGGCCGCTTCGATGTCGGCTTCGACAGCGGCGGCCTCCTGCGCCTGGTGGCGGCGATGATGAACCTGCGTTCGCGTCTCACCGCGATCTGCACCGGCGATCAGGCGATGTTCATGACCCGCGCCGCCTTCGACCGGGTCGGCGGCTTTCCGCCGATCGCGTTGATGGAAGACATCGCGCTGTCGGCCCGGCTCAAGCGCCTCGGCCGGCCACTATGTCTGAGCGCGCAAGTGACGACCTCGGGCCGGCGCTGGCGCGAGAAAGGCGTCATGCGTACGATCCTGCTAATGTGGCGGCTGCGACTGGCTTACTATTGCGGCGTCGATCCGGCGAAGCTGGCGCGCGCTTATGGCTATGGCGTTGCGCCATGAGGGCAATGAACGCAATGACGGTCAACATATTCCAATTCTAAAATACAATCTGCCATCACAACCGCGCTCGCGGCGCCAACATGGACAATTGTTCATCCTCGCCTTTGAGGCACATCAATATGCGCCGCGGTTCCGCAAACGATAGTCATTGTCATCTTCAATCCTATCGGGCGGCGGGAACAGGAAACGGCAATGACCGAAACAAGAGTCGATCGCTTCGTCATCTTCACCTTGCGGGTTCTTATCGGCTGGGTCTTTCTTTACGCGGGATCGTGGCAGATCCTCGAGCACTACGACACCGGCGCCTTCCTGACGCATGTCGATACGTTTCACAATGCCTTTGCGTTCTTCGCCAAGCCCGCAATCCTGCCTATCACCGACGTGCTGGTGAAGTGGGGCCATCTGCTGATCGGGCTGTCGCTGGTATCGGGGCTGATGGTCCGCGCCAGCGCGCCGTTCGGCATTCTGCTGATGATCACATACTACTTCGCGCATATGAAGTGGCCCTTCATCGGCGACCACCTGAGCCTCTTCATCGATTATCACCTGGTCTATGCGACGGCGCTGGTCTATCTCATTGCGCACCGCGCCGGCCATATCTTCGGCCTCGATGGCCTGCTCGAGAAGTGGCAGGTGCCTGAACAATATCCGGCGCTGCGTCCGCTGTTCGGCTGATCGACAAGGCTTCAAATCAAATGGCCGGGCTTGCGGTGCCACCCGCAAGCCCGGCCAATTTTTTAAATCGCAGCTAACCAGGCCTTCCTAATTCGGCCTTCCTAACTAGCCCTTGGCCGGCGCCCACAGCGCCGGTCCGGCGCGGGCATATTGCACCGGACGCGGCACGTCGGCGCCGAGCGCCTTGGCGGCGTGCCAGCCCCAATGCGGATCGTCGAGGAAGATGCGCGCCGCCGCCACCATATCGGCCTGACCGGAGGCGACCACGGCCTCCGCCTGCTCCGGCTTGATGATCAACCCGACGGTGCGGGTGGCGATGCCGGCTTCATGCTTGACGCGCGCGGCAATCGCGACGTTGTAGCCCGCCTCGGTCGGATTGCGGATATCGGCCGCGACGCCGCCCGACGACACGCAGATGAAATCGAGACCTTCGGCCTTCAGCATCTTGGCCGCCGCCACCGCGTCGTCCGGTGTCAGGCCGCCGTCGCGCCAGTCCGAACCGGTGATGCGCGCGCCGAGCGCCACGCCTTTCGGCACCACCGCACGGACCGCCTTGGCGACCGCCAGCGGAAACCGCATCCGGTTCTCGAAACTGCCGCCATAGCGATCCGTGCGCTTGTTCGACAATGGCGACATGAAGCCGTGCAGCAGGTAGCCGTGCGCCAGATGCAGTTCAATCTCGTCGAAGCCGATGCGCAGCGCGCGGCGGGCCGACGCGGCAAAAGCCTCGATCACCCGTTCGATATCGGCCTCAGTCGCCTCGCGCGGCGTCTGCCAGTTGTCGCCGAAAGGGATCGGCGACGCGGCGATGGTCTGCCACGGATCTGCGTCGGCCTTCAGCGACACCGGCCCTTCCCAGGGCTTCTGTGCCGAACCCTTGCGGCCGGAATGCGCCAGTTGAATGCCAAATTTGGCGGTGCCGGCGCGGCGCGCGCTGGCCATGACGCGGGCGAGCGCCGCTTCGTTATTGTCGGAATAAAGCCCGAGGCAACCATGGGTGATGCGGCCGTGGCGTTCGACATGGGTGGCCTCGACGACGACCAGCCCGGCGCCGGAATTGGCCAGCATGCCGAGATGCATCAGATGCCAGTCATTGGCGCAGCCATCGTCGCCGGAATATTGGCACATCGGCGATACCACCAGACGGTTGGCCAGATCGAGACCAGCCAGAGAGAACGGCGAAAACAGCGCACTGGTCATGGGACACTCATCTTGGGAATCTCGCGTCACGCGAGGGGACGACAGCCGGCGGGCAAAGACGATGCACCGGCCCGGCGATCAGCGGGTCTGGATCGACTTCAGATAATCGATAATGGCACCGACCTGGTCGGCGTCAAAATTAAATTCCGGCATGTCGGGATGGCCGGACATGATGCCTTCGCCGAGCGCTTCTTCCAGCGATTCAATCGGATAGCGCTGGCCGAGGGTGCGGAAAGCCGGCGCGCCTTTGTGTGGGCTGACGCCCGTGCGGCCGACGGCGTGACAGGACGCGCAATCACGCGTCAGAAGCTGCTCGCCGAGCTTGAGGTCTTCGGGATCGGGCTGATCCTGTTCGTCAGCCGCCGCATTGGGTGCGTTCTTGGGTACGTCCTTGGGTGCGTCTTTGGGCGCGGCCAAGGCCGACGATGCCGACAGCGCGGCGAAGGCGCCCGCCGCAGCAAGGATAGCGATCGACACGATGGCACCGGCCGCGAAACGTCGAAACGCAATCATGCGGCGGGACGTAGACCGGCGGCGCGGCGCACGGGGCTTTCCGATTTGCGGCTGTCTGATTTCAGGCTGTCGGCCTTCGCACCATCGGCCTTCACGGCTTCCATCTTTGACGTTTCCGCTTTCACGCTGTCCGCTTTTGAGCTGCCGGCTTTGACACTGGCCGCTTTGATATCGGCGGCTTTGATCTCGGCCACTTTGGCGCTGGCCGAAGCCGCGCCGACCGTCGTCTGCCCCTTTGCCGCCGCCTCGCCCTCGGGCCGCTTCTCGCGCGGCAGTCCGGCCAGCACACGCCACTGCTTGGCGGCCTCGATCACCTCGAGCATCCGAAGCGCGAAGCGTTCCTGGGTGTAATAGTGCTTATAGCGGCCGCTGCGATACAGCTCGGTGTAATAATCGAGGCGGCGCTCCGCCAGATCGTGCCATTTCAGCGCGATTTTCGTGAAATTCGGAGCATCGGAAATAACATGCATGGCGTAGCCCGTGGCGAGTGCCGAATCGTCTACTCCTTGATCGTTAATCAAACGGTAACGATCAGCAAACAAACACTGACGACCGCACACAGGTGTTAATAACCTGTACACGGATAAGCTGATTCGCGTGTGCTTTAAAGAGTCTAGCCGCCCGATTTGGCAAGACGCGGCGGCCACGCAACGGTGGATGACCGTGGCCTGGTCGGCGCGTTTCACAACGGTTTAAAAAAAACGTCATCGGCGTCGCCGACCGGCGCGGCACGGGCCGCCGCGACCGCTCCGCCGCCAACCGCCTTACGACAGCGAGGCGATCGCTTCCTTGAGGACCTCGGGCGTCGCCGCCACGCTGCCCTGCACGTCCGGCGTCGCGTATTGAATGAAGCTGTCGGGCAGCGTCGCGCCCCAATAAGTGCCGGTGCCGCGCTCTTCCTCGTTCCAGGTCACCGGCTCCCAGTCCGGCGCCACCACCAGGAAGCTCGACGAATAGACCTCGACGCGGTTGCCGCCCGGCTCGTAGCTGTAGAGATAAAAGCCCTGCGAATTGTTGTGCTTCGACGGGCCGGCTTCGATGAAAATGCCGTTCTCGGTCAGGATGTCGGCGGCGCGCATCACGTCGTCGCGGTTATCGACCCACATCGAGAAATGATGCAGCCGGCCGTGCGCGCCCTTCACGTCGACGACGTAAGCGAGCTGGTGGTGGATCGCGGTCGGGCTCATCCAGGAGCCGATCTCGGTCTTGCCCTGGTCGTAACGGACCTGCTCGCGGAGCTGGAAGCCGAGCAGGTCCTGCGAGAATTTACGATTGGCCTCGACGTCCTTGGCCAGCAGCGCCAGATGGTCGATGCGCCGGACGCCGGCGCCGCGACCGGTGAATTTCTGCGGCAGGTTTTTCAGGTTGGAATGCAATTCCGGCGGCGCGATGTACTTCTGCTCTTCGTAATAGATTTCCATGATGTGGCCGTCCGGGTCGCGGAAGCGATAGGCCCGGCCGCGGCCGTAATCGCCATTGGTCCAGCCGATGCCGAGGCCGGCGGCCTCGATCGCCTTGGCCCGGCGCTCCAGCGCCTGCGGGCTGGTGGTGCGCCACGACACGCAGCCGACGCCATTGGTGGCCGCCGCGGTCAGCTTGAGGGTCGAGGTGGCGTAGTCGCCGTAGCCGCGCAGATAGACCGAGTCTCCGGCCTCATGCGCGATCTCCATGCCGAGCAGGTCGCGGAAGTACCACAGGCTCTTGTCCGGCTTGGGCGTGAAAAGCTCGACGTTGCCGAGGTGGGCAATGTCATGAAGAGGTTCCGCCTGCGCCGTCATATCCGCCTCCTTGGTTTCTCCCGTAACCAAATTGCCGGATGCCGCTCAGGGAATGTTGATCTAACTCAATTGTGCAGTGCGATAACGGCGGTCCCGCACCGCCCCTCGGCGCGCGGCCGGCCCGGTTGCCGGGCCGGCCCGGCGGCGCCGGTTACAGCTTGATGCGCAGCTTGGCGGCGATCTCACCGATCACGCCGCGCCGGAACAGCAGCACGCAGGCCACGAAAATGGCGCCCTGGATCACCAGCACCCATTCGCCGACCACCGACAGCTTGTACTGCATCACCAGAATCACGAAGGAGCCGACGATCGGCCCGAAGATCGTCCCCAGCCCGCCGACCAGCGTCATCAGCACGACCTCGCCTGACATCGGCCAGTTGACATCGGTCAGCGACGCCAGTTGCACGACGATCGCCTTGGTCGAGCCGGCGAGCCCGGCCAGCGTCGCCGACAGCACGAAGGCGATCAGCTTGTAACGCTCGGTCTTGTAGCCGAGCGAGATCGCCCGCGGCTCGTTCTCGCGGATGGCCTTGAGCACCTCGCCGAACGGCGAATGGATGATCCGGTAGATGAACAGAAAGCCGGCGAGGAAGATCGCCAGCACCACGACATACATCGCCGCTTCGTTGCGCAGATCGATCAGGCCGAACAGGAAGCCGCGCGGCACCGCCTGGATGCCGTCCTCGCCGCCGGTCAGCTTCACCTGCAGGGCGAAGAAATACATCATCTGCGCCAGCGCCAGCGTGATCATCGCGAAATAGATGCCCTGGCGGCGGATCGCCAGCGAACCGGCGACGACGCCGCACAAGGCCGCCGTCGCGGTGCCGGTCAGGATCGCCAGTTCCGGCGTCAGCCCCCAGGATTTGGCGGCATAGGCCGACAGATAGGCGCCCCAGCCGAAATAGAGCGCATGGCCGAAGGACAGCAGCCCGACATAACCGATCAGCAAATTGAACGCGCAGGCGAATAGCGCGAAGCACATCGCCTCCATCAGGAACAGCGGATAGGTGAAGAACGGCGCGACGATCAGTCCGACCGCCATGATGACAAACAGGATCGTCTCGCTGTTGTCGCGCCACACCGAGGGCGATGCGCCGTGCGGCGGCGCGGCCTTGATCTCGAACTGGGTATCCATCAGGCCCTCCGCCCGAACAGGCCGGCCGGACGCACCAGCAGGACAATCGCCATCACCACGAAAATCACCGTATTCGACGCTTCCGGAAAGAACACCTTGGTCAGGCCCTCGACCACACCCAGGCCGAAGCCGGTGATGATCGCGCCCAGGATCGAGCCCATGCCGCCGATCACCACCACCGCGAAGACGACGATAATCAGGTCCGACCCCATCTGCGGCGACACGTTATAGATCGGCGCCGCCATCACGCCTGCGAAAGCGGCCAGCGCCACGCCGAAGCCGTAGGTCAGCGTGATCATCACCGGCACGTTGATGCCGAAGGCGCGCACCAGCGTCGGGTTCTCGGTCGCGGCGCGCAAGTAGGCGCCGAGCCGGGTGCGCTCGATGGCGAACCAGGTGCCGAAGCAAACCACCAGCGAAGCGACGATCACCCAGGCGCGGTAGTTCGGCAGGAACATGAAGCCGAGATTATGCCCGCCCTGCAACGAGTCCGGCAGCACATAAGGCAAGCCGGCCGAGCCGAGATTCTTGCGCGCGACGCCCTCGATGATCAGCGCCAGACCGAAGGTCAGCAGCAGGCCGTAGAGATGATCGAGCTTGTAAAGATAGCGCAACATGGTGCGCTCGATGACGACGCCGAACAGGCCGACCAGCAGCGGCGCCACGATCAGCGCCGGCCAGTAGCCGAGCCCGGTGAACTTCAACAGCAGATAGGCGGCGAAGGCGCCCATCATGTACTGCGCGCCGTGGCTGAAATTGATGATGTTGAGCATGCCGAAGATGACGGCCAAGCCCAGACTGAGCAGTGCGTAGAACGAGCCGTTGATCAGCCCGATCAGCAATTGGCCGAACAGGGCCATCGATGGAATGCCGAAGATTTCAAACATGGTGCTTCCGCGATCCTGCCAGGCGACCTTTTCGGCACCGGCGCCGGGTTAGCCCCGGCGCCAGCGCTTGCGAAGACAAAGTCGGCGCATCCCTTGCCGCCGCCACCGGGACACGCCGCGTCATGACGCGGCGGCCCGGCGACGATGCGACAATCAGCCGTTGGCCAGCGAGCAGCCGCCATCCTTGAGCGGACGGAAGGCTTCCGCGGCCGGGATGGTGGCGCGCAGCTTGTAGAAGTCGCCCGGATACTTCGATTCCTCCGGCGACTTGACCTCGAGCAGATAGGCCGGGTGCATCTTGCGGCCGTCGATGCGGATGCTGCCCTTGCCGAACAGCGGATCGTCGGTCGGCAGCTTCTTCATTTCCGCGACCACCGCCGCGCCGTCGGCGGCGCTCTTGAGCGCGGTCACCGCCTTGAGATAGTGCAGCACGCCGGAATAAACGCCGGCCTGCACCATCGTCGGGAACTTGCCCGGCGCGTTACGTTCGGCCTGCCAGCGCTTGGTCCAGGCGCGGTTGGCGTCGGTCATGTCCCAGTACCAGGTGCTGGTCAGGACCAGACCCTGCGCGGTCTTCAGACCGAGCGCGTTGACGTCGGAGGCAAACACCAGAAGGCCGGCGAACTTCTGGCCGCCCTTGACGATGCCGAACTCGGCGCCCTGCTTGATGGCGTTGATGGTGTCGCCGCCGGCGTTCGCGAGGCCGATGATCTTGGCCTTGGACGACTGCGCCTGCAGCAGGAACGACGAGAAGTCGTTGGTGTTGAGCGGGTGGCGCACCTTGCCGAGCACCTTGCCGCCGGCCTTCTCGACCACCGCCGCGGTGTCGCGCTCAAGCGCGTGACCGAAGGCGTAATCCGAGGTCAGGAAGAACCAGGTGTCGCCGCCGGTCTTGACCAGCGCCTTGCCGGTGCCGTTGGCCAGCATCCAGGTGTCATAGGTCCAGTGCACCGTGTTGGCGTTGCACTTGGCGCCGGTCAGATCCGACGAGGCCGGACCCGAACCGATGAACACCTTGTTCTTCTGCTTGGCGAGCTGGCTCATCGCCAGCGCGACGCCGGAATTCGGCACGTCGACGATCGCGTCGACATGCTCGACGTCGATCCACTTGTTGGCGATCTGCGAACCGATGTCCGGCTTGTTCTGGTGATCGGCGCTGACCATCTCGACCTTCACGTTCGGATGATCCTTGGTGAAGTCGGCGATCGCCAGCTTGGCGGCGGCGACGGAGCCCGGACCGCCAACGTCGGCATAGAGGCTCGACATGTCGGTGAGCACGCCGATCTTGACCTTGATGTCCTGCGCACTGGCCGTGCCGCAGACCAGAACGGCGGCGAGCGCCGCCAGCCCTAACGACTTCTTCATTGAACAGCTCCTCCGTTTTGTTTGTTAAGCGTTATCGTTCAGACACCGAGATACTCATGCAGCTTGTCGACATTGGCGTCCAGTTCATCGTTGGTGAACCGGTCGATGATGCGGCCATGCTCCATGACGTAGTAACGATCCGCGACGGTCGAAGCGAAGCGGAAATTCTGCTCGACCAGCAGGATGGTGAAACCCTGCTGCTTCAGCGATCTTATAGTCTTGCCGATCTGCTGGATGATGACAGGCGCAAGACCCTCGGTCGGCTCGTCGAGCATCAGCAGGCGGGCGCCGGTGCGCAGGATGCGGCCGATCGCCAGCATCTGCTGTTCGCCGCCCGACAGCTTGGTGCCCTGGCTCGAACCGAGGCGCTCCTTGAGGTTGGGAAACAGCTCGAAAATCTGCGGCACCGTCAGCCCACCCGGCCGCACGATCGGCGGCAGCAGCAGGTTTTCCTCGACACTGAGGCTGGCGAAGATGCCGCGTTCTTCCGGGCACAGCGCGATGCCGGCCCGGGCGATCTGGTTCGACTGCTTGCCGATCAGTTCCTGACCTTCGAAACGCACCGAGCCGGTGCGCTGGCCGACGATGCCCATGATCGATTTCATCGTGGTGGTTTTGCCGGCGCCGTTGCGGCCGAGCAGCGTGACCACCTCGCCTTCGCGCACGTCGAAGCTCACGCCGTGCAGGATATGCGACTCGCCGTACCAGGCTTGCAGCTCGTTGACCGCCAGCAGCGGAGCGGTGACGTCAAGCATGTCCCACTCCCATGTAAGCTTCGCGCACTTCCGGGTTATTGGAAACGGTGGCGTAATCACCTTCGGCCAGAACCCGACCGCGCGTCAGCACGGTGATGGTGTCGGACAGATCGGCCACCACCGACAGATTATGTTCGACCATCAGCACGGTGCGCGAGGCCGATACCCGTTTGATCAGTTGCGCGATGCGGGCAATGTCCTCGTGGCCCATGCCGGCGGTCGGCTCGTCGAGCAGCAGCATTTCCGGATCGAGCGCCAGCGTGGTGGCGATTTCGAGCGCGCGCTTGCGGCCATAGGGCAGTTCGACCGCGGTCCAGCCGGCATAGTCGGCCAGACCGACATCGTCGATCAGTTCGAGCGCGCGGGCGTTATATTGATCGAGCACCGATTTGGAACGCCAGAAGTCGAGCGAACCGCCGCGCAAGCGTTGCAGCGCAATCCGCACGTTTTCCAACACTGTCATGTGCGGAAACACCGCCGAAATCTGAAACGACCGCACCAAACCGAGTCGCGCGACATCGGCCGGTTGCATCGCGGTAATGTCGCGATCGTTGAAGACGATCCGGCCGCTGGTCGGGCTCAGAAACTTGGTCAGAAGATTGAAGCAGGTGGTTTTGCCGGCGCCGTTAGGGCCGATCAAGGCATGAATGCTGCCACGGCGGACGCTCAGGTCGACGCCCCCGACGGCGGCGAAACCGGCGAATTCCTTGGTCAGACCTTCGGTTTGAAGAATAATATCTTCGCTCATCGGCCCACATTTCCTCCGGGTCTTGTTCTCAGCACTTTTCACATGCCGGCAAGAGCCTCTAAGGGGCAGTTATTTCATAGAGTTAGTCCCTTGCAAATAGGCCTTAAGAAGTTTGTGTGCCTACAGTTCAGGCACGGCGGCCCTTGTCATAAACATCAGGCGGCGGAAAGCTGTCGGATCACGCGGGTTTGAACTGTCTCACCGGCGCGGCGCTGCCGGCGTCGAACGACCCGACATCGGAACCCGCAGCGACGAATAGATAAGCCCACTTATTATAACGGCGGGCTGACGCTTCATCACCGGTCGGAATACCGGGTGGTTATGCCTTCAACCCGACCCGCCGATATGCGGATACGACATGGTTGACGCCGAGCAACCGACGGCGCTTCGCCCCGCCACCCGGAGCGCTAGAACAAATCCGGCAACGTAAAGTCGTCGCGCAGGCTTTGCCCCAGCATGAGGTTGGCCGCGCCCGGCAAAGCCATCAGCTTGGTGGCCTGATTGCGCAACCAGATTCCGAACTGCGTCTTCGGCACGAAGGTCGCGGCGAAGTTCTCGGCCGCATGTTGCTTGCCCTCGATGAAGGGCCGCAAGCGATTTTCGTAAGCCGCGAACGCGGCCTTGTAATCATCCTGAGCGCGCGCGAGCTCGCCAGCCAAGACATAGGCCTCGGTGATGGCAAGGCCCGCGCCCTCGCCGGCGAGAAACGAGACCGCCATGCCGGCGTCGCCGACGAGCACGACACGTCCGCTGTGCCACGACGGCATGCGAATTTGGCTGACCCGGTCGAAATAGAAATCGGCGGCGGCGTCCATCGCGGTCAGGATCGGCGCGGCCTCCCAGCCCGCGTCGGCAAACACCGAACGCAGCAGCGCCTGTGTCTCCGATGGGCCGGCGGGCTCCAACCCCTGCATCAGTTCCTTCTTGAACACCAGCAGGAACAGGGTTCTGCCATCGCTCAAGGCGAAGCGGGCGATCTGCCGCGACGTGGCGGCGTGAATGACATAGGCGTCTTCATCGCGGGGCGCGTAGTCCGCGCTCTCGAAAACGGCAAAGCGGTAGCCGAGATCCTTTTCGAAACGATCCTCGAGGCCGAAGACAAGCTTGCGCACCTGCGAGTGCAGTCCGTCGGCGCCGACGACGATATCGACGTCGCGCTGCGTTCCGCTTTGCAACGTGACGCGGACGCCGGTGTCATGCTCGTCGATAGCGGCGATCTGGTCGTCGAACATCGTTTCGACGCGCCCTTCCACCGCACCATAAATCGCGTGCGCGAGGGCGCCGCGCGCCACGCTGGTCAGGCGTCCCTCGGTCAGCTCGCGCAATGCGTCGACGGAAAAGCCGCCGACCTTGTGGCCGTCGTCATCGACAAAGCGCACCTCGCCAACCTGATACCCGGCCGCGCGCACCGCCGGGAGAACACCCATCCGCTCGGCGACCGTGTAACCGACGCCCCAGAAGTCCATCAGGTAACCGCCCGTCCGGGGCGCGGGCGCATGTTCGATCAGGATCGGTTCATGGCCGGCGCGCAGCAGCCAATAAGCCAAGGTCGTCCCGGCAATCCCCGCTCCGCTGATGGCGACTTTCATGGTGGCCTCCCGGCTTCCGAGGTTTGGACGGCTTTGCCGCCGTTATCGCCGCCGGCCGGCCTGTGGCCGACCGAGGCGTATAGACCATAGTGTGTACCAGTGGTACACACTATGGTCTATACGTCGCCTGATGGGCTATGGTCAACCCATGAGTCGCCGGCTTGAGAAACTTGATACGGAACGCCAGCGGCGCCTGTTCGAAAGCGCCGCGGCGGAGTTCGCCGCGCATGGCTTCGACGGCGCGTCGCTCAACCGCATCCTGGAAAAATCCGGGATGAGCAAAAGCTCGCTCTATTATTATTTCGACGACAAGGCCGACCTGTTCACGACCCTGATCGAACGGTCGATGGCGGTACTGTTCCGCGAGATCGGCGGCTTCGACCCGGAAGCGCTCACGGCCGCGACCTTCTGGAGCACTTTCGAGGAGCTTTACAGACGCGCCATCGCCATCATCGGCAAGAATGCCTGGCTCGTGCAGTTCGGCGGCATGTTCTATCGGCTGCGCGGCGACCCGGCCAAAGGGTCGGCGACGGGCCGTATCTTTCAGGCGGCGCGCAACTGGGTCACAATCATCATCGAGCGCGGTCAGGCACTCGGCGAGGTGCGAACCGACCTGCCGCAATCGCTGCTGATCGACTCGACGATGTCGCTTCTGGAATCGCTCGACCGCTGGGTCGTGGCGCACTGGAGCGAACTCGCGGCCGACGAGAAAGACGCCATGCCGGCAAAGCACATTGCTCTATTCCGCAACCTGCTCTCCGCCGACGCGGCGCGGAGCCCGGCCGCGAAGACCCGCATGCCCGGCACATAGGCGTGCGGAGTGTGCCGTCTTCCGGTCAGACGTGACGACGGCCTACGCCGAATCCTGACGGCGTAGGCCCTAGCCATCTGACACTATTACTTGAACTTCTTCGCCAGCGCCGCGCTGCCGGCCGCCAGCAGGCCGATGTCGGACCCGACCGCGACGAACAGGTAACCCCACTCGATATAACGGCGGGCTTCCTCTTCATTGCCGGTCAGAATGCCGGCCGGCTTGCCGACCTTCTTCAACCGGGTGACGGCATCCTTGATCGCCGCCTGGACGTCGGCATGAGCGGGGTTGCCGAGATGGCCAAGCGACGCCGCCAGATCGGACGGACCGATGAACACGCCATCGACGCCCTCGACCGCCGCGATCGCTTCCAGCTCGTTCATCGCCTCGCGGGTTTCAACCTGCACCAGGGCGCAGACTTCGCTATTGGCCTTGCCGAGATAACCGGGGGTGCGGCCAAAGCGGCTGGCGCGCGACGCGACGGCGACGCCGCGAATGCCCTGCGGCGGATAGCGCGTCGATTCAACGGCGCGCTTGGCTTCGGCGGCGTTCTGCACATAGGGGAACAGCAAGGTCTGCGCGCCGATATCAAGGCAGCGCTTGGCCATCACCGGATCGTTCCAGGCCGGACGAACGATCGGCGTCGCGGTGCCGCGCACCATCCCCTGCAATTGCGAGAACAGGCCGGGGATTTCATTCGGCGAATGCTCGCTGTCGAGCAGGATCCAGTCGAAACCGGAATCGGCGATGATTTCGGCCGACAGATTGTTGCACAGGCTCGACCACAGGCCGATCTGGAGCTGGCCGGCGGCCAGGCCGTGCTTGAAAGCGTTGCGGTTCAGTTCGAAAGACATGAGCACAAACCCTTAGATGAACTGGATGGCGATGCCGCCGAGCGGCCCGAAATCGGCGTGCAGCGTGTCGCCCTTCTGGGCGAACACCACGCGGGTGAACGAACCGGCGAGCACGATGTGGCCCGGCTCCATGGCGTGGCCGAGTTCGCAGATCTTGTTGGCGAGCCAGGCAACGCCGAGCGCCGGATGGCCGAGCACGCCGGCGGCAAGTCCGGTCTCCTCGATCTCGGAGTTGCGATACATGATGCCGCCGACCCAGCGCAGATCGACATCCATCGGCCCGACCGGACGGCCGCCGAGCGCGATGCCGGCGGCGGCGCCGTTATCGGCGACGGTATCGACAATCTTGCGCGGATCGGCCAGACGCGCGTCGACGATCTCGATCGCCGGAATGACGTATTCGGTGGCGCGCAACACATCGGCAAGACCGATGCCCGGCCCTTCCAGCCGCTTGCCCATCACGAAGGCCAGTTCGACCTCGACGCGCGGCTTGCAGTAATTGGCGTGCACCACCTTGGCGCCGTCGCCGATCATCTGGTCGTCGAGGATGTAGCCGTAATCCGGCTCGTCGATCATCGAGGAGCGCTGCATCGCCTTCGAGGTCAGGCCGACCTTGTGGCCGATCAGCTTGGCGCCGGCCGCGATCTTGCGGCGGGCGACTTCGGCGGAAATCGAGTAGGAATCCGCCAGCTCGATACCCGGAAAGGTCTGTGAAAACGGCGTTGCCTGTTTATGCTCCTTCTGGGCATTGACCAGGATTTCAACGCATTTCTGACGATCGGCTTCGGACAGCATCGGCAATTCCTTCCCTTAAGTTCCGTGCGGGTTGCGGCATGCTGTAGCCGCTCCGGGACGAAATTAAAATGGGGCAGTGCCGCGCCCCGACCATGCGGCGCCAGCCGAGACGGCCCGACGCCCTAGGCGACGTGGACAAATTTGAGCCAGTATCTGGTCGTGGCGATATGAACCATTCCGAGGAAGCTGTTGGCAAGCTGGTCGTATCGGGTAGCGATGGCACGGTTAATCTTGAGATGGCCGAACATGCGCTCGATGCGGT
>WGNB01000055.1 GCA_016124795.1 Rhodopseudomonas sp. | reverse complement strand
GCGAGCCTGGAGCCTGCGGTGGCGGCCAATCCTTACATGCAGTTCTACGCCAAGGTCGACGCGAGCGGCACCTTCAAGTTCAGCTGGACCGACGACGATGGCACCGTCACGACGACGGAACAGAAGATCACCGTGAGCTGAGGACCGGGACGCCACGCGCGGGTCGCGTGAGCGTTCAACGGTTCCTTTGGGGGAGGATCTTTCGATGCGTGCAGTCCATCTGGCGAGCTCCGCGGTCGCGGTTACGCTTGTCGTCGGCGCTGTCGCGATCGCTGGCGGTTCGGTGGCAAGGGCGCAGACGCCCAAGCCCGCGCCGCTTGAACTCACGGGCGATGCCTCGGTCCGGCCATGGAAGCGTTATTCCGGCTGGCCGGCGCGCGATGAATCGAAATGGAGCACCTTGGCCAAGCTCGGCTCGCCGGCCGCGCCCAAGGAGCCGATCAAGATCACCGGGCCGATTACGGGCGATGCCGCCAAGGGTGAAAAGCTGGTGGCCGATCGCACCCGTGGCGGTTCGTGTCTGGCCTGTCACGTCATGGGACCGGCCGGTGGTGCCAACCTGCCGGGCAATGTCGGTCCCGACCTGTCCGAGATCGGTAGCGCCGGTCGCGAGGACGAATGGCTCTATAATTACGTGTACGATGCGCGCGTCTATAACGCCGAAACGGTCATGCCGCCCTGGGGCGGTCATGGCGTGTTCAGCGACGGCGAGATCCGCGACATGGTGGCGTTTCTCAAGACGCTGAAGTCGCCGGCCAGGTTCAAGACCGCGCTCGACGATCCGAACAAGCGGCCGGCGCCGGTCGAGAAGCGCGACAATCTCGACTCGCTGGAAAACCCCGGCATGTGGGCGGTCGATAAGGGCGAGGAGCTTTGGAAGAAGCGGACGTCGGAAGGTTTTTCCTGCAATACCTGCCACAGCGATCCGAAAGCGCGGTTCAAGACCTGGGCCTCGACCATGCCAAAATGGGAGCCGCGGCTCGGCAAGGTGTTGGGCGTCGAGGAATTCATTGCCCGTCATGCGGCAGCCACCACCGGCGCCAAATGGCTGATGGAGACGGACGAGAACCGCGTGCTGTCGGTCTATCTGCATAACCTGGCGAATGGCGCGCCGATCAAGGTCGATACCGACAGCGCGCCGGCCAAGGCGGCGATTGCGCGCGGCAAGGCGCTGACCGAACGCAAGATCGGCGAACTGAATTTCGCCTGCACCGATTGCCACGGCAAATCCGCCAATCACTGGATTCGCGGCCAATGGCTGGCCGAGATGAAGGGTATGTACGATCACTTCCCGACCTGGCGCACCAGCCTGCTGGCGGTGTGGGATATCCGTCAGCGCTTCCAGTGGTGCCAGGTCAATATCCGCGCCGATGAATTGCCGCCGGACGCGCCGGAATATGGCGATCTCGAATTGTATCTGGCCTCGCTCAACGAAGGCCTGAAACTGAGTGTGCCGGGCATCCGGCATTGATCCGCCGTCGTTCCGGGCCGTGCCGTCTGGCGCGCCCCGGGTTGCGATGACAAGAAGCCCCGAACGTGGCCCTGATGATTCGGCTGCGCATGCGATGGCGTGCGCTCCGGAATGACGGGAGAGGAGTGCCTATCATGATTACGCGCCGTGAAATGCTTCAGGTCAGCGCCGCCACCGCAGCCCTTGCGGTCGGTTCCGGCGGGCTGACCCGCGCTTTCGCCCAGCAGAAGCTGACCCAGGACGATCTCACGAAGTTCGATTCACTGGGTAACGTTACGCTGCTGCATGTCACCGACATTCACGGCCAGCTGATGCCGGTCTATTTCCGCGAGCCGACCGTCAACCTCGGCGTCGGCGGCAACAAGGGTCTGCCACCGCATATCACCGGCACCGATTTCCTGAAGCATTTCGGCATCAAGCCGAAGTCGGCCGCGGCCTATGCCCTGACCGATCAGGACTTCACCGCGCTCGCCGGCAGCTATGGCCGGATCGGCGGCCTCGACCGGCTGGCGACGGTGGTGGCGCAGGTGCGCGCCGAACGCGACGGCAAGGTGCTGCTGCTCGATGGCGGCGATACCTGGCAGGGCTCGCTCGGCGCCAATGCCAGCAAGGGCCAGGACATGGCCGACTGCATGAAGTTGCTGAAGCCGGACGCGATGACCGGCCATTGGGAATTCACCTATGGCCAAAGCCGCGTCAAGGAGCTGATCAAGTCGCTCGATTTCCCGTTCCTCGCGCTCAATGTCCGCGACACCGAATGGAACGAACCGGTATTCGACGCCTACAAGATGTTCGAGAAGGGCGGCGTCAAGATCGCTGTCCTGGGTCAGGCGTTCCCCTATACGCCGGTCGCCAATCCGCGCTGGATGATGCCGGAATGGTCGTTCGGCATCCGCGAGGACGACGTGCGGGCGCAGGTCGAGAAGGCGCGCAAGGCCGGCGCCCAGCTCGTCGTGCTCTTGTCGCATAACGGTTTCGACGTCGATCGCAAGCTGGCTTCGCGGGTCGAAGGCATTGACGTGATCCTCACCGGTCATACCCATGACGCGCTGCCGGAAGCGATCAAGGTCGGCAAGACCTTGCTGATCGCCTCGGGCAGTCACGGCAAGTTCGTGTCGCGGCTCGATCTCGACGTGCAGGGCGGGGCGGTGAAGGGCTTCCGCTACAAGCTGATCCCGTTGTTCGCCGATGTCATCAAGCCGAACGCGGAAATGACCGCGGCGGTGACCAAGGCGCGCGCGCCATATGCCAAGGAACTGGCGCGGGTGGTGGGCCATTCCGACTCGCTCTTGTACCGGCGCGGCAATTTTAACGGCACCTTCGACGATCTGATCTGCGATGCGCTGCTGAAAGAACGCGATGCCGAGATCGCTTTGTCGCCCGGCTTCCGCTGGGGCACCAGCGTGCTGCCCGGCGCGCCGATCACCATGGAAGACATCCACAACGCCACCGCCATCACCTATCCGCAGGTCTATCGTCAGCCGATGACCGGCGAGCGACTCAAGGATGTGCTGGAGGATGTCGCCGACAACCTGTTCAACCCCGATCCTTATTACCAGCAGGGCGGTGACATGGTGCGTTGCGGCGGCTTGGGCTATTCGATCGATATATCCAAACCGATCGGCCAGCGCATTTCCAACATGACGCTGTTGAAGACCGGCAAGGCTATCGAGGCCAAGCGCGAATACACCATCGCCGGCTGGGCCTCCGTCAACGAAGGCACGCAAGGGCCGAATGTCTGGGATCTGGTCGAACGCTATGTCGCGGCGGAGAAAACCGTCCGCCTCAAGCCGAATTCCAGCGTGAAGATTTCGGGCGTTTGATCCGCGATCCGAAAGGATAAAAGTTCCGCTGAGGCCGTTGCAGCGAAAGTTTTACGTTAAACGGACGTGTGGAAGCGGAAGATTTTGTTACATTCACAAAAAAGAATGTGATAAACAGGATCGCAAGAACGATCCCCGGGGAGACGCGAATGATCAAGGACGATGACAAGACGCGCACGTCGCGCCGCCGCTTTCTCGCCGGCGCGACCGGCCTGACGGCGGGACTGGCCGCCGCGGGCGTTACTGGTGTCGCGCAAGCCAATGACAAGAACCTGCCGCCGAATGTCGCCGACTGGAGCAAGAGCCTCGGCGACGGCGTTGCGGTGCGGCCTTACGGCCATCCGTCGAAATTCGAAAAGAATGTGATCCGCCGCGATGTGCAATGGTTGACGGCCAGCCGCGAGTCGTCGGTGTCGTTCACGCCGCTGCATGACCTCGATGGCATCATTACGCCGAACGGTCTGTGCTTCGAGCGACATCACGGCGGCATCGCCGAGGTCGATCCGCATGATTATCGTCTGATGATCCACGGTCTGGTCGAAAGGCCGTTGATCTTCACGCTGGAAGATCTCAAGCGCCTGCCGCGCGTCAACAAGATCTACTTCCTGGAATGTGCCGCCAATTCCGGCATGGAATGGCGTGGCGCGCAGCTTAATGGCTGCCAGTACACCCACGGCATGATCCATTGCGTGCAATATACCGGCGTGCCGCTCAAGCTGTTGCTGGAGCAGGCCGGCGTCAAACCGAACGGCAAGTGGTTGCTGGTCGAAGGCGGCGACGCCTCCGGTCTCGATCGTTCGCTGCCGCTGGAAAAGGCGCTCGACGATTGCATGATCGCCTATCGGATGAACGGCGAAATGCTGCGGCCCGAACAGGGCTATCCGGCCCGTCTGGTGGTGCCGGGCTGGCAGGGCAATATGTGGATCAAATGGATCCGCCGCATCAAGGTTGGCGATCAGCCCTGGTACACCCGCGAGGAAACCTCGAAATACACCGACCTGATGCCGAGCGGCAAGGCGCGCAAGTTCACCTTCGAGATGGACGCCAAGTCGGTGATCACCTCGCCGTCGCCGCAGGCACCGCTGACCCGCAAGGGCTTCACGGTGATTTCTGGTCTGGCCTGGACGGGCCGTGGCAAGGTCAAGCGTGTCGACGTGTCGCTCGATGGCGGCCGCAACTGGCGCACCGCCAAAATCGACGGACCGGTGCTCGAC
This sequence comes from Rhodopseudomonas sp., assembly GCA_016124795.1. Taxonomy (GTDB): domain Bacteria; phylum Pseudomonadota; class Alphaproteobacteria; order Rhizobiales; family Xanthobacteraceae; genus Pseudolabrys. Next base: position 15,982 of record WGNB01000055.1, on the reverse strand, counting down.
AAGGCCTGCGTGCGGTTCTACGCCGAGATCGAGTGGAACGGCGAGCCGCTCTTGCTGCAATCGCGGGCGATGGACGAGACCGGTTATGTCCAGCCGACCAAGGACGCCTTGCGCAAGATTCGCGGCGTCAATTCGATCTATCACAACAATGGCATCCAGACCTGGGCGCTTAAGGCCAATGGGGAGGTCGAGAATGTCGAAGTCGGTTAAGCTCGCCGCGATCATTTTACTAGCGCTGTCGGCGCCGGCCTGGGCGCAATCCAAGAAGACCGACAAGCCGCGCCTCTACGGCATCGGTCAACCGGCGACGCCGGAACAGATCGCCGGCTGGAACATCGATGTCCGTCCGGACGGGCAGGGTGCGCCTCCCGGCCACGGCTCGGTGAAGGAAGGTGAAAAGATCTTCCTCGAACGTTGCGCGGCCTGTCACGGCGAATTCGGCGAGAGCGCCGGCCGCTGGCCGCAACTGGCGGAAGGCAAGGGCACGCTGACCTCCGACAACCCGGTCAAGACCGTCGGCTCGTATTTCCCTTATCTGTCGAGCGTGGTCGATTACGTCCGCCGGGCGATGCCGTTCGGCGATGCGCAGTCGCTGACCAATGACGAGCTTTATGCGGTCGTGGCCTTTGTCCTCAACCTCAACGATCTGGTTGACGATAAATTCGTGTTGTCGAAGGAGACCTGGAACAAGGTCAAGATGCCCAACGCCAATGGCTTCTACGACGACGATCGGCTCAAGACGGAAAAGGCGTTCTGGAACGCCAAACCCTGCATGAAGGACTGCCGGCCGCCGGTGAAGATCACCATGCACGCGGCGGTGATCGACGTGACGCCGGAGGACACCACCAAGGGCGCTCCGGCCAAGGACAAGGCGCCGAAAAAGGGTAGCGTGGATTAAGGGCGGGTTGGCCCTGTCTCCCGCGGACGCGGGAGCCGGGGGCGTCCGGCCTGGGATTATCGTTTTACGATTCAGCTTTTGCGGGAACGCGCGGACGGCTTTGCCTCTGCGCGCTCTTTCGCTTATGACGTGGTCCCGACAACCACTTGAACGCCGGGACTTGCAATGACCAAACTTAATCTCTCCGTCGCCGTCGGCCCCTATGACCGCACCCGTGCGCTGATCGACGGTTCCGTGCAGATCGACGGCGTCAATCCGACCTGCATGACACTTTCGCCTGAGGAAATTTTCTTCCGCGCGCTGCGTCACGCCGAATTCGATATTTGCGAATTGTCGCTGTCGAGCTTCACGGTCAAGACCGCGCAGGGTGGCGGCGACTATGTCGGCGTGCCGGCTTTCGTGTCGCGGGCTTTCCGCCACACCTCGATCTATGTCCGCACCGACCGCATCAAGAAGCCGGAAGACCTGAAGGGCAAGCGGGTCGGGGTGCCGGAATATCAACTCACCGCCAATGTCTGGGCTCGCGCGATCCTGGAAGATGACTATGGCGTCAAGCCGTCCGATATCCAGTGGGTGCGCGGCGGCATCGAGGATGCCGGCCGGCCGGAGAAGATATCGATCAAGCTGCCGCCGGACGTGAAGCTGGAAAACGCGCCGGAAGGCAAGACGATTTCGGCGATGCTGGCGGAAGGCACCATCGATGGCTTCATCGCGCCGCGTCCGCCGTCATTGCCGAAGAACACGCCGAATGTCGGCTGGCTGTTTGCCGATCCGGTGGCGGCCGCGCAGGATTATTTCAAGCGCACCGGCATCTTCCCGATCATGCATATCGTCGGCATCCGCCGCACGATCGCCGAGCAGCATCCGTGGCTGCCGGGCGCGGTGTTGAAAGCCTTCGAGCAATCGAAAGCGGACGCGCTTGAATTGTTGAGCGACACCTCGGCGACCAAGGTGACGATGCCGTTTATCGAGGAGCGGCTGGCCGAGGCGCGCGAATTGATGGGCGAGGACTTCTGGTCCTACGGTATCGAGCCCAACCGCAAGACGCTGGAAAGTTTCCTGCGCCAGCACCATCGCGAAGGTCTGTCGTCGCGGCTGGTGACGCCGGAGGAAATGTTCCATCCGGGCACCCACGAGTCGTTCAAGATCTGACGGCAGCGGCTGGCGCCGTCGCGATTGTCAGGGCGTGCTGGCGTTCAGCCGCTCTGGCGCAGCCGCGCCAGCACTTTCAGGCCCGCATAGCCGTCGGGTTTCATGCCGACGCTTTTCTGGAACGCGCCGATGGCGCGCACGGTGTCGGAACCGGTGCGGCCGTCGATGCCGTCGGTCTTGAAGCCGCGCTCGGTCAGCCGGCGCTGGATTTCCTTGACCTCTTCGAGGGTCGGAATGCGCTCGCCGCCGGGAAACATCTGGCGGAAGTTGCCACGGCCGGCGATCAGGTCGCCGAGGTGGAGCAGCGCGAGCGTATAGCTGGTCGACGGATTGTAGGAATGGACCGCCCGGAAATTCTGACCGATCAGGAAGGCCGGGCCTCCGGAAACCGGCAGCCACAGCTTCACTTTGTCATTCGGCCGCGCGAAAGCCTTGCCGTCGGCGCGGCGAATGCCGTGGCCGTGCCAGGCTTCATAGGTGCGCCAGGTCCGGTTATCGGCGAGGCGGCCATGGCCGCCGGGCGGTAGCGCGACCTCGCAGCCCCAGGCTTCGCCGGGCCGGTAGTTGCCGCGCTCGATCAGATAGCGCGCGGTGCCGGCCAGCGCGTCGTCGGGTTTGCCGAAGGGATTGGCGCGGCCGTCATGATCGTAATCGACCCCCATGTGCAGCCAGACTTCCGGCATCCATTGGGTGTGGCCCATGGCGCCGGCCCAGGAGCCGATCATGTCGGCGGGGCGCGCCCAGCCGCGGTCGATGATGATCAGCGCGTTGATCAGCTCGGCTTCCCAATAGCGGCGGCGGCGCGGTTCGCCATAGGCGAGCGCCGCCAGCGCGGGGATCACCGGCCGCATGTATTTTCGATTGTCGATAACGTCGCCGAATGAGGATTCCATGCCCCAGAGACCGAGCATGGTGTAGCGGTCGACGCCGAAGTCTTTCTCGATCCGCGTCAGCAGCGCGGCATATTCCCTGGCGCGCTCGCGGCCGGTCGCGACACGCCATCCCGAACAGCGGCGGTTGATGTATTGCCACATCAACTCGGTGAATTCCGGCTGACGGCGTTGCAGCGCATAAACTTCGTTGTCGGGCGTGACGTGACCCATGACGCGGTCATAGGTCTGCGGTGAAATTCCGCGCTTGAGCGCACGCGGTCGAAAATCCGCGACCCAGCGCTCGAAGGCGGGCGAAGCGGCCGCCGCGCCGCCTGATGCCAGCGCCGCAGCCATCGCGAGACCGCCGCCGATAAAGGCACGGCGGTTCAGCACGGATAAAGAAGCGAGGTTGGCGATTCGATCTGTCATGGCCGCAGTCTAGGCACGCGGTCGCGGCGCGCACAATCGCCGGCGGCGGCTCCTGGGGCCGATAGCCGCCGCCGCGACGGTCGGTCGCGGCATTTCAATCGATCGCTGCGGCGTTGCTTTGCGGTGTCGGCATGGGCCGTCTATTGGCCGGCGGTAGAGTTCCGGTCGGACGGGGCGGGGGCCGGTTTGGCGGCCGGCTCAACGCCGGCATTGGCGGTTCCGCCGGCCTCGACGCCGGCTTTGGCATCAGCCTTGGCGGCGGCATCGCCAGGCTTGGCCTCGGTTGTCGGGGGCTGCGGCGCGTTCGGGTCCGGCTTGGTCTCGACGGATGCGGGTTTGGTCTCGGGCTCGCCGCCTTTGGCGTCGGTCGTTGTGTTGGCCTCGGTCGTTTTAGCGGACACGGTCTCGGCGATGATGGGCTTGGGCTGCGGAACCAGCGGCGGATGCAGCACGACCGGGGGCTTGTCGGGAACCGGCGGCAGTGTGTCGCCCTCATGCAGTTCGGTGCCGCGCCCGCCGATCATCCTTTCGTAAGCCAGCACCAGCGACATGTAAGGATTGACCCAGACCCAGCCGACCTTGGTCATCACCTGCATGTTGAAATGCAGATGATACGATGTGCCGTTCTCGAAATCGCCCCAGGTCGCGACCTTGCCGATGATCTCGCCCCGGCTGACCTGCCGGCCGCTGACCAGTCCGTCTTCATCCATGTATTTCGGGTTCATGTGCAGATAGCGGAAGCGCACGAACTCGTTCGGCGTGTTGATGACGAGGTAGGCGGCGAGGTTGCCGGGCAGCCGCCAGATCAGACCGTCGCGAACGGCGGCGATGGTGTGCTGATAGGGCAGGCAGCGGTCGGAACCTTCATTGTTCATCACGCAATTGCCGGGTTTGATGTCCTCGCCCTGGTGACCGAAGCCGCCGGGACATTGCCCGACCTGAAAGTCGCGCAGTTCGCAGAAATTGTCGCGCCAGGGGTAATTGAAATTGACCGCCGCGGATTCATTGAAGGTCAGCGGAATGCCGTTGACTTTGCAGGTGTAGCTGCCGTCCTTGCGTCCCAGCCGGCCGGTGTGGCCGCTGCGGTAACAATCGCCCCAGGGCATGAAGCTCTGCGATTTCACATAAGCCGGCGCATCGGCGATCGGAAACCGCATGTCGGCATAGACATGATAGTCGGCGCGGCCCGGCAGTTTGTGCCAGCCGGTATTCGGAATGAGGTCGCCGGGGCCGTAATACGTGAAGTCGGATTTGGCTTGCGGTTCGGTCAGGTCGAGATGCGGGGTGGCAAGCGTCTGCGGCGCGCCGCCGGCGGTATTGAGCAGCGACAGAAACCTGACCGCGATCGGATCGGCCTCGCGGCAGGACAGAAACCGCGACGACGGCCGCCGGTCGTAACACTGGATTGACACCACGTAGGGCACACCAAATCGCTCGAAAACGTAACGAACGTGGGCTTCGCGCAAGATACGTTTGATACCGGGGAATGTCGCTTCAAGGTCCTTGGCCGGGAATACCTGCTGGTTCTCGGGACCGTCGAGATCGTAAGTGAAGCCGGCGCCGGTGATCTCGATTTCGATCGGTTTCTTCTTGTAGTGGACCCTGAAGCCGCCATCGCCCTGGTTGAGCATGAAGACCGCGCTGTAACCGCCGGGCCCGGCCAGGAAAAACTTCGACGGATGGAACGGTCCGAAATAGGCGTCGGAAGTTTTTGCTTCCGGCCGATCAGCGGCGGCATCCGCGCGAAACGCGTCGATGGCGATCGGTAGCAGCACCGGGACGCTGCTCTTGGCGAGCCCCGGAAAACGCGCGTCGGTTTGTGCGTTCAGCCGGGCGAATTGCGCGGCCGGCGCGCCGTCGCCTGGATTGGCGATTGAGGCGGCCGCGGCAGTCCAGTCGACCTGGGTGAGGGTGATCCGGGGCGGCTGGATTTCGGCGGCGGCGGCCGTGCTGGCGATCAACAGCGCGGCGCTCACAAGTACCGGAAATCTCAAATCACGCCCCTTACATACGCCAGACTGTCCAAGCGGCAGACTAACGGTATCGATCAGCCGCCGACAAGTGCGGCACAATGTGTCGGTTGAACTGCGGGCGAGCCGGTATCGTGCAGGAAGGGGCGGGCCGTCGTCCGCGCCGTTGTGGGGGACGACGGCGCAGCCTTAGTCCTTGGCGCGTTCGACGTAGGCGCCGTCGGCGGTCATCACCACGACGCGCGTACCGACGACGATGTGGGTCGGCACCATGGTGCGGACGCCGTTCGAGAGGATCGCCGGCTTGAACGAGCCCGACGCGGTCTGGCCTTTCATGGCCGGCTCGGTCTCGGTGATTTCCAACGTCACCTTCTGCGGAATTTCGATCGCGATCGCCGAACCTTCGTGCATCGAAAGCTGGACCTTCATGCCTTCCTGAAGGTAAGGGGCTGCGTCACCGACGACGTCGGCCTGAAGCTGGACCTGATCGTAGGTCACGTCGTTCATGAAGTGGAAGCCTTCGGCGTCCTGATAGAGATAGGAAAACTCCACCTCCTCGACGTGGGCGCGCTCGACCTGGTCGGTGGTCTTGTAGCGCATCTGGGTCTTCACGCCGTCCGAAATCCGGCGCATATCGATCTGGGTGGTCGGCGTGCCCTTGCCGGGATGGAAGCTTTCCGCGTTGAGGACGACACACAGTTTGCCGTCGAGATCGACGATATTGCCCTTGCGGATTTGGCTGGCGATGACCTTCACGATAGCGATCCTTAAATGTTGCCCTGGCGCTCAGAGCGAGCAGCCGGTTTCGGGCCGCACCATAACGATCTTGGCGGGCGACGCCAGCCCTTCGCGCTCGATCCGGGAGGGGCGGTAAATGGCGGCAAATGGCGGGCCTTTTTGGCTTCCTGGCCGCCACGCGGCCCGCCGGCCGCATCTTCTGGCGCGGGGCCGAATCGCGGTCGCGCTGCGGACCTGGTTCGCCGCTGAAGGCTTTCTGGAGGTGGAAACCGCCACCCTGCAGGTTTCGCCCGGGAACGAGACCCACCTTCATGCCTTCGCGACTTCGCTGATCGGCCCCGACACCATTCACCATCCACTCTATTTGCGAACCTCGCCGGAATTCGCCTGCAAAAAGCTGCTGGCCGCCGGTGAAAGCCGGATTTTCGACTTCGCCCGGGTATTCAGGAACCGGGAACGTGGTGCGTTGCATCATCCCGAATTCACAATGCTGGAGTGGTATCGGGCGGAGGAGCCCTATGAGACACTGATGGCCGACTGCGCGGCCATTCTGGCTGTAGCCGCCCGCGCTGCAGGTTCGACCCAATTCGCGTTCCGCGGTCGGACCATCGACCCTTTCGTCGAGCCTGAACGGCTGACGGTCGCTGAGGCTTTTGCCCGCGATGCCGGGATCGATTTGCTGGCAACGGTCCGGGGCGGTGCGGGCGACCGGGCGGCTCTGGCCGCGGGCGCCGCGCGGGCCGGTGTGGCGATCGCCGACGACGACACCTGGGGCGACATCTTCAGCCGCATCCTGGCCGAAAAGATCGAGCCGAACCTTGGCAACGGCCGTGCGACGATCCTTTACGAATACCCGTTGCCGCAAGCCGCGCTGGCGCGCGCCAAGCCCGGCAGCGACAAGGTGGCCGAACGCTTCGAGCTCTATGCCTGCGGCGTCGAACTCGGCAATGCCTTCGGCGAGTTGACCGATGTTGCCGAGCAGCGCGCGCGCTTTGCCGAGGCGATGGACGAGAAGCAGCGCATCCACGGCGAACGCTATCCGGTCGACGAAGACTTCCTTGATGCGCTGGCACGGATGCCGCAAGCCTGCGGCATTGCGCTCGGCTTCGACCGGCTGGCGATGCTGGCTTCGGGTGCCCAAAGCATCGAACAGGTGATATGGACGCCGGTGGCGGAGTAGAGAGAGACATAGTTGACGGCGCGGCGGCTTTCTCGGTTATGGCCGGGCTTGTCCCGGCCATCCACGCCTTGCTGACTTAAGAGAAGAAAGACGCGGATGCTTGGCACAAGGCCGGGCATGACGGCGGATAGGTTGTCATGACAGTCAAGAACCAGACCCTGCGGACCGCAGCGCAGCTCATCGAGGCCGGCTTCGCTCCGGCGGAAAAGCGCGGCGCGCTTGAAGAAGTCGCCTCCCGCTACGCCGTCGCGTTGCCGCAGGCTTTTGCTGACTTGATCGATCGCGCTGACGGTGAGGATCCGATCGCACGCCAGTTCGTGCCGAGCGAAGCCGAACTCGACCAGCGTTCGGAAGAACGTGAAGACCCGATCGGTGATCATGCTCATTCGCCGGTCGAGGGCATCGTGCATCGCTATCCCGACCGTGTGTTGCTGAAGCTCACTCATGTCTGCGCGGTCTATTGCCGGTTTTGCTTTCGCCGCGAAATGGTCGGACCGGACAAGCCCAATGCCCTGTCGCGCGACGCGCTCGAAGCGGCGCTTTCCTATATCCGGTCGCATCGGGACATCTGGGAAGTGATCTTGACCGGCGGTGACCCGCTGGTGTTGTCACCGCGGCGCTTGCGCGAAACGATGAAGGCGCTGGCCGCGATCGACCACGTCAAGGTCGTGCGCATTCACACGCGGTTGCCGGTCGCCGAGCCGTCGCGCATCACGCCCGAACTGGTGCGGGCGATGAAGATCAAGGGCAAGGCGGTCTACGTCGCGATCCATATCAATCACGCCCGTGAATTGACGGCGCAGGCGAGGGAAGCTTGCGACCGCATGGCCGATGCCGGCCTGCCGCTATTGGCCCAGACCGTGTTGCTGGCTGGCGTCAACGATACACCCGAGGCGATGAGCGATCTGATGCGGGCTTTGGTCGAGCGCCGGATCAAGCCCTATTACCTGCACCACGGAGATCTGGCGCCCGGCACGTCGCATTTGCGTACCGATATCGACAGCGGACAGAAGCTGATGCGGCAGTTGCATGGTCGGTCGTCGGGCTTGTGCCAACCGACTTATGTGCTCGATATTCCGGGCGGCCATGGCAAGTCGCCGATTGGTCCGAGCTACCTGGCGCGCGATGGCGAGCGCATGTCGGTCGAAGATTTCAATGGCCGGAGCCATCTCTATCCGCCAGCCGGGCGATAGCTGGACTGTCGATAGCGCTAGTAGTGCCGGATCGACAGCAGGTCATAGAGGGCGGCGGCGACCGCCAGACCGGCAAAGCCGATAAACAGGACGGCAACCAAGCCGTCGCGCAGCAGCGACACGTCACGCCGCAGCGTGGCCACCAGATTCTTGCCGTTCAAGGTCATGCCTGATGCTCCTTGGGAATGTCGCCCACAGGACGAACACCAACTTAAGCGCAAAGACTCATCCGGCACGTAATTTCTACATTAAATCGAGGGTTTAGGCCCGGTATATCGCTGCATGGCAGATTTGATTTCGCGATAGCCGGCTCGGGTAACGATGAACGGAGCTGGTACCTTGATGCCGGTTGTGGTTGTCGCCGGGCCCGAGTCATCGCACCGCCGGCAAATTGGTGCGCGGTTGTGTTATTGCGAAATGCGGATCGGTTTTAGTCGTTCGAATGGCTGGCCGGTGCAAGTTTTGGCGCGCCTCAGGTAACGGCATTGGCCTTGCGCTTGAACCCGGCACGTCGCGGCGACAAAGCTCCGTGGGTTCTCGATCGCCTGATGATACATCGCGCCGCATAAGCCTCGCCCGTGAATGGTAACGCTTCCGACGGCGTCATGGCGTCCGACCGGAAAATCGGCATTCCAGTGAGACGGGGCCTTGGCGTGAGCCGTCGCCGGGACCCGGCTGCGTCGCTTCGGAAGCCCGCGATCAACCCAAAGCGGTGCGTGGCCTTGTGCCGGTCCGGAGAACCGTGGCGCGACGGTGTCGTCCGGAGAAATTGCGGCTGGGCCGGTCGGGACCTGGATTTATCGGGAACTTGCGAGGGGATGGCGCGCCCTAGGGGATTCGAACCCCTGTCGCCGCCGTGAAAGGGCGGTGTCCTAGGCCTCTAGACGAAGGGCGCAGTCGGTAGCCTCAGCAAGTCCGGGACGTATAGAGAGCTTCGCAGTCATCGGCAAGTCTTTGGGGCAAGTCTTTGGGGCAAGTCTTTGGAACGACTTAGCCGGATTTCCGCGGCAAAGCCCGGAGCCCCGGCATGGCCGGGAAAAGCGGCCGTTTCGGCGGCTTTTCTCTGGCCCAAGGCGGCCTTACCCGTTGGCAGGTGCGGTCGACGTTATACCGGGCGTTGAAGCCGGCTAGTGCTTTTCCCAAGAAAAGCATCCCGACGCCGGGGGCGGGCCGGCCGGGGCCGAGGGCCGTTTTCGTGCTCTGACCCGCTCCCGACAGCGTCGGTCGGCGGTTACCAATGGCCGGTGTTGGCCATCGATTTCCAGGGTTCCTGCGGCGGCAGCGCCGCGCCTTTCTGCAGCAGTTCAATCGAATGCTTGTCGGGCGAGCGCACGAAGGCCATCACGCCATCGCGCGGCGGCCGGTTGATGGTGACACCCGCCTTCATCAGCTTGTCGCAGGTGGCGTAGATATCCTCGACTTCAAAGGCGAGGTGGCCGAAATAGCGCGCCTCGCCGTAGTCCTCGGTATTCCAGTTGTAGGTCAGCTCGATCTCCGGTCCGGGGCGGCCGTTCTTCTTGCTGCCTTCGACCAGCGCTTCATCGTCGGGGCCGACCAGGAAGACCAGCGTATAGCGGTTCTTGTCGTCGACCCGGCGACGGGTTTCCTTCAGGCCCAGCTTGTTGACGTAAAAATCGAGCGCGGCATCGAGATCGCGGACGCGCAACATGGTGTGCAGAAATCGCATGGGGAGAACCTCGTGAATTTTGGCTAATGTCGGCCAGCCGGGGAGTTTCGGCTCTGCTAAAGGTCAGAACCTGGGCGATACTATAGCCATGATTGCATCCGATCTTGAAACCGCTGTGAACCGTTTGCGTGCGTTGATCGAGGCCGCCGGACGGATCGTACCGTTCACCGGCGCCGGCATTTCGACCGAGTGCGGCATTCCCGATTTCCGCTCGCCCGGCGGTCTGTGGACGAAAAACCAGCCAATTCCGTTCGACGCCTATCTGGCCAGCCGGAAAATGCGTAACGAAGCCTGGCGTCGCCGCTTCGTCATGGACGAACATTTCGCCAAGGCCAAACCGGGACGCGGTCACCGCGCGCTCGCCAGCCTGTATCGCGCCGGCAAAGTCCCGGCGGTGGTGACGCAGAACATCGACAATCTGCATCAGGATTCCGGTGTCGCACCGCAAGACGTTGTCGAATTGCATGGCAATACGACTTACGCGACCTGTCTCGACTGCGCGAAACGTTACGAACTGGCCGAGATCAGGCAGACGTTCGAAGCCAGCGCTGAACAGGCGCCGGATTGCTCGTGCGGCGGTATCATCAAGACGGCGACGGTATCTTTTGGCCAGGCAATGCCAGTCGAGGCCATGCGTCGCGCGCAGGACCTGGCGACCGATTGCGATCTGTTTCTTGCGATCGGATCGTCGTTGGTTGTGTGGCCGGCAGCCAGCTTGCCGTTGCTCGCGAAACGTAATGGTGCGGCGCTGGTGATCGTGAATCGTGAGCCGACCGAGTTCGATGAAGTCGCCGATCTGGTCGTTCGCAACGACATCGGCGACGCGCTCGGACCCTTCATTTCCCACTGATTCGCAAGCGTTTCCGGGCAGCACAGAGCTGTGCGCAAGCAAATTTTGCCCTTTGCGGTTCGAGGGCCGGTGTTATCTTTAATGTACAGATTCGCCGGAGCGCATTTTTAATTAAAAAGCGCGAAACAGCGGTGGCTTACCGCGAAGGCGTCGAACGGGATTGAATCGAAATGCCAGATACAAATCTCCGACCTGGCCTGATGCGGGACATCGCCGACGAAACGGCGACCGATCTCATTGAGCTTGCCGGCGTCATCAAGTGGTTCGATGTTTCGAAGGGCTTCGGTTTTATCGTTCCCGATAACGGCATGCCGGACATCTTGCTGCATGTGACCTGTCTGCGTCGCGATGGCTACCAGACCGCCTATGAAGGCGCCCGGATTGTGGTCGAAGTACAGCCGCGGCCGAAGGGCTTGCAGGCGTTCCGGGTGGTGTCGATGGATGAATCGACCGCACTGCATCCGGCCGAAATGCCGCCGCCGCGTACCCACGTTTCGGTGACGCCGACCAGCGGGCTGGAGCGGGCTCAGGTCAAATGGTTCAACCGGTTGCGGGGCTTCGGCTTCTTGACCCGGGGTGATGGCACAGAGGATATCTTCGTGCATATGGAAACGCTGCGCCGCTATGGCTTGGCTGAGCTGCGGCCGGGGCAGACTGTGCTGGTGCGGTTCGGGCCTGGACCGAAGGGGCTGATGGCTGCGGAAGTCCGCCCGGATGGTGGTCCGATCGGGCTAGCCTCGCACTAAAGCGGATTGCTCTCGCTAAATGTAGTCCCGCGAATGGCTGGACGACAGTAGTGGGGCACTAATCGGACGAAGGTCAGGCCGAGCGGAGCCGTTTGCGGATGGCGGTGCCGGCTTGAATGGCGTTGACGTGGTACGACGCAAATTCCTACTCAATTCCGACTCGTTTCTGACGGTATAATGCGCAGCGGCCGGCTGGCGACTCACGTTGTCGGCGCGGTCGCTATTTTTCCTTGAGGCCTTGCCATGCGCATCGTTCGCCTGTTTGCCGCTCTTGTTATGGGATTGATGGCGCTTGCGACTGGCCCCGGTTATGCCGCCGATCCCCACACGTTGGAGATAGCCAGCAAGACTGGCGTTCATGTTTTCTCGGTCGAGATCGCCGATACCGATGCAGCGCGGGCCAAGGGCCTGATGTTCCGCAAGGAGCTGCCGGAGGGGCAGGGCATGCTGTTCGACTTCAAGCAGGATCAGGACGTCGCCTTCTGGATGGAGAATACCTATATCCCGCTCGACATGATCTTTATTCGCGGCGACGGCCGTATCCTGAATATCGCCGAGAACACCACGCCGCTTTCGACCCGGCAGATCCCGTCGGCCGGGCCGGTGCGGGGCGTGCTTGAGGTGATTGCCGGCACCGTGCGCAAATACGGAATCGCGCCGGGCGACCGAGTGGCCAATCCGATTTTTAGCGGGCGTTGATCTGTCCGGCGGTCTTCGGCGCGCTTCTGATCCCCGAGCGGTGGCCGAGTTGCTTGCTGCGCAGCGGTGAAGCGTGTACCAAGCCGGCATACTCAATATCGTCGGAGCGTAGCGCAGTCTGGTAGCGCATCTGGTTTGGGACCAGAGGGTCGCAGGTTCGAATCCTGCCGCTCCGACCATTTTACCGCTGCGAATTCTACAGAACAGAATATTTCACTGTATTCGCCGGTCCTAATAGCCTTCCTGTCAGTATAGCCTCTGTTATGACGGTCGCCCGTAACCGGAATAGCGTCCATCGGGCGCCGTTGCGGCCTGCGGTCCTTTTTTACGGCGCGGCGGTGGGAAATTTGTCGCTGTTGTCAGAGTCTCCGTCAAGATATTGAAAATACGTGTGAATTTGAATTGTGCATCGTGTAAGTATATCAAATCATAAAATATGATTTGTTCTTGATCTGGACGTCACAATACGTCAGTATTTATGCGGAATTTATGCGTAAGTCTTCATAATATACAACTGATCGGTGTATCTTAAGGCGGCATTGCGCGAAGTTTGGAGCCGGGGACGCTTCACGAGAAGCACCAAACAGTAGTTGCGTTATGCCAACCGTCGCATTGTCCGCCAGTTTTGTGCGGCAGGCCCAATGCCCGCCTGACCGCAAGAAAACCGACTACTTCGATGCCGGTCAGCGTGGATTCATGCTGGAGGTTCGTTGTTCCGGCGGAAAGACCTTCTACCAGCGTTACACCGATGACCGCGGTCGTGAGCGGCAATACAAGATCGGTTCGGCCGACGTGCTGACGCTCGACCAGGCCCGGCGCAAGGCGCGGCAGATCGTGGCCGAGGCCTTGCTCGGCGCCGACCCGCAGCAGAAGCGGCGCGAGTTGCGCGCGGTGCCGCAGCTCAAGGATTTTGTCGCCGAGCGCTATTTGCCTTACGTGCAGACCTACAAGAACAGTTGGCAGACCGACGAGACGGTGCTGCGGATTCATATTCTGCCAAAGCTTGGCGCGCTGGCGCTCGACGAGATCAAAACCGACGCAATTTCCGATCTGATCAATGGCATGCGCGCCGATGGCTATGCGGCCGGCACCATGAACCGCGTTATCGTCATTCTTCGTTACATCTATAACCTGGCGCGGAAGTGGAAGACGCCGGGTGGTGAGAACAATCCGGCCTCGGGCTTAAGCGCCGGACCGGAAGTGCAGCGCAATCGCTTCCTCGCAGAATGGGAGGCCGAGAACCTGGTTCGCGCCATCCATGCCGATGAAAATCAGACGGCCGCGCGCTCCATCATGTTGTTGCTGCTGACCGGTGCGCGCCGCAATGAGATCACGTTCGCCAAATGGGATTACATTGACTGGAAGAACAAGACGCTGCTGGTGCCGAAATCCAAATCGGGCAGGCCGCGGGTGATCGCCTTGAACCAGTCGGCCATGGCGTTGTTGACGGCGACGCCGCGCATCGACGGCAATGAATACATCTTTCCCTCCGAAGTGACCGGCAAGCCATCGGCCTCGTTGTTTTTCCCTTGGGCGCGGATCAGGGAGCGCGCCGGTCTCGACGATGTTAGGTTGCATGACTTGCGCCACTCCTTCGCCAGTTTCCTCGTTAACCGCGGCGTATCGCTTTATGTCGTGCAGGGTTTGCTCGGTCATCTTCATGCCCGCACGACGCAGCGTTATGCGCATTTGACGCAAGAGACCCTGAGCGGCGCTGCCGATCTCATTCAGCATGTCGTTGCGTTCCCGGGCGCCGATGCGGCCGGGCATGGCGGTGCATCGCGGTCGTCGGCGACACCTGACCGCGGCCGATAAGTGGCCGCTCTGTTTTTTTGATACTTGCGTTCTGATCAACCGGCGTCGGTTTGACCGCGGCGGTCGAGCACGCGTTGTTGGTGCTCTCATTTCTCCTTCATCGCCATCGCGAATTTAGCGCTTCGGTCGGTCGCCCCCGCAGAACCGGCCGCACTGTCACGCCGTCGATATCGACAATTTGCAGCCCGACTTTGACCGGGCGTTAACCGAAAAGAAACGGACATCCGCCATCCTGACCGTGTTTCCGGTCGGTTCGAGTGTGCTCGAATGCGGCCTTTTTGTCGTCGACCTAGGCTATACCTATTTGGCAAGGGCCGCGGCGTACTGATGGCGCAGCAAACTTCGATGCCGGTTCAGTCGGTTGGTTTTTCGGCCGACCCAGAGCAGGCTCAGAAGCCATAGCCCAACTCGGGGCGGCTCGTCGGTCGACGCAGTGGTCCGGCGCCACGTCTTGTCGGCCTTTGCAGCAGCCGACGGCGCTAAATCCGTCCAGTACGTGAAGATTTGCAGCTTGTACGGTGCGGGTTTCTATTACATCCCGGGCACCGATACCTGCATCAAGATTGGTGGCTGGGCGCGCGCCGAGTACAACATCAACGCTGGCGGCTCGTTCAACCCGATCAAGTCGGGTGCGTTCACCCGCGCGACCGCTGACAACACGATCCGCGCTCGTGCGCTGATCACCTTCGACACCCGTTCGCAGACCGAATACGGCACCCTGCGTTCGTACATCGCGTCGGGCTGGAACAGCACCACCACGACCACCGCTGGCACCGGCAACCCGGCTGCTGACGGCCTGTACGTCCCGCGCGCCTTCATCCAGCTCGGTGGCTTCACCGTTGGTAAGGCCGAGTCGTTCTACGACTTCTACGTGACCCCGGCCTATTCGAACACCACCAACGTCTGGGGTGCGGACACCGGCGGCGGCGGCGACTTCGTGCTCGCCTACACCGCGCAGCTCGGCAACGGCCTGTCGGCCACGATCTCGGCCGAAGACGCGCAGACCCGCCAGAAGGGCATCATCGGCGACACCTACGTCGCTGGCCCGATGCTCCCCGACTTCGTCGGCAACCTGCGCCTCGATCAGGCTTGGGGTTCGGCGCAGATCATGGGCGCCTTGCACAACGTGCAGGTTCAGGGCACCCCGGCGATCGGCGTTCCGAATGCGGCCTCGACCCACGCTGGCGACAAGTGGGGTTGGGCGATCGGCGGCGGCGTGAAGTTCAACCTGCCGATGCTCGGCAAGTCGGACAACATCTCGGCTGAAGCCAGCTACTCGGAAGGCGCGATCGGCTACGTCGGTGGCGGTCTCGGCTCCTTCAACATCTTCCATGGTGGCAGCAATGGCGTCGGCAACGCCGCCGATGCGGTCGTCACGGCTGATGTCATGCAGCTGACCAAGGCCTGGGGCGTCGTCGCTGGCTACCAGCACGAGTGGAACGCCAACTGGAAGACGTCGCTGTACGGCGCCTACGGTAAGGTCGACTACGGCAGCTTCTCGCCGGCGGGTGCCGACTGGAGCTACTCGCAGATCGGTTCGCGCACCATCTGGACCCCGGTCACCAACCTCGACCTGAGCGTCGACGTGATGTACCAGAAGCTCGGCACCGCCCAGGTGACGACCGCCAACGTCGCGACGACGACCAACTCGGATCAGTCGGCCTGGCAGGCGATCTTCCGCGCTCAGCGTAACTTCTGGCCCTGATCTTTCGATCATCGCCTAACGCTAAAGACCTCCGGCGGGAAACCGCCG
>WGNB01000071.1 GCA_016124795.1 Rhodopseudomonas sp. | reverse complement strand
ACCGCCAACGTCGCGACGACGACCAACTCGGATCAGTCGGCCTGGCAGGCGATCTTCCGCGCTCAGCGTAACTTCTGGCCCTGATCTTTCGATCATCGCCTAACGCTAAAGACCTCCGGCGGGAAACCGCCGGAGGTTCTTTCGTTTTGGGGACGGGTCTGATCGACGGATCCGGCCGCAGTATCCGCCACCGCCAACTTAAATGGCGGTACCGGGGCGGGCGTGGGTGGGGGCTCGGAACGCTTTACTGACGGATAACCCCGGCCGGAAGAAGCTAGGGCGCGAAGGCGGTGCTGCTGGCGTGGGCGGTTTCGCAGGCGGCGACGAATTGCGCGATCCGCGCGATGACATCGGCTTCGACCAATAATGGCGCGTGGCCCTGGTCGGGCACTTCGAGAACCTCAAGGTTGGCACGCCGGGCCTGCATCGCCTCGACGGTGGCCGGCGACAGCAGGTCGGAATTGGCGCCACGGATCGCCATCATCGGCACATGGGCCAGCGCGTCGAATTGCGGCCACAATGGCGGCAGCGGCGTTTCGAAGTCGACGCCTTCCAGGGTCTTGGCGAGCGCGACATCATAATCCGGCACGAGACGCCCGTCCTTGTCCTGCTTGAAGGTTCGGTGCGCACTGGCTAGCCAATCGGCGCGCGTCAGTTTGGGAAACTGGGCGTCGAACAGCCTGCGCAATATCTCGGCGGCTTCCTCATAGCTGCGCGGTTCCGGTAGCTTTCCGACATAGCCCTTGATTCGCATCAGCCCTTTGGGCTCGATCACCGGGCCGATATCGTTGAGCACAGCGCCGGCAATGACGCTCGGCCGCACCGCTGCCATCAGCATTGTCAGAATGCCGCCGCGCGAAGTGCCGATGAAGATCGCGGGCTGGCAATCGAGCGCGGCCAGCACGGTCAGAATATCGGCGAGCTCGACCTGGAACGAATAATGGCTTGGATCTCGGTCATAGTCGGATTGGCCGCGGCCGCGGTAATCCAGCGCGATCACCCGCCGTGGCGTGTGTGGATCCTGCGCCAGTGCCTCCGCCAGGACTTCGAAATCGCCGGCGGTGCGCGCCAGACCCGGCAGACAGACGACCGGCAAGCCCGGCGCGATACGGCTGCCGTAGCACCGGACATGCAGCCGAAGCCCATCGGACGCGGAGATGAAAGTGGAAGTGGCGGCCATGGGTTCGCGTCTCGTTTCGTCGCGCCCACGCCGGTCGCGGGCCATCATTTTGTGGATTGACGGCGATGGTACTCAAGGAGCGAGCAGGAACAAGTCCGCCGCGCGGCCGGCGGAGGTTTAAAGCGCCGCGGTCGTTCAGTTCAGCGCGCCCCGCCTGATGTCGGCTTCGATCAGCAGCCTGTTGCTGCCGCCGAAACGGGCCCGGTATACCTGCAAATTCTCCATGATGCGCTGCACGTAATTGCGCGTCTCCGACAACGGAATGCGCTCCGCCCAATCGACGGGATCGACCTTCGGATCGCGCGGATCGCCATAGGCGGCAACCCACTGCCGCACCCGGCCGCGTCCGGCATTATAGCCGGCAAAGGTCATCAGATAGGAGCCGTTATAGGTTTGCAGCAGCATCGACAGTTCGGCCGCGCCCATCTGACAATTATAGACCGGGTCGCTCAGCAGCCGGTCCTTGTTGTAGGGCGCGCGAAAGCGCTTGGCCGTGTCTTTGGCGGCGGCCGGTGTGACTTGCATGAAGCCATAGGCGTGGGCGGACGAGACGACCTTCTGATTGAAGTGGCTTTCCTGCCGCGCGATTGAATAAAGCAACGCCGGCTCGATCGGCGTCGTGATCGGCGTGTAGTGCGGCAGCCCGTAAGTCGGGTAGGCGTAATAGTCGAGCGGCAGGCCGCGGCCGAGCCCGGCTTTGCCGATCAGCAACATGGCGCGTGGATCGTTGTGCCTAGCGGCGGTTTCGGCGAGCATTGCCATGCCGGCGACGTCGGTGGCGCTTTCGCCGAGTTCGGCATACATCGAGGCCAGCATGTCGCGCTGGTCCAGCGCGTAGAGAAGCTTGGCGGCGCGCACCACCTCGAGATTGCCGAGCCCGCGGTGCTCCAGGCTGGCCAGCGACAGCGGGCCGACCAGACCGAGATCGTGCAGGCCGAGCCGGGCTCGCGCTAACTGGCCGTAATAGGTCGCGCTGTGTTGGGCGGCCTGCCGATAGAACGCTTGAGCCTGAGCGGTCTTGCCCATCGCCTCGGCGGCGCGTCCCTGCCAGTAGCCGCCGCGCGACAGAGCGTGCGGGTTATGGGTGCCCGGGTTGATCAGCGCGAAATGGGCGGCGGCGGTTTTCGGATCGTGCAGGAAGCGCAGCGCGATCCAGCCGGCGGTGAAATGCTTGTCGACGCGGTAGTTGCCTTGCGTCGGCGTGGCGGCGTCACGCGCCAGCCGGTAAGCGGTCTGGGCATCGTTTTTGTCGAGTAGATCGCGGATCAGGATGCGGCGTTCCTGCCACCATTGATTGACGTCGACCAGCGCAGCGGCGTCGCGCGGCGCGGCCAGATGCAGCCGGGCGGCTTCTTCCACCTTGTCGTGTTTACGCAGCCATTGTGCGCGTGCGTAGAGATAGCCGGCGTCGGACCGTGCCGATGATGGGACCGCATCGAGCAGCGCCTTGGCATTACCGGCTTTCTTGATGACGGCTTGCCACGCCCGGCCGAGCGCCAGTTCCTTGCCGCCGAGCCTCTGGGCAGCACGCATGCCGGCCTCGGCATCGTCGTCATAGAAACGTTGATCCATCCGGATGCGGTCGTCTTCCTTGGTCAACAGGGCGCCGAACATTTCGAGCACGCGCTTTTCGACGTCGCTGCTGCAATCCTCGTAACGCCAGGCATGGCGCACCAGCGCTTGCGCGCCGGCGCGGTCACCGTGTGCGAGCAAGGCGCGCGCCAGCACATAACGGCCCTTGGCGGTGCTCGGCTTTTGTTGGGCGAAGAAGGCGCGCACGCTGGCGTCGTCAACGTTGTCGTTCCACAGCGTGTTCTCGGCGCGCCGACGGAACAGCGGCACATGCGGCCAGGTCGGATTGGCGGCGATGAAATTGGCGTAACGCTGGAAGTTCGGTTTGGTGTTGTAGCTGCGCAGGATCATCCATTCCGCCAGCTTGCGGGCGACAGGATCGCTCAGAGTCCGTTCCGCTGCGTCGGCGTCCGCGTCACGGCCTTTTTGCGCGGCCTCGGCGACCTGCTTGAGCGCGGCCAGGTCGGATTGCGAGGTGGTGCTGGTCGACGCAAGTGCGAAGGGCCCGGCAATGGGCCGCGCCAGCGTCGCCAGAGTGGTGTCGGTGCTGAATAATGCGCCGCGAAGGGCGCCGTCGGTCTTGGCCTCGGCCATCTGGTTGAGACCAACCGGCGCCGGACGTGGCAGGACGGCCGGCTGGTTGACCCTCAAGGCGGTCGCGACCGGCCGAGGCGGGGGGGCCGTCAGGTCGCGCGCCAGCGCCGCCGGTCGCGGCGGCGGCATCGGAACCTTGACCCGGATCGGGGCGTGGTGCCTGGCGGATCGCTTGACCGGCGCCGCGCCGGCCGGGGCGGCCGTCATCGCGTTCAAGCCGGCGGCGACGCCGGTCGCGGCCACAATGGGAAGCAGGACGGGCATCAAGACCAGAGTCAAAGCCTGCAACAGGCCGAGCGCCTTGTTCGCGACAGTAACCTGCGCAACGGCGGGGGCTTGAACTGGCGGATGCAGGGCGTCCATGGCGGCCTTTTTCCGTTGAGGCGCGGGTCAAATGACATTTCGAGCCGGTACGCGATGGCGGTACACCCGGCTAAACGGTTCCATTGA
This sequence comes from Rhodopseudomonas sp., assembly GCA_016124795.1. Lineage (GTDB taxonomy): Bacteria > Pseudomonadota > Alphaproteobacteria > Rhizobiales > Xanthobacteraceae > Pseudolabrys. The sequence continues at coordinate 30,353 of WGNB01000071.1, read as the reverse complement.
ACCGGTACAATTGCCCCCGACTCACTGGCCGCAGGCGCAATCCGACTCCCATAGGCCAATTTGGCCGGCGGCGGGAGGCCCCCGGTGGGGCGAGGCGACACTAGGCCGCGACGGCGGCGATAGTTTGACAGCCGCAGCACAATCCCGGGCCTTGCCGGCAGTCTCGACAGGCCGCCATCGGGGGGCTTTCATCGGTGCCGGCGACCCGATAACAATAGACTTTATTGCCCGACTGCCGGGACGGAGAAGGACTGCCATGACCACCACGATCGCCGCCACCAAGACCGCCGCAAAGACCCGCTTCCGCGGCTCTTTCACCGCGCTGGTCACGCCGTTCAAAGACGGCAAGGTCGACGAGAAGGCGTTCCGCGATCTGGTCGACTGGCAGATTGCCGAGGGCACCAACGGTCTGGTCCCGGTCGGCACCACTGGCGAAAGCCCCACGCTGAGCCATGACGAGCACAAGGCGGTGGTCGAATGGTGCATCGACCAGGCCAAGGGCCGGGTGCCGGTGATCGCCGGCGCCGGTTCGAACTCCACCGCCGAAGCGGTCGGTCTCGCGCGGCATGCCGAGAAGGCCGGCGCCGATGCCGTGCTGGTGGTGACGCCCTATTACAACAAGCCGACGCAGGAGGGGCTGTATCAGCACTTCAAGGCGATCAACGACGCCATCGGCATTCCGATCATCATCTACAATATTCCGGGCCGGTCGGTGATCGACATGTCGGTCGACACCATGAAGCGGCTCTACGAGCTCAAGAACATCTCCGGCGTCAAGGATGCGACCGCCAACATGGTGCGGGTGTCGCAGCAGCGCGCCGAACTCGGCGAGGGCTTCAATCAGCTTTCCGGCGAGGACGGTACGTGCCTCGGCTTCATGGCGCATGGCGGGCATGGCTGCATTTCGGTGACCTCGAATGTCGCGCCGCGCCTGTGCGCCGAATTCCAAAGCGCCTGCCTGAAGGGCGATTTCGCCGCGGCCCTGAAGCTTCAGGACAAGCTGATGCCGTTGCATCAGAACCTGTTCATCGAAACCAATCCGTCGCCGACGAAATATGCCTTGTCGCTGCTCGGCAAGCTGTCGGAGGACGTGCGCCTGCCGATGGTGACCTTGTCCGACAAGTCGAAGGCGATGGTGCGCGAGGCCATGGTGCACGCCGGGCTGATCAACTAGCGTCGGACCTGCAGCAAGCAGCACAGGGGGCTTTTCGCCATGCTCGAGGAATTCAAGAAATTCGCCCTGCGCGGCAATGTGGTCGATCTGGCCGTCGGCGTCATCATCGGCGCGGCCTTCGGCAACATCGTGTCGTCGATGGTCGGCGACATCATTATGCCGGTGATCGGTGCGATCACCGGCGGGCTGGATTTTTCCAACTACTTTGTGCCGCTGTCGGCCAAGGTGACGGCCACGTCTCTAGTGGAGGCAAAAAAGCAAGGCGCTGTATTGGCTTACGGCAATTTCTTGACGATAACGCTTAACTTTATCATCATCGCTTTCGTGCTGTTTCTCGTGATCCGGGCGCTCGGCAAGCTGATCAAGAAGGAAGCCGAAAAGGCCCCGCCGATTTCGAAGCAGGAGCAACTGCTGACGGAAATCCGGGATCTGTTGAAAGCGCGCTGACGTTCACTTTTCGCCGACGCTCCCTATATAGAAGACCATGGCCCCAAAACCCGAACGTCGCGTCAAGGCGGTTGCCGAAAACCGCAAGGCGCGATTCAATTATGAACTCGGCGAAGTGTTCGAGGCTGGCATTGTGCTGACCGGCAGCGAGGTCAAATCCTTGCGCCGTGGCAAAGCGACTATCGCCGAATCCTATGCCGACGCCAAGGACGGCGAGATCTGGCTGATCAATTCCAATATTCCGGAATATCTCGAAGCCCATCGCTTCAACCACACCCCGAAGCGGCCGCGTAAATTGCTGCTCCATATGCGCCAGATTCAAAAGCTCGCCGGCGCTGTCGATCGCGAGGGCATGACGCTGGTGCCGCTCAAGATTTATTTTAACGACCAGGGTCGCGCCAAGATCGAGATCGCGCTTGCCAAAGGCAAGAAGCTGCACGACAAGCGTGATACCGAGAAGAAGCGCAGTTGGGAACGCGAGCGCGGTCGCCTCATGCGCGACAAAGGCTGAACGGCGCCCGGGGCGGCCGGGCCAGGAGATCGTCCATGACGCGCCATATCGGCATGTTGATTTTTCCGCGCCTAACCCAACTCGATATGACCGGGCCTTACGAGGTGTTGGCGCGGTTGCCGGACACGGTCGTCGACCTGGTCGCGGCGACGCTCGATCCGGTCGAAACCGACCGCGGCATGAAAATCTTGCCGACCGTTACTTACGACACCTGCCCGGCGCTCGACGTCATCATGGTGCCCGGCGGGCCGGGCCAGCAGGGCCTGATGGAAGACGAAGCCGCGCTGTCGTTCCTGCGTCGGCAGGCGGCCACCGCGACCTTTGTGACGTCGGTTTGTACAGGTTCGCTGGTGCTGGGCGCGGCCGGGTTGTTGCAGGGCAAGCATGCCACTAGTCATTGGGCGGCGGTGGAGCATCTTGCGGCGCTTGGCGCTATTCCAACCCGCGAAAAGGTGGTGATCGACGGCAATGTCATCACCGGCGCCGGTGTGACTTCCGGCATCGATTTCGCGTTGCTGCTCGCCGCCATCCTCGATGGCGAGGACGTCGCGCGCGAAATCCAGTTGCAGATCGAATACGATCCGTCGCCGCCTTTCGATGGCGGTTCGCCGAAGACGGCGAAGCCGGAAACGCTGGCGGCATTACAGACTAAACTGGCGAAAATGAACGAGGAGCGTCGCGTGGTGGCCGCGCGCGTCGGCGCGAAGCTTCGCCTGGCCGAGCCGAGCGAAGCCTGACCGCGCGCAAGGCCGATTCATGTTCGACCGATCGGGACCGAGACCATGACCGAAGCGCCTGGCCAGCATAATCCGAACGTGCTGCCGACGGGCATTCCGGCGCCGCAGGATGACGGCGGCGCCCGCCATCTCACCGGCATGGCGCTGCCCGATATCGCGTTGCCGGCGACGAATGGCGCGACGGTCAATCTGTCTGCGCTCAAGGGCCGGACCGTGGTTTATGTCTATCCGCGGACCGGCGTCCCCGGTGTCGATCTCTTGCCGGGCTGGGACGACATCCCGGGTGCGCGGGGCTGCACGCCGCAGTCCTGTTCGTTCCGCGATCATTTTGGCGAATTGACCCGGCTCGGCGTGGCGCATTTGTTCGGGCTGTCGACGCAGGATACCGCCTATCAGCAGGAGGCGGCCAACCGCCTGCATCTGCCGTTCGCGATATTGTCGGACGAGACCTTGGCGTTGACCAAGGCCATGAACCTGCCGACTTTCGTGACGTCCGGCCTGACGTTGCTTAAACGCATGGCGCTGGTGATCGACGACGGCGTCATCAGCAAGGTGTTCTATCCGGTGTTTCCGCCGGACAAGAATGCCGAAGAGGTGATCGGCTGGTTGCGGGCCGTCTAGACCTCCGGCCGCTCCGCCTCACGGCACGATCAGAATGGCGCCTTTGGTCGCGCGCGCTTCGGCCGCGCGATGGGCGTCAACGATCTGGTCGAGCGTGAAGCGGGCATCGATATCGAGTTTGGCCCATCCCGCGTCCATCGCGGCGAACAGGTCGGCCGCCATGGCGCGGAACGTCGCGGGGTCGGCGATGTGCGGGAATACCGACGGTCGCGTGACGAACAAGCATCCCTTTTTATTCAGCAGGTCCACGGTAAATGCCGGTGCCGGGCCGGAGGCCGCGCCGAAGCTCACGACCAGACCGAAGGGCTGGGTGAGATCGAGCGAATGCAGAAAGGTGTCCTTGCCGACGGAATCGTAGACCACGCGCGCCTTGCGACCTCCGGTCGCCGCGAGCAGCGTCTCGACCCAGTCCGGCTTGGAATAATCGATGGCGATATCGCAGCCGGCCGCGCGGGCGATCGCGCATTTTTCCGGAGAACCGGCCGTTCCGACGACGAAGGCACCGAGCGCCTTGCCCCAACGCGCCAGAATTTGGCCGACGCCGCCAGCCGCGGCGTGCACGATGATCATTTCGCCATCCTGGACCGGATGGGTCTTTTTCAGCAGATATTGCGCGGTTATGCCCTTGAACAACAGGGCGGCCGCATCGGCCTCGGAAATTCCGTTCGGAATTTTTATCAGCTTGCTGGCGGGCACGATGCGCCAGTCGGTATAGGCGCCGAGGCCCGCGGCCATATAGACGACGCGGTCGCCGACCTTGAAGTCATCGACGTCGGCCCCGACCGCCGCCACGGTGCCGGCAGCCTCGTGGCCCAGGCCGGTCGGTAGCGGCAAGGGATAGATGCCGCTGCGCTGATAGACATCAATATAGTTGAAGCCGATCGCGGACTGTTTGAGCAGGACCTCGCCGGACGTCGGTGCGGACAGTTCGACCGTCTCGAGCTTCATCACCTCGGGGCCGCCGAATGCATGAATTCGAACTGCGCGCGCCAGTGTCATGTCGACCTCGTCCTTGTTCTTTCAATGTCAGGTATGATAGTTTTCGTACCTGTTAGCACGTTCGAGGTATGGCGCAAGCCGTACCTTAGGAATTGTATATGCCGGACCGGGACGGATATCCGACCATCGACGAGATGGAATTGGGCGAGATCTTCGCCGCGCTGGCCGATCCGCATCGACGGCAAGTGGTCTTTGCCTTGGCGCGGGAGCCGCAGGGTGGGGAACGCAGTTGTAGTTCCTTCGATTTGCCGGTGACCAAGGCGACCCGCACGCATCATTTCCGCGTGCTGCGTGAGGCCGGGCTTATTCGTCAGCGTGACATCGGCAATGGTCGAATGAATAAGTTGCGGCGCGAGGAATTGAACAGGCGCTTTCCCGGTCTGCTGGAACTTCTGCTCGCCGAGAAAGACTAGCAAAGCCGGGCATCGACGCATCGCAATCGTGTCGTTGATGCGCAAGCCGTGTCGCGCGCGTCCGAAACCCGATCCGTCGGAATTGAATCTGTGGATTTGGTTCGCCCGCGCGCTGGCGGAAGGCGCAGAGCCCAAGCGCTGACTTTCCGCTTTTGCAGACTGAACGGAGAATGGTTCAACGTCGGTGGGGCAAACGCCAGTTAGCCGTTGTCCAGATAATCCCGTACGCTTTTGAACACGTCGTGGAACATCTCGGTCGTCAGCACGCCGGTATTGGTGTTGTAGCGCGAGCAGTGATAGCTCGAAAAGAACGCGACCGGATTGGCGCTGAGCGCTGCCATCAGATCGTCGCCCAGTTGATATTGTCCGCCGTGTTTGAACGGCATCGCCGATTTGCGGGCGGCGAAGGCGGTCAATACGCTGGCATGGGCAATGGCGCCGAGCGCGACGATCGCGCGCAGGTTCGGCATCTCGGCGATGGTGGCTTGCAGGTAGTCGCGGCAGGTCGCGATTTCGGCCGGCGTCGGTTTGTTTTCCGGTGGCACGCAACGCACCGCGTTGGTGATCCGGCAATCGGTCAGTTCGAGGCCGTCATCGATGCGGGCATCGAAGGTGCCGCGGGCGAAACCGTAGCGCCCGAGCGTTTCATAGAGCAGCACGCCGGCATAGTCGCCGGTGAAGGGCCGGCCGGTGCGGTTGGCGCCTTGCAGGCCGGGGGCAAGACCGACGATCAGAAGCCGCGCCTCGCGCGGCCCGAAAGACGGCACCGGCGCGTTGAACCAGGTGGGCTCCTTGGCGCGCCAGGCGTCACGGAATGCCGCCAGGCGCGGACAACGCGGACAGTCGCGGCCGGGCTCGGTCGCCGGCGGTTCGGCGGGTTTCGGTTTCGCCGCGGCTTTCGCCATCGGACTTAGTCGTCGTACTCGTCGTCATCCTCGACCGCCGCGCCGGCGCGCTGCGGCACCGGCGGACGTTGCAGGAAGGCCGGATGCTGGCCGGGGTCGCCGCCTTCGCGCGGGCCGCGCAACGGCCTTTCGCCGGGATCGCGGCCGATCTTGTTGCGCAGGGTGATGATGTCGGTGAAGACGTCGGCCTGCCGCCGCAATTCGTCGGCGACCATTGGTGGCTGGGTGGTGACGGTCGAGATCACGGTGACGCGCACGCCCTTGCGTTGCACGGCCTCGACCAGCGACCGGAAGTCGCCATCGCCGGAGAACAGCACCATGTGGTCGATCGTGCCGGCGATTTCCATCGCGTCGACCGCCAGTTCGATATCCATGTTGCCCTTGACCTTGCGCCGCCCGGTCTGGTCGACGAATTCCTTGGTCGCCTTGGTAACGACCGAGTAACCATTATAGTCGAGCCAATCGATCAGGGGACGGATCGAGGAATACTCCTGATCTTCGATCACCGCGGTATAATAAAACGCGCGCAGCAGATAGCCGCGCGAGTGAAACTCGCCCAGCAGCTTCTTGTAGTCGATATCGAAACCGAGGGATTTCGCGGTCGCGTAGAGGTTGGCTCCGTCAATAAACAGCGCGATTTTTTCGCCAGGGACGGTCATGGTTGTTCTCTCATCAATCTCGCGGAAATTTATCGAATTCCCGAATCGCGGACCGACCCGGCGCGAGAAAGGCGGGTGAGGTCGCGTAAATCCAGGTCTAATGTGCGTCCGGTGTTTTCTAAGAGCCCTAATGGCACCTTCGGTCAATCCAGCAGCCACCCCGCGCAAATCATGCCTTTAACCGGTAAAATTCAGTCCGGTGGGCCTGTTTGCGGTCGCGGTTCACTCGCTAACACCGGGTTGCGGCTAAACCAAGACAAAAATGCTTGAATTTTGGTGCCACAGGGGATAGGTACCGGTCGATCTCACGACATAGTTCCACCTGAAGGAGTGACGAGCCGATGGCCCGTGTCACCGTAGAAGATTGCATCGACAAGGTTGAAAACCGCTTCGACCTCGTTCTGCTGGCGAGCCATCGGGCGCGGATGATTTCGTCCGGGTCGCAGATTACCGTCGATCGCGACAACGACAAAAATCCGGTCGTCTCCCTGCGCGAGATCGCGGAGACGACGGTATCGCCGGGCGATCTGAAGGAAGACCTGATCCACTCCTTGCAGAAGTATGTCGAAGTCGACGAGCCGGAGCCCGAGGTGCCGCTGATCGGTTCCGATTCGGACGATGCCGAAGTGGTAACTTCGGACCGCATGACCGAAGAAGAGCTGCTCAAGGGCCTCGAAGGTCTGGCGCCGCCGGAAGAAGTTCCGGAAGAAGACGCCGAGTAAGACCGACGATCGGTCGCAGGCACGAAATTTTCAATCAAGGCCCGGCCTCAAGCCGGGCCTTTTTGTTAAGCAGGCCTGCAATGCCTTGCGGAACCAAGGATTTGGCGTGATATCCTAGGCGGCAATGACAGTCGGCGCGCCTTCGGCGGCCGGGTTATCGGGCCGCCAATTCCGGCGGCCGAAGAGGCTGACCGAATGGTGCGCGTGCGCCCCGATCTACCGCGAATGCAGAAACAGGCGCCGACACGGGCGCCGCAATTGGCGCCGGCCGCCAGCGCTCCGGTTGTCAATGGCGCTGCGACCGCCGCGCCCGACCGGCCAGCGCCGGCCCGCAAGCCGCAAATGATGCGGCAGTACGAACTGATCGATCGGGTGCGGGCCTATAACCCGAACACCAATGAGCCGCTGCTCAATCGCGCTTATGTCTACGCGATGAAGGCGCATGGCGATCAAAGGCGCGCCTCCGGCGATCCCTATTTCTCGCATCCGATCGAAGTCGCTGCGATCCTGACCGATCTCAAGGTCGACGACTCGACGATTGCCGCCGCGCTGCTGCACGACACTATCGAGGACACCGACGCGACCCGCGCCGAGATCGATCAGTTGTTCGGTCCCGATATCGGTCTTTTGGTCGAAGGGTTGACCAAGCTCAAGCGCCTCGATCTGGTGACCAAGGAAGCCAAGCAGGCCGAGAACCTGCGCAAGCTGCTGCTGGCGATTGCCGACGACGTTCGCGTGCTGTTGGTCAAGCTCGCCGACCGACTGCACAACATGCGCACCCTCGATTACATGCCGGCGGCCGCGCGTCGCCGCACCGCCGAGGAGACGCTGGAAATCTATGCGCCGCTTGCTGGCCGCATGGGTATGCACGAGATGCGCGAGGAGCTCGACGACCTGGCGTTCCGCGAACTCTATCCGGAAGCCTATCAGGTCGTGACCGCGCGGCTCGACGCGCTGGCCGAGCGCAATGTCCAGCTGATCTCCGACATCGAACAGCAACTGACCAAGAAACTCGCCGACCGTGGCATCGAAGCCCGCGTCACCGGACGCGGCAAGAAGGCCTATTCGGTCTGGCACAAGATGGAGCGCAAGTCGGTCGGCTTCGAACAGCTCTCCGACATCGTCGGCTTTCGCGTCATCGTTCATTCGGTCGCCGATTGCTATCAGGCGCTCGGCATCGTGCATACGACCTGGCCGATGGTTCCGGCGCGTTTCAAGGATTACATCTCGACGCCGAAAGGCAACGAATACCGGTCGCTGCACACGACCGTGATCGGTCCGCGCAACCAGCGCGTCGAGTTGCAGATCCGCACCGTCGAGATGCACCAGATCGCCGAATACGGCATCGCCGCCCACGCGCTTTATAAAGACGGCGTCGGCACGCCGACGGAAATGCTGTCGCGCGAGTCGTCGGCTTACGCCTGGCTGCGGCGAACCATCGAATTGCTCGCGGAAGGTTCAAACTCGGAAGAGTTTCTCGAACACACCAAGCTCGAACTGTTCCACGACCAGGTGTTCTGCTTCACGCCGAAGGGCAAGCTGATCGCCTTGCCACGCAAGGCGACGCCGATCGATTTTGCCTATGCCGTCCATACCGATGTCGGCAACACCGCCATCGGATCGAAGGTCAACGGCAAGATCGCGCCTTTGACCTGGGAGCTCGATAACGGCGACGAAGTCGAAATCCTGACCTCGAAGTCGCAACTGGCGCCGCCGGCGGCCTGGGAGTCGATCGTGGTGACCGGCAAGGCGCGCGCCGCGATCCGCCGCGCGACGCGCATGGCGGTGCGCGAGCAATATGCCGGTCTCGGCCGCCGCATGATCGAACGGCTGTGCCAGCGCGCCAAGATTGCCTATTCCGATGAGAAGCTGACCGGCGCCTTGCCGCGTCTGGCGCGCTCGTCGCTGGAAGAAGTGATGGCGGCGGTCGGACGCAGCGAGCTGAAAGCGTCCGATGTCGCCCGCGCGATGTATCCCGATTACAAGGAAGAGCGCGCCGCCGCGATGGCGGTCAAGCCGAAGTCGGAAAGCGGCTGGTTCGGCTTGAAGCGGCTGACCTCGGTCAAATTCAAGGTGCCGGGCACGCCGGTTGTCGGGCCGGCGATTCCCATTCGCGGCATCAGCGGCGATCTGCCGGTGCGCTTCGCCGAAGGCGGCGCGGTGCCGGGCGACCGTATCGTCGGCATCGTTTCGCCGGGCGAGGGCATCACGATCTATCCGATCCATTCGCCGGCGCTCGCCGATTTCGAGGACAAGCCGGAGCGTTGGCTCGATGTGCGCTGGGACGCCGACGAGACCACGCCGCGCCGTTTCCCGGCGCGCGTCACGATCCAGTCGGCCAATGAGCCGGGTTCGCTGGCGCAGATCGCGCAGGTGATCGCCGAGCACGATGGCAATATCGATAATATTCGCATGACCCGGCGTGCGCCGGATTTCACCGATGTGATGATTGATCTCGAGGTTTACGACCTCAAGCATCTCACTGACATCATCGCGCAATTGCGCGCCAAGCCGACGGTCGCCAAGGTGGAGCGGATCAATGGATAGCCGCATGATCCCGAAAAGTGGTCTCCGGTTTTCGGACGCGATCATGCGGGGGCCGTGCCGCATGATCCCGAAAAGTGGTCTCCGGTTTTCGGACAAGATCATGTGGGGGCTAAAATGACTCTTCGTCTCGGCGTCAACATCGACCACGTCGCCACTATCCGCAACGCGCGCGGCGGTCTGTTGCCGGATCCGGTGCGCGCGGCCAAGCTGGCGATTGCCGCCGGTTGCGATGGCATCACCGCGCATCTGCGCGAAGACCGCCGCCATATTCGCGACGACGACATTGCCCGGCTGAAAGCGGAAATCGACAAGCCGTTGAATTTCGAGATGGCGGCGACCGACGAGATGGTGGCGATCGCGCTGAAGACGCGGCCCCATGCCTGTTGCATCGTGCCGGAAAAGCGCAGCGAGCGGACCACCGAAGGCGGGCTCGATGCGGCCGGGCAACAGGCCGCGCTCAAACCCGTGATTCATGCGCTCAAACATGCCGGCATCCGGGTGTCGCTGTTTATTGCCGCGCAGAAGCCGCAGATCGAGGCGGCGGCGGCACTGGGCGCCGATGTCATCGAGATCCACACCGGCGCCTGGTGCGATGCCTTGGCCGAGGGCCAGGTAGCCTTGGCCGAAACCGAGTGGCAGGCGATCCGCGCCGGCGCGGCGCTGGCCGATGGGCTCGGCCTTGAAGTTCATGCCGGGCATGGCCTCGATTACGCCAGCGCCGAAGAAATCGCCGAACTGCCGCAGATCGTCGAACTCAATATCGGCCACTTTCTGATTGGCGAAGCGGTTTTCGAGGGCCTGTCGGAAACCGTCAAATTCATGCGCGCGGCGATGGATCGCGGCCGCAAGAGGGTGGGCTAGATGATTATCGGCCTCGGCTCCGATCTGTGCGATGCCCGGCGGATCGCCGCGGTGCTGGAACGTCATGGCGACCGGTTTCTCGACCGCATCTTTACGCCGGCGGAACGGGCCAAGGCCGAACGCCGGGCCAATCCGGCCGAGACGTACGCCAAGCGCTTCGCCGCCAAGGAGGCCTGTTCGAAGGCGCTCGGCACCGGCCTGCGGGCCGGTGTGTTCTGGCGCGACATGGGAGTGGTCAATCTGCCGGGCGGGCGGCCGACCATGAAACTGACCGGTGGCGCGCTGGCCCGGCTGCAGTCGATGCTGCCGCCCGGCTGCGAGGCCCGGATCGATGTCTCGCTGACCGACGAGGGGCCGACCGCGCAGGCCATTGTCATCATCAGCGCGGTTCCCGCGAGCCCCGCCAAGGCGCCGGCGTGATCGAATAAACGCAACCGAACCAAATACTTATACAGGCATTCCGGCGATCTTCATTGCGCCCCGATACGCCAGCCGCTACAAGATCGCCGGGGTGGCAAGGTGGCGTTGCCGGGTTTTAAAACCCCGGCGAGCCGGAGCCCGTGACAGGGCGATGATTGGGACGAGAGACCGATGAGCGTGACATCCGGAACGAAGCGGAAAGAAGGCGGCGTCGGCGAGACGGTGCGCGTGATTTTCCACGCGCTGGTCATTGCTCTGGTGATCCGGACCTTCCTGTTTCAGCCGTTCAATATTCCGTCGGGGTCGATGAAGGCGACGCTGCTGGTCGGCGATTATCTGTTCGTCTCGAAATACTCTTACGGCTACAGCCATTTTTCGCTGCCGCTGTCGCCGCCGATTTTCTCCGGTCGCGTGCCCGGCGGAATGACGCCGCAGCGCGGCGACGTCGTGGTGTTCCGGCTGCCGCGCGATACCTCGGTCGACTACATCAAGCGCGTTATCGGTCTGCCCGGCGATACCATTCAGGTGACCGGCGGCGTGGTGTCGATCAATGGCGTGCCGGTCAAGCATGAGCGCGCGCCCGACTTCATCGAGACCGAAGAGGGCGGTCACGACACGCCGGTCAAGCGCTGGAAGGACACGCTGCCGAATGGCGTCAGCTTCTATACGCTCGATCTGGTCGACAACGGCTTTGCCGACAACACGCAGCCTTATACCGTTCCGCCCGGCCATTACTTCATGATGGGCGACAACCGCGATAATTCGACCGACAGCCGTTTTGCGCAGGTCGGTTTCGTGCCGTTCGAGAACATCATCGGCAAGGCGCAGATTATTTTCTTCTCGATTTATGAAGGTGAGCGGGCCTGGCAATTCTGGCGCTGGCCGGTATCGGTGCGCTGGAACAGGTTGTTCACGATTGTGCGATGAGTCGTAAGATCAAGGATCGCGCGGCGCTGGAGGAGCGTATCGGCTACGAATTCGCCGACAAGGCGCTTTTGGATCGCGCGCTGACGCATATCTCGGCTTTGTCCGGCGGTCCGCAAAACCGCATTTCGAGCTATCAGCGCCTTGAGTTTCTCGGCGACCACGTTCTCGGTCTGGTGATTTCGGACATGCTGTATCGCGCCTTTCCCAAGGCGAACGAGGGCGAACTGTCGCGCCGGCTCGCCGATCTGGTGCGCAAGGAAACCTGCGCCGACGTCGGCCGCGCCATGGATCTCGGTCCGGCGTTGCGTCTGGGTAATTCCGAATCGCAGGCCGGCGGCCGGTTGCGCACCACCATTCTGGCCGATGCCTGCGAAGGGCTCGTCGGCGCCGTCTTTATCGACGGCGGCTACGCCGCGGCCGATGCGCTGGTGTCGCGGTTCTGGAAGGACCGCATGATCAAGACCGTGCGGCCGACGCGCGACGCCAAGACCATGTTGCAGGAATGGGCGCAGGCGCGTGGTTTGCCGACGCCGGCTTATAAGGAAGTGGCGCGGACCGGCCCGCATCACGATCCCGAATTCAAGGTCGCGGTGATCCTGCCGGACCAGCCGCAAGCGGAAGGGCTGGGCGCATCCAAGCGCGCCGCCGAGCAGGCCGCGGCTGCGGCCCTGCTGACCCGTGTCGGCGTCGCGGTGGATAAAATCGATGGCTGATGAACAGGACAAGGCTCCGGCCGCCGAACCGCATTGCGGTTTCGTGGCGCTGATCGGCGCGCCCAATGCCGGCAAGTCGACGCTGCTCAATGCGCTGGTCGGCTCCAAGGTGACCATCGTCTCGCACAAGGTGCAGACCACCCGCGCGCTTATTCGCGGCATCGCGCTCGAAGGCGCGACCCAACTGATCTTTGTCGATACGCCGGGCATCTTTTCGCCGAAGCGCCGGCTCGATCGCGCCATGGTGACGACCGCCTGGAGCGGTGCGCATGAAGCCGATCTGGTGGCGGTGCTGATCGATGCCCGCAAGGGCGTCGACGAGGAGGCGGAGGATCTGCTCGGGCGGCTTGCCGAGGTCGGCGGGCGCAAGATCCTGATCCTCAACAAGATCGACGTGGTGCCGCGCGAGACCCTGCTGGGGCTGACCAAGCGCGCCAATGATCTCGCCAGGTTCGAGGCGACCTTCATGATTTCGGCGCTGACCGGCGATGGCGTGGCCGATCTCAAGACCTGGCTCGCCGAGCGGATGCCGGCCGGTCCCTGGCTTTATCCGGAAGATCAGATGTCGGACGCGCCGATGCGGCAACTGGCGGCGGAAATCACCCGCGAGAAGTTGTTCGAACGGCTGCATCAGGAGTTGCCTTACCACTCGACGGTCGAAACCGAGCAGTGGAAGGAGTTGCGCAACGGCGAGGTCCGCATCGAGCAGACGATCTATGTCGAGCGCGAAAGCCAGCGCAAGATCGTGATCGGCAAGGGCGGCCAGACGTTGCGTGCTATCGGTGAGAGCGCCCGCCGCGAGATCGCCGAGATCGCCGAGACCAAGGTGCACCTGTTCCTGTTCGTGAAGGTGCGCGAGGGCTGGGGCGACGACCCGGAACGCTATCGGGCGATGGGGCTCGAGTTTCCGAGGGAGTAGACTAGCTTGTGCCGCGCACTCGTTTCACCTCTTCCATAGGGAGAGGTCGACCGCCGAGCGATGGCGGACGGGTGAGGGCGGCCTGCCGCATTTGTGAGTTGGGCCGGTTATAATAACCTGGTCCGGCGGAAATGAGTCTTTCTATCCATGCAATGGACCGATGAAGGCATCGTGATCGGCGTGCGGCGGCACGGGGAGGCGTCCGCCATCCTCGAGCTGATGACGCGCGAGCACGGCCGCCATCTCGGTATGGTGCGTGGCGGTTTCGGCACCCGGATGAAGCCGCTGTTGCAGACCGGCAATTCCCTGAACGTGACCTGGCGGGCGCGGCTCGACGAGCATCTCGGCCACTTCACCGTCGAACCGATGCGCCAGCGCGCCTCGAACTTCTTTGGCGCCTCGCACGCGATCTATGGCGTGACCCATCTGGCGGCCTTGATGCGGCTGTTGCCGGAACGCGATCCGCATCTGGAGTTGTTCCTGGAATTCGAACGGATTCTCGATCGGCTGGAAGATGCCGCCTGGGCCGCGCCGGTGGTCGCTCGTTTCGAATTGCAGGTGCTTGCCGAGCTCGGCTTCGGCCTCGATCTGGAGGAATGCGCCGCCACCGGCACGACGGCCGACCTGATCTATGTGTCGCCGAAGTCGGGCCGGGCGGTGTCGCGTCAGGCGGGCGCGCCTTACGCCGACCGTCTGCTGCGGCTGCCGGCCTTTCTGCAAGACCCCGATGGTTTGCCCGGGGATGGCGACCTGGCCGACGGCTTCGCGCTGACCGGTTTCTTTCTGCAACGCCATGTGCTCGATCCGCGCGGCCAGACGCTCGCGGACGAACGGATGCATTTCATCGCCGCGCTGGAGCGCGCCCTGCCGCAAGTCGCGTAATCGCCTCGTATCGCCGGGCCGCGTCAACGCACCGCCGCACGCATCGTCAGCTTCAAAAAAAACCGGCCCGGCTTGCAGGCCGGGCCGGTGTTTACTCATTCGGATGAGGCCGATTACCAGCCGCGACGGCAGACGCGCTCGAGGTGGCAGATCCGGCGGCGCTCATAGCGCGAATAGCGGCACACCCGCACGGTGCGGCAGACCGGCCGACGGCGATAGTAGTACTGCACGTCTTCGACCATCGAAGCGCTCGGGACTGCGGTGCTGAGGCCGCTGATCGGAGCGGCCGAAGCGGCAGGCGCGCCGGCAATGCCGACGCCGAGTGCAAACAGAGTCGACAGGATGATCATACGCATGTGTTTGTTTCTCCCAGTGATCGTCGCCCCGGCCACGGGTCGCCATGACCCGCGCAACCGAACGATCGGACAAAAGCCGCGACTTAATTCGACGGCCGGCTCGCAGCGTACCGGCTTTGACATCATGCCTCTAATTCTTTTCGCCGGTATGTCGTCACCAGTAGTGATGCCGCCATTGGTGGCGACGCCAGGTGGTCTGGCGGGCGTGCCAGAAAGGACGCCAGCCCGACCGGGTGCAGACGCGGCGCCAGCCGCAGTCGTAGGGACCGCAGCGCCAAGCTTTGTGGCAATTATGGACCGAATGGGGCGCGGCGGCTGTGATCTGGGTCACAGAGAGCGGTGTTGAGAGCGCCAGTGTCATCGGCGGCTGTGTCATCCGCGCGTCGCGGGCGGAGGCCGGCTCTCCGGTGGCGGTCGGCGCCACATTTCGGTCCGGGCCTTGGCGATCCGGACCTTGCGCCAGGGCGGCCACGCTTTGCGCGACCCAGAGGCAGGCGGCCAGCACCACGATCAGCCGCATCGATGTCCTCCCCTCGGAATCGTCGGTTCCGGCCCTAAAAATGCCCCGACAATAACGCCGATAGTCGGCGACAGGTCCAAAGATACCGCAAAAATATCGAAGATTCGCTGGCTGATCCGTTCATCGCTTGTTCATCTGGAATTGAGGCATTAGCACTCCAGCATGGGTAAAAGACTGATTCCTCCGCCCGACAAGGGCCATATCGAAGACGTTTCGCTTCAGGTCGCGCTCGAGGAGCGCTATCTGGCTTACGCGCTGTCGACCATCATGAACCGGGCGCTGCCGGACGCGCGCGACGGCCTCAAGCCGGTTCATCGCCGTATTCTTTACGGGATGCGGCTGCTGCGGCTCGACCCCAATGCGGCGTTCAAGAAGTCGGCCAAGGTGGTCGGCGACGTGATGGGCAATTTCCATCCGCATGGCGACCAGGCGATCTATGACGCGTTGGTCCGTCTGGCGCAGGATTTCTCGCAGCGCTATCCGCTGGTCGATGGCCAGGGCAACTTCGGCAATATTGACGGCGATAACCCGGCCGCCATGCGCTACACCGAAGCGCGGCTGACCGAAGTCGCCCGGTTGCTGATCGACGGCATCGACGAGGACGCCGTCGATTTCCGGCCGAGCTACGATGGCACCGACGAAGAACCGGCGGTGCTGCCGGCGGCGTTCCCGAACTTGTTGGCCAACGGTTCGCAGGGCATCGCGGTCGGCATGGCGACTTCGATCCCGCCGCACAACGCCGCCGAACTTTGTGACGCTGCGCTGCATCTGATCGCGACGCCGAATGCGCGGTCCAAGACCTTGCTGAAATACGTCAAGGGTCCGGATTTCCCGACCGGCGGCATCTGCGTCGACACGCCGGACGCGATCGCCGAGGCTTATACCACGGGCCGCGGCTCGTTCCGGGTGCGGGCGCGCTGGCATCAGGAAGAGGGCAGCCGCGGCACTTACGTGATCGTCATCACCGAGATGCCGTATCTGGTGCAGAAGTCGCGGCTGGTCGAGAAGCTCGCCGAATTGCTGAACGACAAGAAGCTGCCGCTGGTTGCCGACATTCGCGACGAGTCGGCCGAAGATGTCCGGCTGGTGATCGAGCCGCGCGCCCGCACCGTCGACGCCGAATTGCTGATGGAGTCGCTGTTCAAGCTGAGCGAGCTCGAGACCCGCATCCCGCTCAACATGAACGTGCTGGTCAAGGGCCGCATTCCCAAGGTGCTCGGTCTCGCCGAAGCGCTGACCGAATGGCTCGAGCACCGCCGCGAGGTGTTGATCCGGCGTTCGAAGCATCGGCTGGCGCAGATCGATCATCGCATCGAGGTGCTGGGCGGATTCCTGGTCGCCTATCTGAATATCGACAAGGTCATCAAGATCATCCGCACCGAGGACGAGCCCAAGCCCGTCCTGATGAAGACCTTCAAGATCACCGAGATCCAGGCCGACGCCATTCTCAACATGCGGCTGCGCAATTTGCGCAAGCTGGAAGAGATGGAAATCCGCGGCGAGGAAAAGGCGCTGAAGTCCGAACGCAGCGAACTCAAGAAGCTGCTCGGTTCGACCGATCTGCAATGGCAGGCGATTGCCGCGCAGATCAAGGAGACGAAGGAGCTGTTCGGGCCCAAGACCAAGCTCGGCAAGCGCCGCACCGATTTCGCGCTGGCGCCGGAACACGACGTGGCCGCGATCGAAGAGGCGATGGCGATCCGCGAGCCGATCACCGTCGTGGTGTCGGACAAGGGCTGGATTCGCGCCTTGCGCGGCCATGTCACCGATCTGTCGGGCATCGGTTTCAAGACCGACGACTCGTTGAAGTTCTCTTTCCCGACCGAAACCACCGCCAAGTTGATGATCTTTGCCGGCAACGGCAAGTTCTACATTCTCGACGCCCAGAAGCTGCCGGGCGGGCGCGGTCATGGCGAACCGATCCGGCTGTTCTTCGATATCGAGCAGGATGCCGAAATCGTGTCGGTGATGCCTTATCAGGGCGACCGCAAGTTCCTGGTGGCGAGCTATCAGGGCAACGGCTTCATCGTGCCGGAAAGCGAATGCCTGAGCGCGACCCGCAAGGGCAAGCAGGTTCTGAACCTGAAGGAGCCCGACAAGGCGGTGGCGATCACCGTGGTCGAAGGCGATACGCTGGCGGTGATCGGCGAGAACCGCAAGATGGTGATTTTCGGTCTCGATCAGGTGCCGGAGATGACGCGCGGTCGCGGCGTCCGCTTGCAGCGCTATCTGGCCAAGGGCCTGTCCGACATTACTACTTTCAAGGCGAGCGAGGGCTTGACCTGGGTGGACGGCGCCGGCCGCAGCCATTCGATGTCGATGAAGGAACTGAAGGATTGGCGCGCCAACCGCGCCGATGCCGGCCGGATCGCGCAGGGCCTGCCGAAGAACAACAAGTTCCGCGGCGCGCCGGCGGCGGCCAAGAACGACGAGTGACGGCCGCGGCCGGGCCGGCCGGGTCGCTTCGGAAAGGCGCCATAGCCGTGCGGTTATGGCAAGCCGTGTAATCGTCATTTTACAATGGCGCGGCGATAGGCTGGCATGGCCGTCGCGACGGCGACAGCCGTTCGAATCGCGGGCGGGCGCGCAGGCGCTTTGCCCGTACCAGCCGAAAATGCCGCGACGCCATGGCGAATGATTTCTTCAGGCTTTGTATCAAAGGTCCGTTCGAGGCCGTGGCGGCTGGCCTGCGCCGTCTTGCCAGAATGATCGAAGCGCCGCACAAATATCGCCCGGAGCGTCATTATATGCGCGGCAGCGGGCCGAAATCACGCGCCAGACTTGGAGATTTCTCGCGGCCCGACTAGCGCCGGCAAAACAGTCAAAAAAAGCGGGCGGGGGCTTGTCGGTCCGATGCCTGTATTCAGGGAGGATGACATGCGAGGACTTATCACCGCCATCGCGGCGGTCGCGTTGACGACGGCCGGCGTCATGGCGCCCGCGTCGGCCAGCGAGTCGACCACCGGCACCATCCATTTCATCGTCGGTACGCCACCCGGTGGCGCACTCGATCCCTACGCCCGCATCATCGCCGAGCGCATGAAGCAGGAATTGGGACAGAGCGTCATCGTCGAGAACAAGCCCGGTGCTAATGGCAATATCTCGGCGCACACGGTGGCGCAGGCGCCGGCGGATGGTTTGACGGTCTGGGTCGGTACCCAGTCGATGACCGAGATCAATCCCAGCGCTTTTGCCAACCTGCCGTGGAAGACGTCGGACTTCACGCCGCTGATCAAGGGCGTCGAGGCGCCGCTGGTGCTGACCACCAGCCCGAGCGTGCCGGCCAAGAACCTCAAGGATCTGGTCGCCTGGGTGAAGGCCAACAAGGGCAAGACCAGCTACGGCTCGTTCAGCCCGGGCACGCCGTCGCACTTCCTCGGCTTCCAGATGAACAAGACCTTCGGCGTCGACATGACCCATGTGCCTTATCGGGGCGCGGCGCCGCTGACCACCGCGCTGCTCGCCGGAACGGTGCCGCTTGGCTTCGATCAGGTCGCCGCCGCCTTGCCGCACATCAATGCCGGCAAGCTCAACCCGATTGCCACGACCGGCGCCAAGCGGTTCCGGCTGATGCCCAACGTGCCGACTTTCGCCGAACTGGGGCATCCGGAGTTTACCGCGACCATCTGGTTCGGACTGTTCGTGCGCGCATCGACGCCGCCCGACGTGCGCGAGCGGCTGCTGAAGGCGGCGATCGCCGCGCATGCCGATCCGGCGGTCAAAAAGAAGCTGGAAGACCTCGGCTTCGAGGTTCCCGGACTCACCGGCGCCGCGTTCAGCAAGGAAATCACCGAGCAGATCGAGCGTTGGCGCAAGATCGTCGTGGCGACCGGCTTCAAGGCTGGCTAGAGCGTCGACGGTGCGATCCGAAGCGGGCCTTGTCAGGCCCGCTTCTGGATCGTCGCTGCGGGATCAAGCCTGCTGCGTCGGGATCGGCACCCGGTCGACATGCGCCATCTCGATGCGCGCCAGTCGTTCCATCAGTTCGGCGCGCACGCCGGCATGGGCTTGCGACGTCCATAGATTGTTGAACTCGCCGGGATCGGCGGCGAGGTCGTAAAGCTCGCCATCGTCGCGACCGAGCACGACGCTGATCCGCCAGCGCGCATCGACCAGCGAGTGGACCCGCAATCCCATGTCCGGCGGCAGACCGGCGAGTTGGTGGTCGTATTGGATGAAGGCGGCCTCGCGGCCGTTGTCCTTGCCGTCGATGACCGGCAACAGGCTGCGGCCCTGCAAGCCGTAATAAGGCGTCAGTTGCGCGCGATCGAGAATGGTCGCCGGAATATCCAGCGTCGAGGCGAGCGCGCCGCTGCGCGCGCCGCCGCGCGGCGCCTGCGGGTCGTGCCAGATGAAGGGCACGCGCACGATGCTCTGATATTGCTCGGCGCCCTTGAGCAGCAAGCGATGGTCGCCGAGGTGGTCGCCATGATCGGTCGTGAAAGTCACGACCGTATCGTCGGTACGGCCACTGTCATCAAGCGCGCCGAGCACGACGCCAACGGCGTCGTCGATGCAGGCGATCATGCCGCAGGTCAAAGCTTGCGCTTCCTGCGCCTCGCGTGGCGTCGTCGCGATCGAACGCATGCCCTTGAGGTTGGCGGTGCCGCGGTCGCGCGCGTCGATGACTTCCTGGACATGCGGGGGCGGCGTCCAGTCGTTGCGGGAGAAGGCTTCCGGCACCGGGAATTGCGCGGGCTTGTACATGTCCCAGTACTTGCCCGGCGGATTGAACGGATGATGCGGATCGGGAAACGACACCATCAGGAAGAACGGCGTGTCGTCGTCCCTGGCGGCTTGCTCCGCGAGATAGGCGGCGGCGCGTTCGGCGATATAGGCGGTCGAATAAAGTTCGGCCGGAATGGCGGTGCGGTGCGCCTGCGGACAAATGTAATCGTGCGGCAGCGAATTTTCCGGGCCGAGCATGTCCGCTGCCTTCGGCTCGCGCGCCAGCAGCCAATGCATGTAGTCGCCATTGACCGTGTCGCCATGGCCGCGCACCAGCTCGACATGATCGAAGCCGTAATAGGGCGTCTCGACATGGGCGTCGTCGCGCTGCCAGAAGCCGGGTTGTTCCTGATCGTAGTCGGCGCTGTCCAGATCGTTGCGCACGGCCTGCGCGAGACTCGGCGGCGGGCTGCGGTAACCCTCCGGCGGCACACGCGGTTTGGCCAAGGGCGGGTTGCCGGTGAAATTCTGTAAATGGCTTTTGCCGATCAGCGCGGTGCGATAGCCGGCGGCGCGCAAGAGTTCGGTGAAGGTGACCGCCTGACGCGACAGCGGGATGCCGTTGCTGCGCACGCCGTGCACCGACGGCATGCGGCCGGTCATCAGGCTGGCGCGGTTGGGCATGCAGACGGGGCTGTTGACGTAAAAGCGATCGAAGGCGGTGCCGCGCGCCGCGATCGAGTCGATATGCGGCGTGCGCAGCACCGGATGGCCGTAACAGCCGAGGTAGTCGGCGCGGTGTTGATCGGTGATGAACAGAACGAAACTGGGTCGCTTGGACGCGCGCGTCATGAGGTCTCCTTCCGGCATCGCCGCCGCATGGCGCGGCAGATTGGCTGAGCCGTGCCCCGGGTGGAAATGAGTTTTTCGCGGTCGTTCATTGCCACCCGGTTATCGCTCGCGGGTGGCGCCCATTGCCTTGGCGGCCTGGCGAACGGCTTCGATCATCAGCCGGCCGGCCAGCGTCGGTTCGATGTCGGCACGGGTGGTGATGCCGACCGGTCCTTCCATGGCGCCGGCGGGGGTCGGCAAGGCGGTGAGATGACCTTTGGCGATATCGGCCTGGACGACGCCATGCGGCACGAACCAGATCGCGTCGGAGGCCTCGACAAAGGCGCGGCCGAAGCTGATCGACGTCGATTCAACGACGGTCGAGGAGACGGTCATGCCTTCGGCCAGCAGGAAGCGATCGACCTCCTGCCGGATCATCGTGCCCGGATCGGGCAGCAGCCATGGTAGTGCGGCCAGGGCCGCCGGCGTCAGCTTCTTGGCTCCCGCCAATGGATGCTTGCGCCGGACCACGATCGCCAGCGTCTCGGAATAAAGGTGGTCGAAATTGAGCCCGGTCATTTGCTCGCCCTTGGCGAGCCGGCCGACCACGAGTTCGAGTTCGCCGAGCCGCAATTGATCGAGCAGCCGCAGATTGTTGCCGTCGACGACGCGCACCAGCGCGCCGGACGCATTCTGGTTGAACAGGCGGACGGCTTCCGGCATCAGCCGCGCCGCCACGTTGGGTAACACGCCGACCGTCACCGAATGTTCGCTGGCCTCGCGCGCGACATTGATGCTGTCGATGCCGTGGCGCAGCGAGGCGATGCTGCCGGCGGCGTGCTGGAGAAAGATTTCGCCGAAGCGGCTGAGCGCCATGCCGCGCCGGCCGCGCTCGAACAGGCTGATGCCCAGCGCGTCTTCGAGTTCGTGCAAGGTCTTTGACAAAGCCGGCTGCGAGATCGCCAGGGCTTTCGCCGCCGCACCGACCTTCTGGTACCGGGCGATGGCGAGAAAGCAATGCAAATGCCGGAAGCGAATGCGGTTATACAGATTCCGTCGGGCGGCCGGGCGGTGCTTCATGTCGACCGCCACCATAGCTAAAGGGTTATGGCAAATCCAGCGCGGCGCGCGGACTCCGGACGGTCCGGCTTCAACTTGCCACGAACAGCAGCGACACCGGTGATTTCTCGATCAGCGCGGCGGCGGTATCGCCGAAGAACAGCTTCTCGCCGGGGCGGCGGCCGACGCCCATCACCACGAGATTATGGCCGCGCCGGCCGGCTTCCTTGAGGATGGCTTCGTCCGGAGCGACGTCGCCGCGCACCGCGGTGCGCAGATCGAGTTCATAGCTCTCGGCGAGGTCGACGATGTCCTTGAGGATCGCTTCCTCGTAGCGCCGCGAGCGGTTGGCCTTGCCGCCGGTCGTGACATAAAGCGCGGTGAGCGGCGCCTTGGTGGCGCGCGCCATCGCGATCGCGACTTCGGCGGCGCGGCGTGACACTTCGGTGCCGTTGACCGGGACCAGAATGCTGACCGTGCCGTGCAGCGGATGCTTGCGATGTTCCTCGCGCGCGTCGGTGACGATCAGCGGCCCTTCGAAGCCGGCGGCGAGGCTGGCGACGTCGTCGTGGAACTGGTTCTTGCGCACCACGGTCTTGTCGAGACCGATGATCATCAGGCCGTAGCCTTTCTCCGCTTCCTCGGCGACCGCGGCCTGCTTCGGCGCGTTCTCGACCATGGTGGTGACGTTGAGCTTGATATCGCTTTGCTCGGAAGCCGTCATCGCCCGGTCGGCGCGCTGCGCCACTTCCTTGACCAGTTCACCGGCTTCCTTGGCCTTTTCCTTCTCGGCCTCGGCCGCCTGCTTGCCGGTCTTCTTGTCGGTCTTGATGTGCATCACCGTGGTCGGCATGCCGTAGCTGCCGGCGACGATGCCGGCGACGCGGGTGGCGAAGGCGCCGTTGGTGCTTTCGTCGATGGCGAGCAGCAGCCGCTCCAGCTTCGGCAGGAACCCTTTGGCCTCCAGCTCCTCGCGCTCCAGCCGCTGCTTTTCCTCCTTGCCCATCGGAATGCGCGACAGCGCCCAGCGCAAGGTTGGCGGCATCGCCATGGTGGTGAGGACCGCCATCGCCACGATCATAGTGAACAGGTTCGCATTGAGCGCGCCCATCGACAGGCCGACGCTGGCGATGATCACTTCGGTCGAGCCGCGCGCGTTCATGCCGCAGGCCAGCGCCAGGCCTTCGCGTCGGGTCAGGCCGCCGATCTCGGCGCCGATAAAGGCGCCGCCGAATTTGCCGAGGCTGGCAATGACGATGAGACCGGCGGTGAACAGCGCGATGGTCGGATCGGCGAGGATGGTGAGGTCGGCGCTCAAGCCGGCGACGCCGAAGAACACCGGCGCGAAGAAGGCGGTGATCAGGCCGCGCAACTGCTCGTCGATGTGGCGGCTGAGGATCGGCGATTCGCCGATCAGGATGCCGGCGACGAAGGCACCGAGCACGGTGTGAACGCCGATCAAATGCGTGGTCAGCGCCATCGTCGCCATGATGGCGAGGATCGCGGTGATGACGGCGAAGTCGCTGACGAAATTGTCGTTGACCCAGCGGATCGCGAAGAACACCGCGCGCCGGCCGACGGTCAGGCTCACCGTCATGAACACGAAAGTGCCGACCACGCTCTGTACCAGCGACCAGGCGTCGACCGAGCCGTGCAGCGCGAGGCTGAAGATGATCGAGACGATGATCCAGCCGACGCTGTCGTCAATGATGGCAGAGGCCAGGATGACCTGGCCGACGGTGCGGCGCATGAAGTTCATTTCGCGCACCACCATCGCCACGATCTTGACCGACGCGATCGACAAGGCGGTGCCGAGGAACAAGGCGGTGATCATTCGCTTGGCCGGGTCGGGCAACATGCTGTCGGGCAGGGCAAAGCCGATGGCGACGCCGCAGCCGAACGGCACGACGATGCCGAGCAGTGAAGCATAGATCGAGGCCTTGCCGGTCTGGCGCACCAGTTTGAGGTCGGTCTCCATGCCGGTGAGCAGCAGCAGCAGGAGAATACCGACCTGAGCGACGGCGTCGAGCATCGCCTTCTGGTCGGGATTCTTCGGAAACAGCATGTGTTGCAAGTCGGGCAGCAGAAGCCCGAACAGCGACGGCCCGAGCAGCAGGCCGGCGATCAATTGCCCCATCACCGCCGGCTGGCCGATCCGGATCATGGCTTCGCCGAGCAGGCGGCCGACCACCATCAGCGCCAGGATCTGGCCGATGAAGACGACCTCGGAGGGCCCTTTGACCGTCAGGCTGGTGGCGGCGAGCGCCGGTATGGTCGCCAGCATCAGACCGGCCAAGGCGGCCGGAAGGGATGCCGTCAGACCTCGCAATTTCGTCATGTTGCCTGACTTCCCCGTTAGAATAGTGCGAGGGCGGCGGTCGTCCGCGCTTCGGCGTGTTTCCGTTGCCCGCCGGTGGTCCCGCCGCCGCTGTGGCGTAACGGGGCCGGTCGATTCAGTCCACCTTGCAAAGGCGCTGCGGGGCCGGGCCACCGGCGGGGTCGTCGATTGGACCGCCCAGATCGCCGGACAGCGTCGCCCGCCGCTGTCGCATTGGCTTTTGTCGCTGTTTCGCACCCGTCGCCCGGCCTGTGTTGCCCGATCCCCGCGCCGCCCGAGGTCCGCGACAACACCGGGCAGCCGATCAAAGTTCCATCGAGTCGCCGTATTGGCTTAGAATGCAATTGCAAAGCATTCGCAACTAGACTATATCCTACTGAAACTAGTCGGGTTTTGCAGACCGTTTTCGCCGCCTTGCGTCCGGTCGCGGCATTCGTAATGGTCCGGTGTCAATGGTCTCAGTGTCATGAATACCGCTACAACGCCTCCGGTTGCCCCCGACGCTGCGCCCACCGGCTGGCGCTACGCGCGGATCAACGGCAGCCGCAACAGCCTGTCCGAAGTGCATGGCACAATCCCGGTGCCGAGCGGCGGCACGTGGCTGCGCCGGCTGCTGGCCTTTTCCGGCCCCGGCTACATGATCTCGGTCGGCTATATGGATCCGGGCAACTGGGCGACCGACATCGCCGGCGGTTCGCAGTTCGGCTACACGCTGCTGTCCGTCATCATGCTGTCCAACCTGATGGCGATCCTGTTGCAGGCGCTGGCGGCGCGGCTCGGCATCGCCACCGGCCGCGATCTGGCCCAGGCCTGCCGTGACAATTATCCTCGCCCGGTCGGCTATGCGCTGTGGGTCGCCTGTGAACTGGCGATCGTCGCCTGCGATCTGGCCGAGGTGATCGGCACGGCCATCGCGCTCAAGCTTCTGTTCGGCATTCCGCTGGTCGGCGGCGCATTGGTGACCGCGCTCGACGCGTTCCTGGTGCTGATGCTGATGAACAAGGGCTTCCGCTATCTCGAAGCCTTCATCGTCGCGCTGCTGGTGGTGATCGCGCTGTGCTTTCTGATCCAGATCGTACTGGCGGCGCCGCCTGTTATGGCGGTGCTCGGCGGCTTCGTGCCGTCGCACGAGATCGTCAGCAATCCGGCGATGCTCTACATCGCCATCGGCATCATCGGCGCCACCGTGATGCCGCATAATCTTTATCTGCATTCGTCGATCGTGCAGACCCGCGACTTCGACAAGACCGAGGACGGCCGGCGTCATGCCATACGCTGGGCCACGGTCGACTCGACCATCGCGCTGATGCTGGCGCTGTTCGTCAATGGCGGCATTTTGATTGTCGCTGCCGCCGTGTTCCACGCCAGCGGACGCACTCATGTCGAGGACATCGAGCAGGCTTATGCCTTGCTGTCGCCGCTGCTCGGCGTCGGCATCGCCTCGATCCTGTTCGCGATCGCGCTGCTGGCTTCCGGCCTGAATTCGACGGTGACGGCGACGCTCGCCGGCCAGATCGTGATGGAGGGCTTCCTCCACATTCGGCTGCCGCACTGGATGCGCCGCCTCGTCACCCGCGCCATCGCCATCGTGCCGGTGGTCGTGGTGGCGGCGCTTTATGGCGAAAGCGGCACCGCCAAGCTGCTGATCCTCAGCCAGGTCGTGCTGTCGATGCAACTGCCCTTCGCTGTGATTCCGTTGGTGCAGTTCGTCTCCGACAAAAAGAAGATGGGATCGCTGGCGATATCGAAGCCGGTCGCGGCGTTGTCGTGGATCGTGGCGGCGATCATTCTGGTGCTGAACGTCAAGCTGCTGATCGATACCGTGACCGGGATCGGCTGAACCCGAAGCGGCTATTCGATCGCCGGCGCTTTTTGCGGCACCGGCGGAATAAGTTCGGGCGCCAGCACCCCAAACGAGAAGTACAGTTTGATGAGCGCGTCGGCATCCATGTTGGGCACCGGCACGACGGCCGAATCCGGCACCAGCACCAGACCGCCCCAGGCCGGCAGCGGCGAGGTCGGCAGATAGACCAGCCGGCGGGGTTCGCCGCCGACATCGTAAGTTCGGGTCGAAGCCAGGAAGGCCGGCACATCGACACCCTGATCGCCGCCGAGCCGGCACATCACCACCGGCAAGGTGCTGAGATCGGCGTTGCTGCCGGCAAAGACCCGCACGACCTGTGACACCGGCCGGTAGATCGCGCGGAACAGCGGCACCTTGGCCAGCATGTTGTCGAGCACATGAGCGAAGGTGCGTTGCGCCTGGGTGCGGACCGCCAGCCCGAGCAACCACAGGATCGCCAGCATCAGCACCGCGCCGATCAGGAAGGCGACGTAGTCGCGTTCGGGGCCGATAAGCGCTTCACCGCCGCTGGTCAGGATCTCGCCGAACCATGTGCCGGGTCCGAAGGCCGACACGATCCAGTTGATGCCCCAACTGATGATCAGAACGGTGAGCACGAAAGGCAGGATCACCATCGAGCCGGCCACCAGATTGCCGATAATGCTGGTGCGCCAGAGACGGAGCAGGAATGCGCGCATGAGAAGTCCGCGATCTTGACAACAGTGTTTCAGGCAAGACCGGTGCCTGAGCATCGATCATCGTGCCGGTCTCGAAGGCCGACGACCTAGTGTCGCGCAAACGGACTGCTGTGTCCTGCTCAATGATGCAGCAGCGGTGCGCGCGTTTATTTGGCTCGCGCGCGATGTCGTCGTCCTGTTGTGCCGGCAACACCGGCAGCCGCGCGCGGGTCAGGCTTGCGTCGTGGCTTGTCGTTCGTCCGGCTCGCCCAGCGCCGCGAGCAGCGCGGTGGCAAGTCCTTGCTGATCGGCGGATAGGCCGCGCGACAGCGCCGCCTGTTCCAGCGCTTTGGTCGCCTCGACATAGACGCGGAATTGCGACGGATTTTGCGGGATGGCTGAGACCGGGCTGTTGCGGTCGAACACCAGCGAGCGGCAGGCCGCAGCCGACGTCGAGGTGAAGGAACGACAGGTCAAAGGCCGGACCTCGTAGATCGTGCAGGTGCCATCCGGCGCGAGCAGCGGGCAGGGATGGCGCAGCGTGGACGGATCGGCAAGCGCATCGGCCGCCGCAGCGGCCTTGCGAAGTTCGCTCTTGAGCGCCGTCAGCGGTCGATCGTCGAGCCGCGCTATGAGATGCTCGGCAATGGCCTCGGCGGTGCCGGGCGGCACCATGACGTAGAGATGGCAGCAGGCATCGCAGCCGGCGCGGCAGTCGCGACGCGGCTGGTTGGGCAAATGCGTGGCGATGGCGTTAGCGACCGCGTCGGCTGTGGCCATGACGGCGCGCGCGCCGTCGGCGGGCGTGGCGGCCCGCGCGAGAGAGTCGGTCAGGGCATCGCGCAAAGCGGCGAAGATGCCTTCATAGCGTTGCGCCACCAGCCGGGTCTGTTCGCCGACCGCTGCGATTTCCGTGACAATCCGGTCGGCGGCTGGTGGTGGCATGGTTCCTTCTGACGCGTCACCGCCGGCGTGCGTTCGCGGCACGGCCCAGGCTATTAGCGGTCGACCCTGATCCAGCCCGACGGCAGCAGCCGTTCCTGCGGCAGATAGCGGCCTTTGTAATCCATCTTCTTGGAGCCCGGCACCCAGTAACCGAGATAGACGTAAGGCAGGCCCATCGCCTTGGCGCGTTCGATGTGATCGAGGATCATGAACGTGCCGAGCGAGCGGTCGGCGGCATCGGGATCGAAGAACGAATAGACCATCGACAGTCCGTCGGACAGCACGTCGGTCAGTGCCACCGCCAGCAACTGTCCGGCGCCGCGGCCATTGATGCCCGAATCCGGCCCGCGCCGGCGGTAGTCGATGACGCGGGTGTCGACATGGCTGTCCTCGACCATCATCGCGTAATCGAGCACGGTCATGTCGGCCATGCCACCGTCGCGGTGGCGCGCGTCGAGATAGGCGCGGAACACCGAATATTGTTCGGAGGTCGGCGCCGGCGCGCGCATATCGCCGATCAGGTCGCGGTTATGGTCGAGATTGCGCCGCATGTTGCGTGACGGTTTGAAGTCGTCGACCACGACGCGGACCGAGACGCAGGCCCGGCACGCCTCGCAGGCGGGCCGGTAGGCGATCGATTGGCTGCGGCGGAAGCCGCCGTGAGTGAGCAGGTCGTTGAGTTCGCCGGCGCGGTCGCCGACCAGATGGGTGAACACCTTGCGTTCTTCCTGGCCTTTCAAATAAGGGCAGGGCGACGGCGCGGTCAGGTAAAATTGCGGCGTGTCGCGGGAGTGCTGGGTCACTCAGTCAATCCGTAGGTTCTACAATCTGCTTTTGTGGCTTTACCGCTGGCGCGGCTTCGGTCGGTCGCTCCGCTTTTGTCCGCGCGTTTCGTGGACTCAATAAGGCAGCATTGCGCGACACTCCGACGCCGTCAAATAAGGTGCCGGCAGGGATTTGGTCACAGACCGCCGCCGGCCGCTCTCTTAGTTGGGGGTGGCGACGAAGGGGCGCAAGGCGGCGGCGCGCGTCGGGTTATTGATGATGACCGTGCCGAGGAGAATGTCGTGCAACAGTCGCTTGCGGCGGTTGAAAAACGGTACCAGCAGAATGAACGGGGTTAGCGCCGATACCGAG
The DNA here is from genome assembly GCA_016124795.1 of Rhodopseudomonas sp. Classification (GTDB taxonomy): domain Bacteria; phylum Pseudomonadota; class Alphaproteobacteria; order Rhizobiales; family Xanthobacteraceae; genus Pseudolabrys. Next base: position 1,522 of record WGNB01000071.1, on the reverse strand, counting down.
ATCCAGAACGCGATGGCGTGGACGGCGCCGAGCACGAAATAAGCCGGAGCGCCGTACCAGGTGCGCATTTCCAGATCCATGACCCGCATGCCGACCGTGGCCGAGCGCGGGCCGCCCAGGCCTAGCCCGAAATAGACCAGAGCCCAGAGCACCGAGCCCGGCGGCAGTAGCCAGTACAGCGCCCAGCCCAGCCCGAGCGTGACGATACCGAAGACGAAAATGAACATTGCCGCCAGCACCACCGGTACCGCGATCAGCAGAAAGTCGATGACGAAAGCGACGACCCGGCGCGGCAGTACGCCGTCGAACAGCTCGGGATTGAGGTCCGGGTCATAAGCATGCGGCTTGATATCCATCGACATGAAGGGCCCCCGTCGCGGCGTTGCGATGCCTGTGAGATGGAGAATAAACGGTTTGCCGGCAAGAGGCGACAAGGGCCGGCGGATCGCGGTCGAGCCGTTGCCGCTGGCCATCCTGCTGGTTTTGGCCGTCGGGCTGCGGCATGGTGATGCACGGAATCGCCCTCTGAGCCGGAGACCTTTTTGTCGTGAGCGTGACATTCGCCGATATCGAAGCTGCCCGCCGCGTGATCGCCGGCGCGGTTTTGCGCACGCCGATGCTGCCGGCGCCGAAGCTGTCGGCGCTGACCGGCGCGCAGGTCTACGTCAAATACGAGAATCTCCAGGTCACCAATTCTTTCAAGGACCGCGGCGCGCTCAACAAGCTGTCGTCGCTCGACGCCAAGGAGCGTGCCCGCGGCGTCATCGCCATGTCGGCCGGCAACCATGCGCAGTCGGTCGCCTATCATGCGGCGCGGCTCGGCATTCCGGCGACCATCGTCATGCCGGTGACGACACCGGCGGTGAAAGTCGCCGCGACCCGCTCGCATGGCGCCGAAGTCGTGCTCGACGGCCAGACCGTGGCGGACGCGCAGGCGCGCTGTGAGATCATCCAGGCCGAGCGTGGCATGGTTCTGGTGCATCCGTATGACGATGTCCGGGTCATCGCCGGACAGGGCACCATCGCTCTGGAAATGCTCGAAGAGGCGCCCGACCTCGAGGCCTTGGTGATCCCGATCGGCGGCGGCGGTCTGATTTCCGGCAATGCGATTGCCGCCAAGGCGATCAACCCGAAGATCGACATCGTCGGTTGCGAGGCGCTGCTTTATCCGGCGGTGTGGAACGCGCTTGAGCATGGCAACCGGCCGATCGGCGGTTCGACCTTGGCCGAAGGCATTGCGGTCAAGAATGTCGGCAAGCTGACGCTGCCGATCATTCGTGAACTGGTGTCGGATGTCATTCTCGTCGACGAGGCGCATCTCGAACGTGCGGTGAATGCCTACCTGACCTTGCAGAAGACGATGGCGGAAGGCGCGGGCGCCGCCGGGCTTGCCGCGCTGTTGAGCGAACCCGCGCGTTTTGCCGGCAAGAAGGTTGGCCTGATCCTGTGCGGCGGCAATATCGATCCGCGCATCCTGGCCTCGATCATGGTGCGCGAACTCGACCGCGAAAGCCGGATCATT
>WGNB01000008.1 GCA_016124795.1 Rhodopseudomonas sp. | reverse complement strand
GCCGGGCTTGCCGCGCTGTTGAGCGAACCCGCGCGTTTTGCCGGCAAGAAGGTTGGCCTGATCCTGTGCGGCGGCAATATCGATCCGCGCATCCTGGCCTCGATCATGGTGCGCGAACTCGACCGCGAAAGCCGGATCATTTCGTTCCGGCTCACCATTCCCGATCAGCCCGGCGTGCTCGGCACCATCGCCACCCGGCTCGGTCAACTCGGCGCCAATATTCTCGAAGTCGAGCATCGCCGCCTGCTGCTCGACGTGCCGGCCAAGGGCGCCAAGCTCGACGTCACCGTCGAAACCCGCGACGCCGTTCATGCCGCCGAAGTCATGGCGGCGATGGCCGTGGATGGCTATCAGCCCGTGCGGCTTGGCACCGGCAACGCGGAATAGCGATGGTTACGGCGGGAGGGCGGCTTTGTCCGCGTCCCGCCGAGACCGGTGCGCCGCCTAGCGCTGCATCAGCCGCCACACCTTCTCCGGCGTCATCGGCATCTCGATGGTCTTGACGCCGAATTCCGACAAGGCGTCGACCAGCGCATTGGCGACGCAGGGCATCGCGCCGACACAGCCGGCTTCGCCGGCGCCCTTGACGCCGAGCGGGTTGGTCTTGGTCGGCACCGGGTTGGCTTCCACCTTCATGGTCGGGAAGTCATGGGCATGCGGCATGGCGTAATCCATGAACGATCCGGTGGTGATCTGACCTTCGGAATCGAAGTGGATGTCTTCCATCAGGATCTGGCCGGCGCCTTGCGCGATGCCGCCGTGAATCTGGCCGTGCAGCAGCTTCGGATTCATCACGGTGCCGACGTCGTCGACCACCGCGTAGCGGACGATCTCGACCTTGCCGGTCTCGACGTCGATTTCGATTTCGCAGACGTGGCAGCCGTTCGGGAAGTTGTCGACCGGCGCGGTATAGGACGCCGCCGCGGTCAGGCCGACCTCCATGCCTTTCGGCACTTTCGCCGGCTGCACCGCCAGCTTGGCGATTTCCTTCATCGACAGCGTCTGGTTGGTCTTGTTCGATGAAAAGACGCCATCCTCATATTTGATGTCGCCTTCCTCGACCTGAAGATTGAAGGCGGCGATGGTCTTGGCCTTGGTCACGATCTTCTCGGTCGCCAGGTGGAAGGCCGAGCCGGCCATGGTCGCCGAACGCGAGCCGCCGGTGCCTTCGCCGTAGAACAGCTGGTCGGTGTCGCCGGACATATATTGCGCTTCGTTCGGATCGATGCCGAGCCGGTCGCAGACCAATTGCTTGAACACCGTCTCGTGGCCCTGGCCCTGGCTGTCCGAACCGGAGATCAAGGTCAGCGAGCCGGAGCGGTCGAAGCGCACTTCGGCGCCTTCGGTCGAGGCGGCGGCGGCGCGTTCGATGGTGTTGGACAGACCGAATCCGCGCAGCTTGCCGCGCTTGCGCGATTCCGCCTTGCGCGCCTTGAAGCCCTTGGCGTCGGCCAGTTCGAGCGCGAGGTCCATGTTCTTCTCGAACTCGCCCGAGTCGTAAGTGAAGGTCAGGCCGGTCTTGAACGGCATCGCCGACGGCGGCACGTAATTGCGGCGGCGCAGTTCGGCCGGATCGATGCCGAGTTCATCGGCGGCGATATCGACCATTCGTTCGATGACGTAAGCCGCTTCGGGGCGGCCGTTGCCGCGATAGGGCCGGATCGGGTTGGTGTTGGAGAACACCGCCGTGATGTCGACATCCATCGCCGGGGTGCGATAGACGCCGGCCAGCGTGCCGGCATTGAGGAAAAACGCCGGCATCGCGGTTTGCAGATAGGCGCCGATCGCGGCGACCGTCTTCACCCGCATGCCGATGAAGTGCCCGTCCTTGTCAAGCGCGAGTTCGGCGTCGGTGACGTTGTCGCGGGCTTGGGCGTCGCTGGTGAAGGATTCCGAACGGGTCGAAATCCACTTCACCGGCCGGCCGGTGATCTTCGAAGCAAGCAGCACCATCGGCGTTTCGTTGAAGATCGGCGACTTCATGCCGAACGAGCCGCCGGTGTCGCCGGTCACGATCCGGACCTTGCTTTCCGGCACGCCGAGCACCTGCGCCAGTTCCGGCCGGGTCGGATGCGGACGCTGGATCGCGGTGTAAATGGTGTAGCGGCCGTCGCCCTTGTGATAGTCGCCGACCGCGCCGCGCGGTTCCATGGTCGCGGCGGTGACGCGGTTGATGTCGAAATGCGCCTTGACGACATGCGCGGCCTTGGCGAAGGCCTCGTCGGTGGCGGCTTTGTTGCCGAACAGCGCCACGAAGCTGATGTTGTCCGGGGCGTCGGCCCAGACCTTGGGCGCGCCGGGCTTGACCGCTTCGGCGGTCGAAGTGACCGCCGGCAGCGGCTCGAATTCGACTTCGATCAGTTCCGAAGCGTCGAGCGCCTGCGCGACGGTTTCGGCGACCACGAAGGCGACGCCGTCGCCGACCCAGCGCACCACGCCGTCGGCGAGAATGGGATAGCGCGGCTTGTACATCGGCTGGTCGCCGCGGCGCTTGAGGCCGCCGGGCACAGGCAGGTCGCCATAGCCATGCGCCTTGAAGTCTTCGGCGGTCAGAACCGCGAGCACGCCGGGCGCGGCCTTGGCGGCTTCGGTGTTGATCGAGAGCACCTTGGCATGAGCATGCGGCGAGCGCAGCACGATGCCATGCGCCATGTTCGGCAACTGAACGTCGTCGGTATAGCTGCCGCCGCCCTGAATCAGCCTCGGGTCCTCGAACCGCGATACGCCCTGACCGATAGCAAATTCACCCATGATGCTAGCCTGACTGTTGTAGTGGAAGGTCTTGACCGCGCGCCGTCATCCTGAGGTGCGAGTGTCGCGGGCCTCGAAGGCTGAGCGGACCGGTCGTTGAGAAGGTGCGCCGCTGCCCGTCGTGGTCGTCGCTGCTGCGACGGCGCGTCGGGCAAACGACACGGGATCGGCTTGTTATTTTCTGGCTCTCAGTTGTTCGGCCACGCGCGGCGCGAAATAAGTCAGCACACCGTCGGCGCCGGCGCGCTTGAAGGCGGTGAGGCTTTCCAGCATCGCGCGTTCGCCGTCGAGCCAGCCGTTATTGGCGGCCGCCATGATCATCGCGTATTCGCCCGACACCTGATAGGCGAAGGTCGGCATGCCGAACGAGTCTTTCACCCGTGCGACGATGTCGAGATAAGGCATACCCGGCTTGACCATGATCATGTCGGCGCCTTCCTCGATGTCGAGCGCGACTTCGCGCAAGGCTTCGTCGGTGTTGCCGGGGTCCATCTGGTAAGTGCGCTTGTCGCCGTTGAGCATCTTTGACGAGCCGACGGCGTCGCGGAACGGGCCGTAGAAGGCCGAGGCATATTTGGCCGCGTAAGCCATGATCGATACGTCGGCGAGGTTGTCGCGGTCGAGCGCCTTGCGGATCGCGCCGACCCGACCGTCCATCATGTCGGAGGGCGCGATGATGTCGCAGCCGGCCTGCGCCTGCACCAGCGCCTGCTGCACCAGCACCGCGACGGTTTCGTCGTTCATGATGACGCCGTCGTCGCGCAACAGGCCGTCATGGCCGTGGCTGGTGAAGGGATCGAGCGCGACGTCGCACAGGATGCCGATCTCGGGGACTTCCTTCTTGATGGCGCGGATGGCGCGGCACACCAGGTTGTTCTCGTTGAGCGCTTCCGAACCGGTGGCGTCGCGCAGAGACGGGTCGGTGTAGGGGAAGAGCGCGATGCAGGGGATGGTCAGCTCGGCGGCTTGCACCGCGGCGCGCACGATCTGGTCGACCGACAGCCGTTCGACGCCGGGCATCGAGGCCACCGGCGCGCGTTTGTTGTCGCCGTCCATGACGAAGATCGGCCAGATCAGGTCGTCGGTGGTCACCACGTTTTCGCGCACCATCCGGCGGGCCCAGTCGCTGCGCCGGTTGCGGCGCATCCGGACCGTCAGGTCGAGCGACGGGCTCGGCCCGGTGCTGGAATCGGGGTCGGTCGGCACAAAGCCGATGGAATGTTGCAGCGGGCGTCCGTATTTGATGGCCATCTGGGGTCTCCTGCGGCCTTTTTAGCCGGTCCGGGCCGGGGCCGCCACCTTGATATCCGCTGGACATACCGCGTTTGCGAAAAGGCCGGCGGCGACGGGCCTTGACCCGGCCAGCCATCATGGGAAGGGTGTGCGCCATGGATTTTTCCCTTAACGAAGATCAGCGCGCCTTCCAGTCGACTGCCCGGCAATTCGCCCGCGAGGCGATGATGCCCTTGGCCCGGGACTGGGACGAAGGCGAAGTATTTCCGGTCGAGACGCTGCGCGAGGCCGCAGCCCTCGGCTTCGGCGGCATTTACGTCAAGGAAGATGTCGGCGGCTCGGCGCTGACCCGGCTCGACGCCGCGGTGATCTTCGAGGAACTGGCGCAAGGCTGCACCTCGACCGCCGCCTATATCTCGATCCACAACATGGTGGCGTGGATGATCGACACCTATGGCAGCGAGGCGGCCCGCGCGCGTTTCCTGCCCAAGCTTTGCACCATGGAGCACTTCGCCAGCTATTGCCTGACCGAGCCGGGCGCCGGTTCGGATGCCGCGAGCCTGACCACCAAGGCGCGGCGCGACGGCGACTTCTATGTGCTCGACGGCGCCAAGGCTTTCATCTCCGGCGGCGGCGTCTCCGACGTCTACGCGGTGATGACGCGCACCGGCGAGGCCGGACCGCGCGGCATCTCCTGCATCATTGTCGAGAAGGGGACGCCGGGCCTGAGCTTCGGCGCGCGCGAGAAAAAGCTCGGCTGGAAGTCGCAGCCGACCGCGATGGTCATGTTCGAGAATTGCCGGGTGCCGGTCGAGAACCTGATCGGCAGCGAAGGCCAGGGCTTCCGCATCGCCATGGCCGGCCTCGACGGCGGCCGGTTGAACATCGCCGCCTGTTCGCTGGGTGGGGCGCAGTTCTGTCTCGACCGCACGATCGACTACATGAAAGAGCGCCGGCAATTCGGTTCGCGCATCGCCGATTTCCAGGCCTTGCAGTTTCGCGTCGCCGATTTCGCTACCGAGATCGACGCCGCGCGCCTGCTGCTGCATCGCGCCGCGGTCGCGGTCGGCGATAAAGAGCCGGCGGCGACCCGGCTGGCGGCGCAGGCCAAGCGGCTGGCGACCGATGCCGGCTTCAACGTGGTCAACGGTTGCCTGCAACTGCATGGCGGCTACGGTTACCTGCGCGATCATCCGATCGAGCGGGTGCTCCGCGACGTGCGGGTGCATCAGATTCTCGAAGGCACCAACGAGGTCATGCGGATGATCATCGGCCGCGCGATGCTGGGGAATTGATCGGCATGACCGATGACATTCTGTTCGAGCGCCAGGGCGCGGCTGGGATCATCACGCTCAACCGGCCGCAAGCGCTGAACGCCGTCAGCCATGACATGGTCTTGGCGATGCGCGAACAACTCGACGCCTGGGCCGACGACCCGGCGATCACCCGCGTCGTCATCCGCGCCAATGGCGGCAAGGCGTTCTCGGCCGGCGGCGATATTCGTGCGCTCTACGATCTCGGCGAGACCGGGCATTACGACAAGGCCTTGCAGTTCTGGCGCGACGAATATCCGCTCAACGCCGTCATCAAGAACTACCGCAAGCCCTATGTCGCGCTGATCGACGGCATCGTCATGGGCGGGGGTGTCGGCATCTCGGTGCATGGTTCGCATCGCGTCGCCGGCGACAAGTTCTCCTTCGCCATGCCGGAGGTGAGCATTGGCTTCTTTCCCGACGTCGGGGCGACCTGGTTCCTGCCGCGGATGCCGGGTGAGATCGGAACCTTCTGCGCCCTGACCGGCCAGCGCTTCGGCGCCGCCGACAGCCTGGCGGCCGGGATCGCCACCCATCGCATTCCTTCGGCGCGCTTTGCCGATCTGCTCGACGGTCTCACCGGCACGGTATCGGTCGACGCCTTGCTCGCGGCCTTTGCTGAGCCGGCCGGCGGGGGTGAGGGCGACGGTCCGGTCTTCGCGCAACGCGGCGCAATCGACTGGCTGTTTGCCGGCGACAGCGTGGAGGCCATCCTCGACGCCCTTGATCGCGAGGCGGCCGGCGGCGATAACGCCGACTGGGCGGCGAGCACCGCGGCCCTGATGCGAACCAAATCGCCGCTCAGTCTGAAGCTGGCGCTGGCGCAGGTGCGGCGCGGCGGAACTTTCGATTTCGCGACCTGCATGCGCACCGAAATGCGCATCGTGTCGCGGGTCATCAGGGGCCACGATTTTTACGAGGGCGTGCGCGCCGTGATTGTCGACAAGGATAACGCGCCGCGCTGGCAGCCAGCGCAACTCGCGCTGATCGGCGACAGCGAAGTGGAACGCCATTTCGCCCCGCTCGACGAGGCGCGCGACGGCGGAGAACTCGATCTGTCATGAGAGAACGCTTTGTCAGCGACGACCCGAACACGCTCGATCCGGTTCACGAGCAGGACAACGACGACGGCGTCGGGCTCTGGACCCGCCGGATGGTACTGTTCCTGCGCGTGATGGCCGGACTGTCGATGCTGAAAGGTCTTTATCACTGGTCGCGGGTCTGCGGCATCGGCGTCGGGCCGAATGATCTTTTCGAAAGCCATTCGATCGCCTGGCAGACCGCGACGGTGTTCTTCGCCGTGCTCGATCTGGTGGCTGCGGTCGGTTTGTGGCTCGCGGCGGCCTGGGGCGCGGTGATCTGGCTGACCGCGGTCGCCTCGATGCTGGCGGTGGAGATCTTCTTTCCGCAGGTGTTCGGGCGTGCCTTCCTCACCGTGCTGCTGGAAAGCGCGCTGCTCGGGCTTTATCTTTGGCTGGCGGTGCAGGCGGCGAAAGAGCAGCCGGAGTGACGGCGCGATCGACAGTTGCAACGGCGACAGCGATGATAGCGACGGCGAAGGCGATAATTACGACCACATAACGATAACGAAGATAACTCAGCAGGGGAGAGCGGCATGGCGCGGATCGCATTTATCGGGCTCGGCAATATGGGATTGCCGATGGCGATCAACCTGATCAAGGGCGGACATCAGGTCGAAGGTGTCGATCTCAATCCGGCGTCGGTCGCCAAATTCAAGGAGGCCGGCGGCACGCCGGTCGAATTTGCCAAGGTCGCCGCGTCGCGCGCCGACGTCGTCATCACGATGCTGCCAGCCGGCAAGCATGTCCGCGAGGTCTATCTCGGCGCCAATGGCATCGTCGAGAACGCCAATGCCGGCACGCTGCTGATCGACTGCTCGACCATCGATGTCGAAAGCGCGCGCGCGGTCGCCGCCGCCGCGACCGGCAAGGGGCTGTTGATGCTGGACGCACCGGTGTCCGGCGGCGTCGGCGGCGCCAGCGCCGGAACCTTGACCTTCATGGTCGGCGGTTCGACCCAGGCCTTCGTGCGCGCCGAGTCGATCCTGCAGAAGATGGGCAAGACCATCGTGCATGCCGGCGATGCCGGCACCGGCCAGGCCGCCAAGATCTGCAACAACATGATCCTCGGCATTTCGATGATCGCGGTGTCGGAAGCCTTCGTGCTCGCCGAGAAGCTCGGCCTCGACCATCAGAAGCTGTTCGACATCGCGTCGAAGTCCTCCGGGCAATGCTGGTCGATGACGAGCTATTGTCCGGTGCCGGGACCGGTACCGACGTCGCCGGCCAACCGCGATTATCAGGCCGGCTTCACCGCCGCGATGATGCTCAAGGATTTGCGGCTGGCACAGGATGCCGCGAAGTCGGTGGCCGCCAAAACCGAATTGGGCGCCGACGCCGAAAGGATATATGCGGCTTATGCCGACGGCGGCGCGGCGGAAACCGACTTCTCCGGCATCATTCGTTTCGTGCGCGGCTGATCAACGCGCGGTTAGCGTCTCGTCAACCATGGTTGCCGCGACGCGCAAGACGCGTATGTCGGCACACATGCGGCGCATGTCGCGTCGATAACAACGCATTGTTGTGGCCTTTCGGCTTCCGATGTCCTGCGCCGACGGCGAGTGCAAGTGCGCTTTGCGTTCGCTGCGGTGCGCCACGGCCGAGACAAAGATTTACATTTGACGAAAAATACCGGGCCGTCGATGGCCGCCGGCGCCGAATTGGCGATCGTCGCCGCAAGGATTTGTTCGGCATGTCCGGACCGCGACGCGACGGAAACCGGTTTTTCCGGCATGATCCGTCCGGTTCGAGGGCGTTCCGGAAGCGGCGTGGTGAATCAATTCTTGCGTTCGCGCGCGCAATTGAAAGCTCAACGGATTGTTCACCCTTGTAAATAAACCTAATCTTTATGGTGTTATTTAAACCGATTTTAGATGGCCCCCATGTAGTTTGGTGTCAGAGGGACGAGGAAGAACAGGGCCTCGTCAACGGTCGAAAACGACCACCAAAACTTAAGGGGCGTTAGACATGAAAGCCGTCGTCAAGACGGTCGAACCGGGCGAGCGCGAGGCTCGGTTCGACACCATCCAACCTCTTTACCACGAGGCATTGACCTTGGTGGAGCGGCTGCATCGCCGGCTGCTCGACGTCATCAAGGACGAGTTCGACCGTCGTGGCCGGTCCGATATCAATTCGGTGCAGGCACTTCTGTTGTACAATATCGGCGACAAGGAGCTGACCGCGGGCGAACTGCGCACGCGCGGTTACTATCTCGGCTCCAACGTCTCCTATAACCTCAAGAAGCTGGTCGAGATGGCGTTCCTCGATCATCAGCGCTCGCGTGTCGATCGGCGCTCGGTCCGCATCAAGCTGACCGCCAAGGGCCAGGACGTTCGCGACATTGTCGACGCGCTGTATCAGAAGCACGTTCGCACGGTCGAACAGGTCGGCGGCATCAATGCCGACGAGTTCGCGACTCTCAACAAGTCGCTGCACCGGCTCGAGCGCTTCTGGACCGACCAGATTCTCTACCGTCTCTAAGCCGCGTCTCCTCGCGTATAGGCGTATCGACTTGCCCCGGCCGGCTCCTCCCCCGGCCGGGGCTTTTTGTCGTTCGCGGGCCAGGGCGCCGTCGTCTATGCTCGCGCCGGGGCGGGGACGCGATGGCGGACAGCGGCGATAACGGCAAAGGCGAAGTCTATTTCGAGATCACGATCGTGGGCGGCAGCGCCAAGGTCGTCGCGGTCGATGCACGCACCGGTATCGAAGTGACGGCGATCGGCCCGGCCCGCGCGTCGCGCGCGGATCTGCACCGGCTGGCGCTCGCCAAGCTGAAGGCGCGGCTGGCGCGCGGCGGCGACTAGCCGGAATCCGCTAGATATTGCGGCTTGGACGCCGGCGGTATCCCAGCGCTTGGCGGCCTGAAAGCGATATGCTAATCGCTGGTTCATTCCGTTCACCCTGGACAGTCAGCGCCGATTCGATAGCCGGCGCCGGGAGAAATCTGATGCCGGTCTCGATGTTTTCGGCCCCTTTGCGCGACGTTGACCCCGAAATTGCCGATGTAATCGGCAAGGAGCTCGGTCGCCAGCGCGACGAAATCGAGCTGATCGCGTCGGAGAACATCGTCTCGCGCGCCGTGCTGGAAGCGCAGGGTTCGGTGCTGACCAACAAATATGCCGAAGGGTTGCCGGGCAAGCGCTATTACGGCGGCTGCCAGTATGTCGATATCGCCGAACAGCTGGCGATCGACCGGGTAACCAAGTTGTTCGGCTGCGGCTTCGCCAATGTCCAGCCGCATTCCGGCGCTTCGGCCAACGCGGAAGTGTTCTTCGCGCTGATGCAGCCCGGCGACACCTTCATGGGGCTCAATCTCGCCGCCGGCGGTCATCTCAGCCACGGCATGGCGATCAATTTGTCCGGCAAATGGTTCAAGCCGGTGCCGTATAATGTGCGGCGCGACGATCAGCGTATCGACATGGACGAGGTCGAAAAGCTCGCCAGGGAGCATAAGCCCAAGCTCATCATCGCCGGCGGCTCGGCCTATCCGCGCATCATCGACTTCAAGCGCTTCCGCGAGATCTGCGACGAAGTCGGCGCTTACCTGATGGTCGACATGGCGCACTTTGCCGGTTTGGTCGCCGGCGGCGCGCATCCGTCGCCGTTCCCACATGCGCATGTCGTGACCACGACGACGCACAAGACGCTGCGCGGTCCGCGCGGCGGCGTCATCCTCACCAACGACGAAGCGCTGGCCAAGAAGATCAACTCGGCGGTGTTCCCCGGGATGCAGGGCGGTCCGCTGATGCATGTTATCGCCGCCAAGGCGGTCGCCTTCGGCGAAGCCTTGCAGCCGAGCTTCAAGACCTATGCCAAAAATGTCGTCGACAATGCCCAGGTGCTGGCCGAGACCCTGAAAAAGAACGGCCTCGATATTGTCTCCGGCGGCACCGACACCCATCTGATGCTGGTCGATCTGCGGCCCAAGCGCCTGAACGGCAAGGTCGCCGAACTGTCGCTCGGCCGCGCCCATATCACCTGCAACAAGAATGGCATTCCCTTCGATCCGGAAAAGCCGACAGTGACCTCCGGCATTCGGCTCGGAACTCCGGCCGGAACCAGCCGCGGTTTCGGTCAGGCCGAGTTCCGCCAGATTGGCGAGATGATCGTCGAAGTGCTCGATGTGCTATCGCAGAAGGGCGTCGACGAGGATTCGCTGGTCGAGGCGACCGTGCGCGGCAAGGTCAAGGATCTGCTGGCGAAGTTTCCGATCTATCAGGATTGAAGATCGTGCGGTCGTTTCGCACATTCTGTCATTCCGGGGCGGCCCGCAGGGCCGAACCCGGAATCCAGAACCGGACGCGGTGCCTGTATCTGGATTCCGGGTTCACGTCTGCGGCGTGCTCTGGAATGACGAGGGAATAACAACATGCGTTGCCCGAGTTGCGGAAGCCTCGATACCCAGGTCAAGGATTCACGGCCGACCGAGGACTCGGCGGTGATCCGCCGGCGGCGCGTTTGCCTGACCTGCAATTTCCGCTTCACGACGTTCGAGCGCGTGCAGTTGCGCGAACTCACCGTCATCAAGCGCAACGGCCGTCGCGTGCCCTTCGACCGCGACAAGCTGATGCGCTCGGTGCAGATCGCGTTGCGCAAGCGTTCGGTCGATCCGGAACGCATCGAAAAGGAAGTCTCCAAGATCGTGCGCGAACTGGAAAGCGCGGGCGAGAACGAAGTGTCGTCGGAGACGATCGGCGAAAGCGTGATGGCGCATCTGCGCGAGATCGACGACGTCGCCTATGTGCGCTTTGCCTCGGTCTATCGCAATTTCGGCGAGGTCAAGGATTTCCGCGCCGCGCTCGATGAATTGTCCGATGACGATGCCGGTCCACGGCCGGTCGCGCCGGACCGCAAATAACCGGGATAGAGAATGACTGAGACCGCGGACACTTCCGCCGACGATATCCGTTTCATGAAGCTGGCGCTGGCGCTCGGCCGGCGCGGCCTTGGCAATACCTGGCCGAACCCGGCGGTCGGCGCCGTCATCGTCAAGGACGGCGTCATCGTCGGGCGTGGCTATACCCAGCCCGGCGGCCGGCCGCATGCCGAGGCCGAGGCCCTGCAGCAGGCCAAGCGTTTCGCCAAGGGCGCGACCTTGTACTGCACGCTCGAGCCGTGTTCGCATGAAGGCAAAACGCCGCCTTGCGCCGATGCCATCATCAAGGCCGGTATTGTCCGCGTCGTTTCGGCGATCGAGGATCCCAATCCGGAAGTCGCCGGGCAGGGCCATGCGCGCTTGCGCGAACGCGGCATCGCCGTCGATGTCGGCTTGTGCGCGGAGGAGGCGGCGCTTGCGCATGCCGGCCACTTCGCCCGCATCCGGCAGTCGCGGCCGCATGTCACGCTCAAGCTGGCGGTGTCGAAGGACGGCAAGGCGGGGCTCGCCGGCCGCAAGCAGGTCGCGATCACCGAAGTCGGAGCCAATGAGCGCGTCTACATGATGCGGGCGCAGAACGACGCCATCCTGGTTGGCATCGGCACGGTGTTGTCGGACAATCCGCAATTGACGTCACGATTGCCGGGCTTGTTCGAACGCTCGCCGATCCGGATCGTGCTTGACGCCCGGCTGGTGGTGCCGGTGTCGCTGTCGGTGGTCTCGACGGTGAAGGATACGCCGACCTGGGTCTTTACCTCGCGCGCCAGTTCGGAGATGGCCGAGGAGATTCTGGTCGACAAGGGCTGCAAGGTGTTCCGTGTCGCCGATACCGATGGCAAGCTCGATCTTGCCGAGGTGCTGAGAGTGCTGGCCGACCAGGGCATCACCCGGTTGATGGTCGAAGGCGGCCCGACGGTGGCGGCTAGCTTTGTCGGTGCCGATCTGGTCGACGAGGCCGTGGTGCTGCACGGCGAACGCACGGTCGGCGAGACCGGCATCGGCCCGCTCGAAGGCATGTCGCTCGACGATTTGACCGTAATGTTGAAATCGCGCGGCAGCGAGACCATCGGCCCGGACCGCATCGAATATTACCAGCGAGGCTGACATGTTTACCGGCATTGTCACGGACCTTGGCGAAGTGCGTTCGGTCGATGCCCGCGCCAATAATCTGTCGCGGCTGACGATCTTTACCCGCTACCCGCGCGTGGAATTGATCGAGGGCGCCTCGATCGCCTGTTCCGGCGTCTGTTTGACGGTGGTCGATGCCGGTGAGGAAGACGGCCGGCCCTGGTTCGCCGCCGATGCCGCCGCCGAGACGCTGGCCATCACCACGGTCGGCCGCTGGCGGCACGGCAGCCGGATCAATCTGGAACGGCCGCTGAAGATCGGCGATGAACTCGGCGGCCATATGGTATCCGGTCACGTCGATGGCCTCGCCCACGTCATTGGCCGCGATGACATGACCGACATGGCCAAATTTACCCTGCGCGCGCCGCCGGAGCTGTCGCGGTTCATCGCCGCCAAGGGTTCGGTCGCGCTCGACGGCGTGTCGCTGACCGTCAACCAAGTGGAGGGGGATACCTTCACGGTCCTGATCATCCCGCACACCTTGCAGGTGACCTCGATCGGCGCTTTGCGACCGGGCGATGACGTTAACCTCGAAATCGACACCATGGCGCGTTACGCCGCCCGCCTGATGGCGGCGCGTTAGCGCGGCGGGACGGCTCAAACAGCGCTTGTTCCGGCCGCTGGTGCTTGCTACCACGCGGCTCAACAAGGAATCCGATGAATGGCTAAAAAGACCGGCGCCGCGGCAACGCGCGCTCCCAAGGCTGCCGCCAAGAAGGCCGCGCTCCGCATCCTCATTGTCGAGGCGCGGTTCTACGATCACATCGCCGACGCGCTGCTGCGCGGCGCGACCGCTGTGCTCGACGCGGCTGGCGCGACCTATGACGTCGTCACCGTGCCGGGCGCGCTCGAAGTGCCGGCGGCGATCGCGATGACAGTCGATGCGCCGAAGAACAAGCGCGCGCCTTATGACGGCGTCGTCGCGCTCGGCTGCGTCATCCAGGGCGAGACCTATCACTTCGAACTGGTGTCGAATGAATCGGCGCGCGGTCTGATGGATCTGGCGATTGATCGCCAGTTGCCGCTCGGCAACGGCATTCTCACCGTCGACACCGAGGCGCAGGCCAAAGCCCGCTCCGGCGACGACGATCACAACAAGGGCGCCGGTGCGGCGCGTGCCGCTCTGGCGATGATTGCGCTCAAACAATCGTTGAGCACCAAATAATGGCGCGTGACGTCTCCAACGGCGACAAACGGTCCGGCCTCGACGCGCGCAAGGCCAACAAGCGCGGCGCGGCGCGGCTGGCCGCCGTGCAGGCGCTGTATCAGATGGACCTGGCCGGTTCCGGTCTGAACGACATTCTCGCCGAGTTTGAAAGTCACTGGCTCGGCCGCGAAGTCGAGGGCGCGCAATATCTGCCGGCCGAAGCCGCGTTCTTCCGCGACGTTGTTTCGGGCGTGGTGCGCGACCAGCGGCTGCTCGATCCGATGATCGACGAAGCTCTGGAACGGACCTGGCCGCTGAAGCGGATCGAGGCGGTGCTGCGCGCCGCCTTGCGCGCCGGCGCCTACGAATTACAGCATCGCCGCGACGTGCCGGCCCGCGTCGTGGTGTCGGAATATGCCGATGTCGCGGCCGCCTTCGTCGAGCGCGACGAGACCGGCATGGTCAACGCCGTGCTCGACCAGCTGGCGCGCAAGCTGCGCGCGGAAGAGTTCGCGGCCTAGGCGCGCTGGCCGCCGTCGGCGTGGTCGTTGTTTGTCATTTCGTGTCCGCCCGCTTGGCTTGCGCCCCGGAATGACAGTACCGTTGGTCATGTCCGGTTCCTAACGGCGAGAGGCCATCAGCAGCGATGTCATCCGACGACACCACCTCCGCCGAAGACAAATTGATCGCGCGTTATTTCGGGCCGGTCGCCAGCCATCCCGGCGCGTTGGGCTTGAGCGACGACGCGGCGCTGATCAAGCCGCCGGCCGGTTGCGAACTGGTGCTGACCGTCGATGCGCTGGTCGGCGGCGTGCATTTCTTCAACGACGATCCGGCCGAGATGATCGCGGCCAAGGCCTTGCGCGTGAATTTGTCGGATCTCGCCGCCAAAGGCGCGACGCCGCTCGGCTTCCTGTTGTCGCTGGCGTTGCCCAAAGACCAAAGCGATGCCTGGCTGGAGGCCTTCGCCAAGGGTCTGCGCGAGGATGCCGCGCATTATAAATGTCCGCTGCTTGGCGGCGACACCGTCACCACGCCAGGGCCGGTGACGATCTCGGTCACGATGTTCGGCTCGGTGCCCGATGGCATGATGGCGAGGCGTTCCGGTGCGCAGGCCGGCGACAAGGTCTTCGTCACCGGCACGATCGGCGACGGCGCGCTGGGCCTCAAGGTGCGGCAGGCCGGTGGCGCGCCTGCGCCCTGGAGCCTGACGGAAGAAGAGCATGAGTTCCTGCGGCTGCGCTATCTGCTGCCGCAGCCGCGCAACGCGCTGGCCGAGGCCGTGCGCCATTACGCATCGGCCGCGATGGATGTGTCGGATGGGCTCGCCGGCGATCTGGCCAAGCTTGCCCGCGTCTCCGGCGTCGCCGCCATGATCGACGCGACGCGGGTGCCGTTGTCGGAACCGGCGCGGGCGGCGATGGCCGCCGATCCGTCGGCGTTCGAGACCGCGCTCACCGGCGGCGACGATTATGAAATCCTGTGCACCGTGCCGCCGGCCAAGGTCGACCGGTTCCGGGTCGCCGCCATGGCCGCCCGGGTCGCCGTCACCGAGATCGGCATCGTCGAGGCCGGCGCCGGTACGCGGTTTCGCGACGGCGACGGCCGCGACCTGACGTTCGGGCGGATGGCTTTCAGCCATTTCTGACATGCGCGCGCCGGGCTGGCGGCGCGCCGCCGGGCGCGATATTCAGCTAACCAGTCATCGATCAGACGTGAGACAAGGCCGGCGTCGGAAGCCGGCCGGGCGACAGGGGGAAACGACCATGCACGACCGGACCGCGCTCGATAACGGGGCGACGCAATCCTTCCTGCCGATGGGCTCCAATCCGCGTTTCCAGAAACACCTCAAGCGGTTCCCGACCTCGGCTTTCCTGCGCAAGGAAGCGCCGCGCCATGTGCCGCGCTTTGCCTTCGAATATGGCGACACCGGCGCCGGAAACGATGTCGGCGTCGCTCATAACTGGAACGCTTTCGACAACATCAAGGTGGTGCCGCATTATGGCGTCACCAACAAGCTGCCGCCGACCGCCGTCGACCTGTTCGGCACCCGATACGCCGCGCCAATCGGCATCGCGCCGATGGGCGGGCCGTCGATCGTCTGGCCGGGTGCCGATCTGTTGATGGCGAAGGCGGCGCAGGCCGCGCGCGTGCCTTATACGCTCGGCGTCGCCGGCGGCGCGACCATCGAGCAGGTCGCCAAGGTCGCGCCGGATGTGTTCTGGCTGCAGCTTTATCGTTTCGCCAAGAACGATCACAAAATTGGTTTCGATCTGGTCGACCGCGCCACCGCCGCCGGCGTCAAGGTGCTGGCGCTGACGCTCGACGTGCCGGTGCGCACGACGCGCTCGCGCGAGACTTATGCCGGGCTTGGCGGTGCGTTCAAACCGAACTTGCGCATGATCTATGAAATGGCGATCCGGCCGCGCTGGCTGCTGGCGCTGTTGCGCAATGGCTATCCGCGTTTCGCCACCATCCGCCACTATGCCGGCAATGTCGGCACCAACGACACCATCAATTTCGCGCGCAGCGAAATGGGCGGCGCGTTTTCCTGGGAGGAGGTCGCGCGCTATCGCGACCGCTGGAAGGGACCGATGGCGCTCAAGGGTATCCTGCATCCGGCCGACGCCGAAAAGGCGGTGTCGCTCGGCGTCGACGGCATCTGGGTGTCGAACCACGGTGGCCGTCAGATCGAGGCGATCGCGCCGTCGATCGATTGCCTGCCGGGCATCGTCTCGGCCGTCGGTTCGAAGGCGACCGTGGTGCTCGACAGCGGCGTGCGCTCGGGCTCGGACGTGATGCGGGCGCTGGCGCTCGGCGCCAATGCCGCCTTTGCCGGCAAGTCGTTTTTATGGGCAGTGGCCGCGCTCGGCGATGACGGCCCGGCGCAACTGATCGATCTCTATATCGACGAATTGCGCGCCGCGCTTGGTCAGATCGGCGCTTTGTCGCCGGCCGAGGCGCGGGCGGCCAAGGTCTTGCATCCGGGCCGCATCGAGTTCTAGGCGACGGTATTCCCGGAGGGCGATAGCCAACGGGATAACGCTTCAACCCAGACCTGCGCCTCAGGCAGTAGCTCTGTGCTACGAAAATCGTTACGAAAAGAACGATTTTGCCCGGGAGGATTCGATCATGTCGGCGGTCGCCGAGACAATACCGCATGCTTGGCATGACGACAGTCTGGCCCGCCGCAATGCGATGGTGCTGGCCGTGGCGCAGGCGTTCGGCGGCGCCAACAACACCATCATCTTCTCGACCGCCAGCATCGTCGGTTCGGTGATCGCGCCCGACAAGGGACTGGCGACCCTGCCGGTGACCTGCATGGTGCTGGGCATGTGGATCGGTACGTTGCCGGTCGGCTGGCTGGCGCGTCGCCTAGGCCGTCGCTATGCGCTTCAGATCGGCACCTTGTTTGGCATGGCCTCCGGGCTGATCTCTTGCGCCGCGGTGATCTCGGCCAATTTCTGGTTGCTGTTGTTCGGCACGTTCTGCGGCGGGCTTTATGCGGCGGCGTTCCAGTCCTACCGCTTTGCCGCCGCCGATACGGCCAGCGAATCCTATCGCGCCAAGGCGGTGTCCTGGGTGCTGGCCGGGGGCGTCTTCGCCGGCGTGCTCGGGCCGCAACTCGTCATCTTCACCACTGACCTGCTGACGCCTTACACATTCGCGGCGACCTATCTCGGTCAGTCGGTCTTCGCGCTGATTTCGCTCGGCGTTCTGCAACTGGTGAATATTCCGAAGAATATCGCCCGTTATAACGATAGCGGGCGACCGCTGTTCGAAATCGTCCGCGCGCCGCGCTTCATTATCGCCGTCGTCTGCGGCGTGACCGCTTATGCGGTGATGAATCTGGTGATGACCGCCGCGCCGCTGGCGATGGTCGGGTGCGGCCATTCGGTGACCGACGCCACGCTCGGCATTCAGTGGCATGTGCTGGCGATGTATGGGCCGAGCTTCGTGACCGGCAGCATCATCGCGCGTTACGGCGTCAACCGCGTCACCGTTATCGGTCTGATCCTGCTGGCGCTGACGGCGGTCGCCGGGCTGTCCGGCACGTCGGTCGCGCATTTCTGGACGGCGCTGATCCTGCTCGGCCTCGGCTGGAACCTGGCTTTTATCGGCGCCACCACCATGGTCACCGGCTGCCATCGTCCGGAGGAGCGCACCAAGGTGCAGTCGTTCAACGACTTCCTGATCTTCGGCGCGATGGCGATGAGCTCGTTCTCGTCCGGCCAGATCCTGGCTCATTTCGGCTGGGAGATGATCAACAGCCTGGTATTCCCGGCGGTGCTGCTGACCGCTGCGCTGCTGCTGTGGGGCGTGCTGCGGCGGCGGGCCGAAGTGTCGGCGGTTTAGCGGAGACGTTCTGCTGTCGTCCGTCATTCCGGGGCGCGCTGAAAGCGCAAACCCGGAATCCAGCGCCATATAACGGCGTGTCCGACTATGAAGCTGGGTCTGGATTCCGGGTTCTGGCCTTCGGCCAGCCCCGGAATGACGGGAATGAATTTCGCGCGGTTCAATGCCGCTCATGCTTGCGCAAACGGGCATCCAGTTCTCGACCCAGTGAGTAACGACGGGCCGGTCTCACCCGGCTGACATAGCAACAGGTTTGCGAGGACAAGCAGCGATCCGAGCGGTTGCGGCTTTTCGTTTTGATCAGCCGGTTATGCGGTCTGGGTGCGAAGGGTAGATCGGGCTCACGTCGACAAAGCGCTCTTTAAGACGCGCCAAAGTCGGTTCGTCGTCGGTCCGGACCTCAAACCATGAACTATCGAAGGCGACAATCACGAGCCACGGGTCGAGCGAAGCCGTGGTTTCGAAGCCGCTGAACTCGCCCCAGATAATCTGCTCAACGCCTTTCAAGATTTCCAAAAGCTGGATACCGGATACCGTCCTTTTAAATAAGACGAGTTCGTCGAGAGCCCCGGAATCGCCGACGACCATGAGCGGTTCGCCGGTGCACGATTCATTGGCCACGGCCCAGATTGAGTTTTCAGCACGCGGCCCAATCGCTGAAAGAATATCCCGCAGGTCGAAAGCGAGAAGGCCCCGTGGATCTTTGTCGCGGATTCGAACGGATGGCATTTTGGCATGCACGGAGGTGGGGACTATCGCCGTGGAAAATACACGGGATCGAGGCGCTGCGCATCTGTTGACGAGATACTAGTCCTATGCTTATAGTCCTTCCTGTCCTGCTCATCCGAGGGCGCTTCATGAGGCGTTGTGAGGTGGAGCAGGGCGCGGTGCCCGCGGGCCTGGGGGATACGCAATCCCGGGCGCTCGGGCGGCGCCGGGGCTCCGCTCGCAGGCACTAGGGCCTGCCGCCAGGAGCTGGCTGATGGTGCGCGCTACCCGCGAGAGCGGATCAGCCGCCAGAAGCGCGGCCCGGACGCTGTCAGACACCGCTGTGGAGCGCCGCGGGGCGCAGCGTCCTTCGCCAAAGGACGCGCGCACCTCGCATGGTGCGGTTCACGATGTGGCGCCACGCGGCGCTCCACCCCTCGGTGTTTTCTGAGGGTGAAATAATAGCGGCGGCCTGCCCGGGGCCTTGAACAATACGGGCGATGAAACGCGCCGATTATTTGTTAATTCAGTCGATAATATGAAAGTTTGACGACGCGGCGAAGCATTGGCGTTTGTTTGTTTACTGTCGCGATTAGCGCGTGTGGGTTGGCCTTTGCCGAGTAGCCAATGGCGCGCGAAGAGGTGAGTCGTCCCCAACCGTCCAAAGGATCAACGGAATCAGCGCCTTTCCGCCGTTGCTTTGCTGCGACGTTTTTGGCATGGTCCGCGCGATTTATCAGGTTGAGGTGAAGCGCCCCCTTCGAGAGCGGCCATCCTCGACAGTCCGGGCGCCGGGTCGGGGGACGATCTCCCGCCAGCTCTTCTTTAAATCGGGGATGAAACAACCATGACTACATTATGGGTGATCGTAGGCTGCGGCCTGTTGTCGATCGTCTATGGAATTTGGGCCATTCAGTCGGTGATGTCGGCGGATGCCGGCAATGCCAAGATGCAGGAGATCGCGGCCGCGATCGCCGAAGGCGCCCAAGCCTATCTCAAGCGTCAATATATGACCATCGGCATGGTCGGCGTCGTTGTGCTGATCGGGCTCTGGTTCCTGCTCGGCAGCCTGACCGCGCTCGGCTTCCTGATCGGCGCCGTGCTGTCGGGCGTCGCCGGCTTCATCGGCATGAACGTGTCGGTGCGCGCCAACGTCCGCACCGCCCAGGCCGCGGCCAAGTCGCTGGCCGCCGGTCTCGACATCTCGTTCAAGGCGGGCGCCGTCACCGGTTTGCTGGTGGCCGGTCTCGCGCTGCTCGGCGTCGCGGTTTACTACCTCGTGCTGACCGGCCCGCTCGGCCTGTCGCCGGAGAGCCGCACCGTCATCGACGCGCTGGTGGCGCTGTCGTTCGGCGCGTCGCTGATCTCGATCTTCGCCCGTCTCGGCGGCGGCATCTTCACCAAGGGTGCCGACGTCGGCGCCGATCTGGTCGGCAAGGTCGAAGCCGGCATTCCGGAAGACGATCCGCGCAACCCGGCCACCATCGCCGACAACGTCGGTGACAACGTCGGCGATTGCGCCGGCATGGCGGCCGACTTGTTCGAGACCTATGCGGTGACCGTGGTCGCCACCATGGTGCTCGGCGCGATCTTCTTCGTCGGTCAGCCGATCCTGGCCTCGGCGATGCTGTATCCGCTGGCGATCTGCGCGGCCTGCATCGTGACCTCGATCGTCGGCACCTTCTTCGTCAAGCTCAGCGCCAACGGTTCGATCATGGGCGCGCTGTACAAGGGTCTGATCGTCGGCGGCGTGCTGTCGATCGGCGGCCTGGCCATCGCCACTCACTACCTGATTGGCTGGGGCAAGATCGGCACCGCCAACGGTATGCCGATCGTCGGTTCCAACCTGTTCATCTGCGGCGTGCTCGGTCTGGTCATCACCGGTCTGATCGTCTGGATCACCGAGTACTACACCGGCACCGGCAAGCGTCCGGTGGTGTCGATCGCGCAAGCCTCGGTCACCGGTCACGGCACCAACGTGATTCAGGGGCTGGCGGTATCGCTCGAGTCGACCGCGATGCCCGCGATCGTGATCGTTGCCGGCATCATCTCGACCTATCAGCTCGGCGGTCTTTACGGCACCGCGATCGCCGTGACGACGATGCTCGGCATCGCCGGCATGATCGTCGCGCTCGACGCCTTCGGTCCGGTCACCGACAATGCCGGCGGCATTGCCGAAATGTCCGGCCTGCCGAAGGAAGTGCGGCACAATACCGACGCGCTCGACGCCGTCGGCAACACCACCAAGGCCGTCACCAAGGGCTATGCCATCGGTTCGGCGGGCCTCGGCGCGCTGGTGCTGTTTGCCGCCTATACCAACGACATCGCCGCCTTCACCAAGGAAGGCGTCGCCTACTTCAAGGGTATCGGCGTGATCTCCTTCGATCTGTCGAACCCCTATGTCGTCGCCGGTCTGATCTTCGGCGGTCTGATCCCGTATCTGTTCGGCGGCATCGCGATGACCGCGGTCGGCCGGGCGGCCGGTTCGGTGGTCGAGGAAGTGCGTCGTCAGTTCCGCGAAAACACCGGCATCATGGCCGGCACCTCGAAGCCCGATTATGCCCGGGCGGTCGATCTGCTGACCAAGGCGGCGATCAAGGAAATGATCGTGCCGTCGCTGTTGCCGGTGCTGGCGCCGATCGTCGTCTACTTCGGCGTGCTGTGGGCCTCGGGTTCGAAGGCCAACGCCTTCGCCGCGCTCGGCGCGTCGCTGCTCGGCGTGATCGTCAACGGCCTGTTCGTCGCGATCTCGATGACCTCGGGCGGCGGCGCCTGGGACAACGCCAAGAAGTCGTTCGAGGATGGCTTCACCGACAAGGATGGCGTCAAGCACCTCAAGGGTGGCGAAGCGCACAAGGCGTCGGTGACCGGCGACACTGTCGGCGATCCCTACAAGGACACGGCGGGTCCCGCCGTCAACCCGGCGATCAAGATCACCAACATCGTGGCCTTGCTGCTGCTGGCGATCCTGGCGCACTAATCGCCATGCCGTCATGCCCGGCCTTGGGCCGGGCATGACGCGGCGGTTCTCGAAGCGGATAAAAACAAAGGCCCGCGCGATGCGCGGGCCTTTTTGCGTTCGGGGCGATGCGCCGCCGGTCGTGGCGCTACCACAGCTTCATGTTGCGGAAGATGCCGCGCAGATAGTTCAGACGTTCGCCGCCGGTTTCGGTGGTCTGGGTCATGTAGTCGAAGACCTTGCCGTCCTTGAGACCGTAATTGGCCAGCCGCGTTACCCGGCGGTCCTTGTCGAAATAGACCGCGATCACTCGCTGATCGATAACCTCGTGCGGCATGAAGGCGGCGGCGCGCTCTGCCTTCTGCGAGATGTAATAGAAGGCCTCGCCATTGACGGTCGCGACGGTCGAGGGCGTGCCGAGCACGATCAGCACCTGTTCCTGGGTCGCGCCGACCGGGATCTGTTCGAGCGCGCCCTCGGGCAGGACGTAGCCGCGTTGCAAGGTCTCGCTGAAGCTGCCGCAGCCGCCCAGCGCGGCCGCCGCGGTCAGCGCGCAGGCCAGGATGACGGCCGGGCCAAAGCGTCGGGTCGCGCCGGACGGGGAAGGGGCTCGCAACGCAATCGTCGTCTTCATGAAGCTCACTTTGCCTGTTGGCCGGTATCGCCTGCCGGCCGATATCGTGCCGAAAATGCCGTGTAACGCAAATCGCCCGGTTCCGTCATGGCCCTTAATTCGCCCTTTGCATCGGCGCGGTCATTGACTAAACCGGCCTTGGGCAACCGAGGCCGGCGAAGCTGGACAATGGTATTTTCTCTTTTTCGCCGCGACCAGCGGCCCGACACCATTTCGACCCTGTATGGCATGATCGTGGCGCAGGCGCGATTGCCGAGCTTTTACCGCGATTTTGCGGTGGCGGACACGATTAATGGCCGTTTCGACCTGGTGTTGCTGCATCTGGCGCTGGTGCTCGACCGTTTGACCGTCGATGGCCGGCTGGAAAGCCCGGGGCAGGCGCTTTTCGACCGTTTTTGCCAGGATATGGATGACAACCTGCGTGAAATGGGGATCAGCGACCTCAAGGTGCCGAAGGAAATGCGGCGCATGGGCGAGGCTTTCTATGGCCGGTCGCAGGCTTATGCGGCGGCGCTGTCGGCCGGCGACGACCGGGCATTGATCGAGGCCCTGTCCCGGAACGTTTACGGCGGCGCCCCGGTTGACCCCGCTCTGGTGGCACGGCTTGCGGCCTATACGCGGGACGCGGTACGTGAGCTGCGCGGCCAGGAACTGGCCGGGATCGCGGCCGGGCAATTGCGCTTTCCCGTGCCGGCCGCCGCGGCGGCCTGAGGCGTCGGCCGCCAGCCGCACGGTGGCGACAGCCCGCATCACAGACGATATAACCGGACCAAGATGAGCAAAAAAGCCAAAAACCCCGCGTCGAAAGGCGCCCCCCGGCAGCCGCGTTCGGTCGGCGGGCGCGACAGCGGCGGCGATGCGCCGCCGGCGTCCGGCCTACTCGCCAGCCCTCCCGCCAGTCTGCCCTGGAGCGTGCCGCTGGCCGTCGACACCATCCCCGATGACGGTCTGCACCGTGACCTCCACGCCACCCCCGAGGCCTGCGCCGCCATCGCCGCGTTGGCCGAAGTCCGCTTTGTGCGCGACCTGACCGCCACGCTCGACCTGGCGCTGCGGTTGTCCGAAGACGGCAGCCACGAGTTGGTCCATGTCACCGGTCGGGTGCGGGCTGTCGTTGGCCAGACCTGTGTCGTCACGCTGGAGCCGATCGAAAACGAGGTCGACGAGCCGGTCGAGATCGACTTTGCCGAATCGGCCTCGGACGATACGGCTGCCGGCGATCGGGACCTGCATCGTCAGGCGGCAGACGACGACGCGCCGGAGCCGCTGATCGGCGGCACCATCGATCTCGGCGCGATCGCCACCGAGTTTCTGATCCTCGGAATCGATCCTTATCCGCGCAAAGCCGGTGTCGAATTCGCCCCGCCAGCGGTTGAAGACGACACGCCGCACCCGTTTGCGGCCCTGGCGGCGCTCAAGGACCGTTCCGGAGGCGATCGGACGTGATTTCGGGCGGCATGCTGCCGGCCGATGATAACTGGCAGAACCGGCTTGTCAGGGGCGCGCGAGGGGGTATGTTCCCCTTCGTGCATCGCCAGTCGACGAGAAAGCTTCCGGCGGTCAAGGTGATACCGCCCCCGGTGCTGCCTGTCAGACGATTTCACTAAGCCGGTGCCCGGCTGTCTCCTTCCGATCGGGTTCGACCAGAGTGCATTCTCTTCATGCCAGATAATGTCCGCATCGCAGTAGACGTCATGGGCGGCGATCATGGCGCGTCGGTAGTCCTGCCGGGCGCCGATCTGGCGTTGGTGCGTCATCCGGACACCGAATTCCTGTTGTTCGGCGACCAGGCCGTGGTCGAGCCGTTGCTCGACAAGCTGCCAAGGCTGAAGGCGCGCTCCACCTTCACCCATACCGATGTATCCATCCGAATGGATGACAAGCCGAGCCAGGCCTTGCGCTATGGTCGCGGCAAGTCGTCGATGTGGCTGGCAATCGACGCCGTCAAGAAAGGTGAGGCCGATGTCGCGGTCTCGGCCGGCAACACCGGCGCGTTGATGGCGATGTCGCGCTTCAACCTCAAGATGATCGAGGGCATCGACCGCCCGGCGATCGCCGGCCTGTGGCCGACTCTTAAGGGTGAATCGGTGGTGCTGGACGTCGGCGCCTCGATCGGCGCCGATGAATTTCATTTGGTTCACCTCGCCACCATGGGCTCGGCGATGGCGCGCGTGCTGTTCGACATCGAACGGCCGACCGTCGGTCTGCTGAATATCGGCGTCGAGGAGGTCAAGGGTCTCGAACAGGTGCGCGAGGCCGGCCGTATCCTGCGCGAAGGCAAATTCCCGCATCTTGATTATCGCGGCTTCGTTGAGGGCGACGATATCGGCAAGGGCACCGTCGACGTTGTCGTCACCGAGGGCTTTGCCGGCAATATCGCGCTGAAGACCGCGGAAGGCACGGCGCGTCAGTTCGCACAGTATCTGCGTGCGGCTATGAACCGAACCTGGATGGCGCGGCTTGGTTATCTGTTGGCGCGTCAGGCGTTCCAGACGCTGCGTGAAAAAATGGACCCGCGTAAAGCCAATGGCGGAGTCTTTCTCGGTCTGAATGGCGTTGTCATCAAGAGTCACGGCGGCGCCGATGCCGAGGGTTTCGCCGCGGCTATCGACATGGGATACGATATGATCCGATACGAACTTCTCGCCAAGATCGGCCAGTCGATGGCGCGCGATCTGCAAGCCCGCGCCACCGACGTCAACGAGCCGACGGCCGAACAGTCCGGCCCATCGGGTGAGCAAGTGAGCGGAGCGGCCAAGTGACCCAATTGCGTTCTGTGGTGCTGGGCTGCGGCGGCTATCTTCCCGCGCGAATTTTATCCAATGACGAATTGGCAGGATCGGTGCAGACCACCGATGAGTGGATCGTCCAGCGCACCGGTATTCGCGAGCGCCACATCGCGGCGCCCGGCGAATTGACTTCGGATCTGGCGCTGCATGCGGCGCGGGCCGCGCTCGCACATGCCCATGTCGAGGCCGACACCATCGACCTGATTATTCTGGCGACCTCGACGCCCGACCAGACTTTCCCGGCGACCGCAGTGACCGTCCAGCATGGTCTCGGCATCAGCCAGGGCGCGGCGTTCGATCTGCAGGCGGTGTGCTCCGGCTTCGTCTATGCGCTGGCGGTCGCCGACAGCATGTTGCGTACCGGCGCCCACAAGCGCGCTCTGGTGATCGGCGCTGAGACTTTCTCGCGGATTCTCGACTGGAACGATCGCACCACCTGCGTGCTGTTCGGCGACGGCGCTGGCGCGCTGGTGCTGGAGGCGCAGGAGCAGCCCGGCGATGCCGCGGACCGCGGCGTGCTGACCACCCATTTGCGTTCGGATGGCAAGCACAAGTCCAAGCTTTATGTCGACGGTGGTGTCTCCTCTACCCAGACTGTGGGACACCTGCGCATGGAAGGCCGCGAGGTCTTTAAGCACGCCGTGGCGATGATCACCGACGTGATTTACGACGCCTTCAAAGCCACCGGCGTCACCGCGGCGGATATCGACTGGTTCGTGCCGCATCAGGCCAATAAGCGTATTATCGACGGCTCGGCCCATAAACTCGGGATTTCGCCGGAGAAAGTGGTGATTACGGTCGATCGGCACGGTAACACGTCAGCGGCTTCGATCCCGCTGGCGCTGGCCGACGCGGTTGCCGATCGTCGCATCAAGCGTGGCAACCTGATCCTGCTGGAAGCGATGGGCGGGGGCTTTACCTGGGGCTCGGCGCTGCTTCGCTGGTAAGCGTAGAGGTATCCTGATCTTGGTGATAATTCTTAAACCGAGTGGCCTCTAGCGACCAAATCCGTCGTTGACCGGCTGTGTTGAAGCTAATATCGTCGATAATTCAGCGAGATATCTTCGCCGGGGGTTGGGCTGGGCGATGACCGGTAAAACAGTAACGAGGGCGGATTTGTGCGAAGCGGTCTACCAGAAGGTAGGTCTTTCGCTCACGGAATCCGCATCGCTTGTCGAGTTGGTGCTCAAAGAGATCACCGACTGCCTTGAGCGTGGCGAAACGGTGAAGCTATCGTCGTTTGGTTCGTTTGTTGTGCGCAAGAAGGGCCAGCGGATTGGGCGCAACCCCAAGACCGGCAAGGAGGTCCCGATATCGCCGCGTCGCGTGATGGTGTTCAAGCCGTCGGCGATCCTCAAGCAGCGTATCAATGGTCATGACGTTGCCGACGAAGCCGAGCACGCTTGATCGGGTTGCGGTAGAAGCGTCTGGGTCGAACGGGAAGTGAGGCAGCTTTGGATCGCAAGGCGCCGGACGCATTTCGCACCATCAGTGAAGTGGCGGACGAACTTGACCTGCCGCAGCATGTACTGCGCTTCTGGGAAAGCCGCTTTCGCGACATCAAGCCGATGAAGCGCGGCGGCGGTCGCCGCTATTACCGGCCGGATGACATCGATCTCCTGCGCGGCATCAAGCATCTGCTTTACGGCGAAGGCTATACCATTCGTGGCGTGCAAAGGATTTTGCGCGAGCAGGGCGTCGGTTTCGTACAGGCGGTCTGGCGCGATGGCGCGGCGCAGCCGCATCGCGCCGGCGATGATCACGTCAGTGATGACTATGATGCTGACGCCGATGTCATCGACGAGACGATGCCGGACGAGGTTCTGCTGGAGCCGCGCGGTCTGGGCGGCCGGCTGGCGTCGCTGCTTGGCCGCGATCTTGGCGATCGTGAGGACGATGTCGAGGCCCGGCGCGACCCGCCGTTGCAGTCGGCGCCGATGCCGCGCATCGATCCCGACGATCGGCTCGGCCATGGCACGGCGGAGCGTCGTGTCAATTTCGAACCGGCCAGGCCGGAACCGAAGCGTCCGGAATCGGATGATTTCGAACCGGACGACGATGATGCGATGGGATCGGAGCCTGTGCCCGCGGCGCCGGTGCGGCCGATGCCGGTTGCGGCGCGCGGTCAACCCTTGCCGCAGCATCCGACGCAAGTCCAGAGTCCGGTGGAGCAATCGGCCCGCCATCTTGGCCGCGACGATGTCCGCAAGCTGCACGCCGCGCTGCACGAATTGGTCGAATGCCGCAAGTTGCTCACCGGTGCGTTGACGCGGCGCGGTTAGGTCTTATCGCCGAACCGGAATTGGCAACTCGCCCGGCCGCATGATAGTCAAAAAAGCGTAGTTACGACCTTGCCGGCGTGCCTCGCGTTGCGGGGTACTGCCGCATCAGCCTCCGCCAGCGGTTGCCGCGGCGATCGTTTGGAGCCCAGCACTATGACCGCAAACGCCATGCAGGAACCGGATTGTCTTCTGGTCGAGCGTCCGACCGAGGACATCATTGTGCTGCGGCTCAATCGTCCGGCGGTGCGCAACGCGCTTAATCTGGAAATTCGTCAACGGCTGGCGGCTGAAATCCTTGCTTATGCCGCCGATCCGAAAGCCCGCTGTCTGATCATCACCGGTTCGGACAAGGTCTTTGCCGCCGGCGCGGATATTGCCGACATGGCGCAGGCCGGACCGATCGAGATCATGACGCGCAATATCCAGCAATACTGGCGCATCATCATGGATTGTTCGAAGCCGGTGATCGCCGCGATCGAAGGCTACGCGCTTGGCGGCGGCTTCGAACTGGCGCTTTGCGCCGACATCATCGTGGCCGGCGAGAGTGCCAAGCTCGGTTTGCCGGAAGTGAAACTCGGGATTTTGGCTGGCGGCGGCGGCACCCAGAAATTGGCGCGGCTGGTCGGGCGGCAGCGGGCGATGCTGTTGCTGATGACCGGGCGCATGTTCAGCGCGACCGACGCCCTTGCCATGGGCATTGTCGGCGAAGTCGCGCCGTCCGGCGAAGCTTTGGCGCGGGCGCTCGAGACGGCAAAGGAAATTGCCGCGATGCCGGCGGTTTCGGTGTTGCAGATCAAGGAATTGGTCAATGCCGGCCTGAACGCACCGCTGGAGACCGCGCTGATGCTCGAGCGCAAGGCGTTCCAGTTGCAGTTCGCCACCCAGGATCAGAAGGAAGGCATGAAAGCCTTCCTGGAAAAACGCAAGCCGGTCTACGAAGGCAAGTGATCCTGCATCGTACCGCTAGAGGTCAGTGAGCGAAGGTAAAGAATGACAATCGATCTTTCGAAGTCCGATTTGGTTGTGGCGGTGTTCGGTGCCGGCACCATGGGCCGCGGCATTGCCCAGGTCTGCGCGCAAGCCGGCATCACCACGTTGCTTTATGATGCGCGTGACGGCGCGGTCGCCGAAGCGATCGCCGCTGTCGGCAAGGGCCTCGATGGCCAGGTTGCCAAGGGCCGGATGACGGAAGAGGCCAAGCGCGATGTGATGGCCAGGCTCAAGCCGATGACGACATTGGCCGAGGCCGCGCCGGCCGGGCTCGTGATCGAAGCGATCGTCGAGGACCTTGCGGTCAAGCGCGATCTGTTCCGGGCGCTCGAAGATATCATCGCGCCTGATGCCGTGATCGCCAGCAACACCTCGTCTTTGTCGGTGACGGAAATCGCCGCCGGTTGCGCCAAGCCGGAACGGGTCGGCGGCCTGCATTTCTTCAATCCGCCACCGGTGATGAAGCTCGTCGAAGCCATTGCCGGGCTGCGCAGCGAACCGGCGATGGCCAAGGAGCTGGTTGGCTTCATCAAGCGTATCGGCAAGGTGCCGATTGTCGCCACCGACACGCCGGGCTTCGTCGTCAATCATGCCGGTCGTGCTTACGGGCCGGAAGCGCTGCGGATCGTCGATCAAGGCATTGCCAGCGCCGCCGAAGTCGACGGTTTGATGAAGGAAGCGGCCGGCTTCCGGATGGGACCGTTTGAGCTGCTCGATCTGGTGGGTGGCGATGTCACCCATGCGGTGATGGAAAGCATTTACGGGCGCTACTACGACGAGCCGATGTATCAGCCCTCGGCGCAGATGGCGGTGCGCGTTGCCGGCGGTCTGCTCGGCCGTAAAAGCAAGCAGGGCTTCTACGATTATTCCGCGACGCCCGCCGTCAGCCCGCCGACCGTTGCGATTTCGGCGCAGCCGAAACCGGTGTCGGTCTGGGTTGCCGATGAGGATGGCGGCGCCGATCTGGCGGCGCTGCTGCAATCGGCCGGGATCGCGGTCACGCTGGGCGGGACGCCGGGCACCGAGGGCGTGCTGTTCGTGACGCCGCTCGGCGAGGATTGCACGGCGGCCGCGTTGCGATTGAAGCTCGATCCGGCACGTACGGTCGCCGTCGATATGCTGGGCCGTTTCAAGGGGCGCTACACGGCGATGAAGAATCCGCTGACCGCGCCGGAGGCTTTGGGGGCTGCGGTAGCGGCGCTGGGTGCGACCGGCGCGCCGGTGACCGCGATCAACGACAGTACCGGCTTTGTCGTGCAACGGATCGCGGCGATGATTGTGAACGTCGGTTGCCGGATCGCCGAACTGCGGGTGGCGGCGCCGCTCGATATCGACACCGCGGTCGAACTCGGACTGAACTATCCGAAGGGGCCGCTGGCGCTTGGTAATCTTCTCGGCCCCGCCGCGGTCCTCAAGGTGCTCGACGGGATGTTTGCCCTGACGCAGGACCCGAAATATCGCGCCACGACCTGGCTGCGCCGTCGCGCCATGCTCGGAGTGTCGCTGCACACGCCTGACTAGGCGTCAGGCGGCGTCGTGCTCTTCGATAAAGTCGCGCACGGCGGCGTTGAATCGTGCCGGCTGCTCGATATTGGCGATATGGCCGGCCTGCTCGATTTCGAGGAAACGGGAGCCCTTGATCATCCGGTGCATCTGCCGGGTATTTTCGGGCGGTGCACCGTGGTCCTCGCTGCCGCAGATGACCAGTGCCGGCGTCGTGATCTCGCCCAGCCGAGGTCCGTAATTGAGCCGGGCGAGGGCGGCGGCGCAGCCGCAGTAGCCGTCCGGCGATGTGGCGCGGACCATCCGTTCCATTCTGGCGATCAGGTCCGGACGCCGTTCGGCCAGGCCGGCGCTCGACCAGCGCTCGACCGTGGAGACCACGACCGCCTCGACGCCGTGCTGGCGGACGGTTTCAGCCCGTTCCAGCCAGGCGGTCGTGAATGCCGGTGTCGTGGTATGGCGGGAATCCGCAATGGTGGCGCTGATGACCCGGTCCGGGTGGTCGAGCAGCAGGCCCTGTGTGACCATGCCGCCCATCGACAAGCCGCCGATATGGGCCCGCTCGATCCCGGCAACGTCCATGATCGCGACGGCGTCGGTCACCAGCAGATCGAGGCTGTAGTCGCCCGGTGTTGCGGCCGACTGCCCATGGCCCCGGGCGTCATAGCGCAGCACCCGGTAGCGGTCCGCTAGCGCCGCCGCCAGTTCGTCCCACATCGTCAGATCGCAGGCCAGGCCGTGAATGAGGATGACCCAGGGGCCGCTCTGGCCGTCGACCCGGCCATGAAACTGCGTCCCATTGACGTCAAAATTCATGGTTTTCGGCTGAAAATGTGGAAAAATTGGTCGGGGCGGCGAGATTTGAACTCACGACCCCTAGTCTCCCAGACTAGTGCGCTAACCGGGCTGCGCCACGCCCCGACCGGAACGCGGCGGACTATAGGGTCGGCTCTATCGCGGCGCAACCGTTTGCCGGGATATTAAAGCGGTAAAGATGGCTCTTTTGGCGTGGCCGCGATGGCAAAGGGCTTAGCGATTACGTAGCCGGTATAGAGCACCCCGCCGGCGAGATAGACCAGCGTATAAGACCCAATGAAGCCGATGATATCGAGGCCGAGCATGGCGACGATCGCGGTCATTGCCGCCATCGCCAGCACCATGAAGCTCGCCACCCTTGCGATTTCGCGGAAAAAGCCGGTGTGCTGCAGCAGGCAACTCGCGACGTTCTGCGCCATGTTGGCCAGCAGCAGGACAATGAGGATCGGCGTCACCGCCGGCGGCATGACCGCGGCGGGACCGAGCAGGGCGGCGAACAGGCGGTCGCCTGCAAACCACAACAGCGCGCACAAGGTCACGGTCGGGATGGCGCAAAGAATGGTTGCGAGCAACGTCGCCTGCTTCAACGTCCTGGCGTCGCGTTCGGCAAAGGCGCGGGTCTGGCGCGGGATGAGCGGGTCGAGGCCGGCGGCATAGATCAGCGTCGCGCCACGAAAGACTTTGAACACCGTATCGAGAATGATGGTTGGCGCGCCGAGGCCGAACATCAGCGGCACCACCATGTAGGGGAAATTATAGACGGTGAGCTCGGCCATCGCGTAGTTGCCGCTGCGCAAGATCGAGACCCGGTTGCTGTGCCAGAACGCAGAGAGCGCGCCGAAAGTGCCGGCGATTTTCGGCGCCAGCGCGTCGCGCCGCATCAGCCGGATGGCACAAGTCGCCAGCAACAGCAGCCACAAGGCATTCGCCAGCACCAGACACGCTGGCAAGGGCAATCCGATCAGCAGTGCCAGGATCAGGCCGATATGGCCAAGACGCCGCGTCGCTTCCAGCGATTCAAAGGCAATGAAATCGTCGATCGCATTGCTGATATTACGCAATGGAAACCAGACGAGGTTGAGCGCCGAGAACGAAAAGAACAAAGCGTATTCCGCCGCCCGGCCGACGCCGGTGCTGGCATGGCTGGCGGTGATCGCAAAACACAAAAGGCTGCCCAGGCTGACGATGGCCAGATAAAGCAGCACCACGGCGCTCGACTGCGCCGGCACTTCGCCATCGGCCTCGCCGGTCAGATGACGGTGACGCTGGCGTACGAACAGAATCTTGGCCGCGCCAAGATCGAATAGCCACAGCGACAGTCCGAATGTTCCGATCAGAATGAAGATCGAGAAATCCTGCGGCGACAAGACGCGGGCAAATACGAAGGTCTGAATCAGGCCGGCAGCAATCGCCCCCACGGCGGTTGCTGCCCGTAACGCGCCATAGCGCAGCGACATCAGACCGGCGATCGCATGAAGCGGCTGGCGAATAAGCGATTTTCGGGGAAGCGTCGGCGCATTGGTCAGCATCGCGGGAGCTTAGCCAAACCGAGGCACTTTTTGCTTAAGGTTCGTGGTGAACGAAACCTTGCGCCTATACCTAAAATCCCGGCCAAGCAGCTTAAGGGAATCTTGGGCGTCTGCAGGGCATGATACCGTGACGATTTATGGATCAATCGGGACCTGAAGGCGCGGTGAGATGGCGGCGGAGCGGCAAACAGCGATGATGGAGACCGGCGGGCACCCCGCGGTCAGTGTCGTGGTGCCGTGCTTTAACGGTGGCGCGTTCCTGCCGCAGCTTCTCGACTCACTGGCGCGCCAGACCTATCGGGATTTCGAAATCATCATCGTCGATGACGGCTCGACCGATCCCGCGACCCGGCAAGCGCTTGCCGCGCTCGATCCTTCGATCCGGGTTATTCGGCAAAATAACAAGGGCTTGTCGGCGGCACGCAATACCGGAATCGCGCAGGCTTATGCCGATTTGGTTTTGCCTCTCGATTGCGACGATATGTTCGCGCCGCCTTTTCTGGCCGAAGCGGTTCCGATGCTGTTGGCGGCGCCGGCCGATGTGGCAATGGTGCTGTGTCACAAGGTGCTTTCCGGTGCCGCCGGAGGCTTGCTCGAACGTCATTTCAATCGCTTCGATCTGCTGTTTGCCAATCCGGTTCCATCCGGCATCTTGCTGCGCAAATCCTGCTGGCAGGAAGCTGGCGGTTATGACGAGACCATGCGCGACGGCTACGAGGACTGGGAATTCTATTTGCGGCTGATGCGTTTGGGCTACCGCGGCGTCACCATTCCCGAGCCCTACCTGATTTACAACGTGTCGAGCCAGGGCATGTTGTTCAATCAATCGTCGGGAAAGCACGCGGCGATCTGGCGCGTGATCCGCCGCAAGCATGCGCCTGCCTATCGGCCGTTGGCGATGTGGCGGTTATGGCGCGCTAGCCGCGATGGCTCCGGCCGGGACGATCCGGGTCACGTATCGCTTCTGCGCGCGATAGTCGCCTATCTGATGGCGGTGGTCCTGCCGGACCGCTTCTTCTCGATGCTGATCGCATTGCGTCGGCGGCGTCTGCTGCTGGGCGGGCATCGTCCGGCATACACGCCGCATAAGATCGAGGCGCCGCCCGTGACCTGACTATTCGCATCCCGCTGCGAAAGCGCCCTCAATCTCGGTGCTTTTTCAACATTCCAGCCAATAACCGGTGAGTGACATTATGGCCTATTTATCGACGACCCCAGAACGGCAGGCGGCTCCTCAAGCCAAGGGCCTGAGCTTTGACCGCGCCATTCGCAAGATCTTCCCGTCGACCTCGAAGTTGACCTTCAATCCGCTATTCAAGGCCGTGGTCAATGCCTTCGACGTGGTGCCGCGGATGATCTATTCCGAGTTCCGCGATTTGCCGCCGAACCATCTGCGGATCCGGATCGGTGTTGGCAATCGCATTCTCAATAACCAGGTTCACTTCCTGGTGCATGCCCGTGATTTCTGGATGTTCGTTTTCACGTCGAAGCTCGCCGATGCCGGGTCGACGATTGTCGACATTGGCTCCGGTTGCGGCCGGTGGGCGCATTGGCTGCGCGACTATAATTTCCGCGGCCGGACTTTCACGGGGCGCTATATCGGCGTCGATATCGATGCCGAAGCCATTGCGTGGTGCGAGGCCCACTATGACGCCGAGCGGTTCCGTTTCCACCATTCAAGTCACGCCAGCGTTTCCTATAATCAGGCCGGCGAAGCGACGTCGCATTATACCATCCCGGAACCGGACAACACGGTCGATCTGGTCGTCTCGAACTCGCTGTTGACCCATGTTCTGGAAGCCGAGCTTGAGAACTACATCAAGGAGAGCTATCGCGTTCTGAAGCCGGGCGGGGCGATCATGCATTCGCATTTCAATCTCGATTACCCGCCCGCGACTTATGGAACGCGCCACACGTTCCGCCACACCATTGGCAATGCCCAGGTCGAATCGACCGAGCAGCCGGAAGCGGCAGTGGCTTATCGCACCGACTATCTGTTCAAGGTGTGTCGCGCGGTCGGCTTCAAGGATTGTGAAATCGTGCACATGCCGGGCGGCGCCCAGCATCAGCCGATCCTGCTCTGCAAGAAGTAAGCGATCGAAGGACTTCGGGTCTAGGCAGACGCCGCGGGAAACCGCGGCGTTTGTCTTTGCGAGGCCTGCGTCGCAGCCGCGAGGCCCCAAATGATGCCGAGCAACAGATAGAAATGGCGCCAGTGGTCGGTGTCGATGACGAAGCCTTCGGCAATTTCGCCGACGAAAACCGCGAGCGCCGTGATGGCGTAAGGTTGCCAGGGCGTCGGCGCGAAGGCGGTTTTCAGGCCGATCCATACGGTCGAGCCCAGCAATAGCAGGTAGGCCATTGCGCCGGCCCAGCCATAAACCAAAAAGGCCTGCAGATAGACGTTATGCTGCTGCAATCCGTGCACGCGTGCGAATTCGAAGGGTCCCATCCCGTTCGGGTAGTTCAGAACCGCGCCGAGGGCGAGCTCCTGCAGGCGGAAGCGCCCGCCCGAGCCGACATCGTAGGACTGGATGAGTTGGGCGCGTTCGGTAAACATGGTGCCGATCGAGGAAAAGGACAGCAGGAAGATCAACAGGGCGGCGACAGCGATGACGCTGAGGGCGCTGAGGTTGAAGATACGCATGCGTGCCTTCGCGGTCGGGGCGGTCAGGAAGTCGAGCGCGATCATGATCAGCGCCGAGACCACGAAGTGGAACCAGGCGCCGCGCGAGAAGCATAACAGAAGGCTGAACATGATGATCGCCGCTGCGATCATGTCCGAGATCGAGATGCGTCGCGTCAACATGCGGTTGACCAAAAACAGGATCGGCCAGATTTGAAATGGGCCGAAGACATTCGGGTCCTTGAAAGCGCCGTGCGCGCGTTCGTCGCGGGTAAAGACTTCAGCTCCCGGAAATGCATGGAAGTAACCGAGGCACCCGAGAATGCCGAAAATGATTGCGGTAAGGACGTAGGCGCGCTGCATCACGGTGAGGCGCGCCATGGTGTTCTGGGCAAACAGCAGCGCAAAGACCATCGCCGCGATTGCCAAGTAGATCGAGGTGGCGGTGTATTGGATGGTCATTTCCTGGTCGTCGACCCGGAACAGCGCCATCATGCCGAAAAAATTCCACAGCAGAAGCAGTGCGAAAGGCACCACCAGAATGCGGTGAAACCGGACGCCGGCGATCAGGCCCGCGACGGCGAGCACGCCCATCAATGCGTCATGCGGTGACGGTTCGATGAAGCCGACCGAGCTGGCGAAGACGGTAATAAAAAGAATGACGAGCAGCAGACGCTCGCGGAACGGCGTCGCAATGGCCGGCGCCGTGCTAGCGATCGGCGGGGCTGCGAATGGCGGCGTCATTGGCGCCGCCCGCAACGCCATATCGCGGGCGGTGATCAATAGGCATTCTCGGTCTTGAGCAGCGCGAACGGCGTGCGCAGCAGGATGTAGAGGTCGAACAGCACCGACCAGTTTTCAATGTAATAGAGGTCGTGCTCGACGCGGTTCTGGATCTTGTCGTGGGTGTCGGTTTCGCCGCGCCAGCCGTTGATTTGCGCCCAGCCGGTGATGCCCGGTCTGACGCGGTGCCGGGCGAAATAGCCGTCGACCGCTTCGGCATAGAGCCGGGCCTCGGCCTTGGCGTTGACGGCATGCGGGCGCGGCCCGACCAGTGACAGATTGCCGGAGAACACCACATTGAACAATTGCGGCAGTTCGTCGAGGCTGGCTTTGCGGATGATGCGCCCGACCCGGGTGACGCGCGGATCGTCTTTGGTCACCAGCTTGTTGGCGCTGGCGTCTGCCGCGTTGATGTACATCGAGCGGAACTTGTAGACCTCGACCAGATCGTTGTTGAAGCCGTAGCGCTTCTGTTTGAACAGCACTGGTCCGGGGCTGTCGAGCTTGATGGCGATCGCCACCAGCGCCAGCACGGGCAGCGCCAGGATGAGAAGGATGCTGCCGATGATCTTGTCGAACAGCCATTTCATCACGACGTCCCAATCGGCGATCGGGCGGTCGAACACGTCGATGACCGGCACCTTGCCGATGTAGGAATAAGAACGCGGCCGGAATTGGAGTTTGTTGGTGTGGGCGGCAAGCCGGATGTCGAGCGGCAGCACCCACAGCTTCTTGAGCATCACCAGAATGCGGTTTTCGGCGGAAATCGGCAGCGAGAAGATCACCAGATCGACGCGGGTGCGGCGACCGAATTCGACCAGATCGTCGACGCTGCCGAGTTTCGGCTCGCCGGCGCAATCGCCACTGCCGCGTTCGCCGCCGCGATCGTCGAACCAGCCGATAATCTCGATGCCGCTGTCTTTCTGCGAGCGCAATTCCTTGATGACGCGCTCGCCGGCTTCGCCGCCACCGACGATGACCGTGCGCCGGGTCAAACGGCCTTCGCGGGTCCATTTGCGCACGATGTAGTAAAGCAGCTTGCGGTCGATGATCAGGGTCGGCAATCCGCAGATGAAGAAGGCGCCGAGCCAGAACCGCGAGAACATTTCGCCGGACTTGAAGAAGAAGGATGCGCCGATCACGATCAGGAAGACCACCGACCAGGCGGAGGCCATGCGCATATATTGCTTTTCATGGCCGCGGAACGCGTGGACCTGATAGATGTCGGCGGTCTGGAATGCCAGTGTAGCCAGCGTCGCGATCACGACGACGGCCAACAGATATTGCGGCCATAGCGCTTCAATCGGTTCAATATAGGCTGCAAAGATCGCCAGACCGACGGCGACGATCAGGCCGAATTCGACGACGCGCACGATGCCGGCCAGCACGATCGGCGAGATCGGCGGCGGCGATATCGTGTTGGCGATGGCCAGCGCCTGCGGCGACAGGGTGCGGGCTTCGGCCGCCGGGCGGGGCCCTTCGCGCAATCGGTCGAACACGACGGCCGCGCCGGTGGCGTTTAACGAGGGGCGAGTGTCGGCTTCGATCATTGCGCGGGCCATCATGGAGCCGGCCGTGGGCAGGCCACCGGGCCAGCGGGGTTATTCAATCAGGTAAATATGTAGGCAAAGAGTCTCAACAAAGCTTTATCGGATTGTCCGGAATCCGGTTAACGGCGCGCGCTGGCCGCCAAAACGTCAAGGGCTTCGCCGTAAGCCTTGAGAATGCCATCAACCATCGCGTCGACCGAGAAGCTGGTGGCAACCCGATCCCGCAACGTGGCGGCGAAAGCGGCTCTTGCGTCGCCGGCATCGAGCATGGTGACGATGGCGGTTGCCAGCGCGTTAACGTCGTCGGCCGGGATTAGCGCCGAAGCCTGGGGGCCATAGATTTCCGCAATGCCGCCGACATCGGTGGTGATCAGCGGTACGCCGCCGGCGGCAGCTTCCAGCACGACATAAGGCAGCGACTCGGCACGCGACGGCACTGTCATGATCCGGCCCAGCGCCAGCGCCTGGCGGGCCGGCATCGCCGACCGGAAACGGATCGCATCGGCAAGCCCGAGCCCCCCGACCTGCGCCTTCAAGGCCTGTTCGCTCGGTCCCGAACCGACCAGGGTGGCCGTGACCTTGCGTCCCTGGCCATGCAGCTTGGCGATGGCGGCAATCAACACGTCGATGCCCTTGATCGGGCGCAACTCACCCATGAACACCAGATCGGTGGCCTCCGGGACCGGCACGATCGGCTCGAATTCGGCGCGCGACACCCCGTTATGACTGACGCGGACCAGACCGCGCGGGGTGCCGACTTTATGCCGGAACACCTCGGCGCTGAATTGGCTCTCGAACATGAACAGATCGCCGCGCAGCATCAGCAGCTTTTCGGTCTTCAGGTAGATCTGGCCGGCAAGGCTGTCGGCGGGAAACAACAGGCTGCCGCCGTGCGGCGTATAGGCGCGCACGGCACGGTCATGACCGAAGGTCAGGCGGGCATAGGCGCCGCCTTTGGCGCCATGGCCATGCAGAACGTCGGCATTGGTTTCGCGGGCGCGGCGCGTGACATGGCGGACCGCGCCGATGTCGCCGAGGCCGATGTTGCGCGTCATCGGGATGCGGCTGATGCCGAGGGCAAGTGACGGCGCCAGCGCCGCGAATGCCGCCTCGGCGCGTTCGCCGCCAGTCGTGATATCGGCGATCAGGCCGACGCGATGGCCGCGCGTGGCTTGTTCCCTGGCGAGGTCCGCGACATGGCGGAACAGGCCGCCGACCGGAGCGCGAAACACATGCAGGATGTTCAAGGGAGTCATGGGCCGCCGCACGCTGAAGAACGTTTCACTACTAAACAGCGGCGCGATTAAGAGGCGACGGCGGTTAATATCGCCTTTCGCCGCGCGACGGTTCCCGGCCAAATTAACCCGGTGGCAACCATAGTCCGCGCATATTGC
Organism: Rhodopseudomonas sp.; assembly: GCA_016124795.1. Taxonomy (GTDB): domain Bacteria; phylum Pseudomonadota; class Alphaproteobacteria; order Rhizobiales; family Xanthobacteraceae; genus Pseudolabrys. The sequence goes on along the minus strand of WGNB01000008.1, from coordinate 6,216 downwards.
CGCCGTGCCGTAGCGTCGTGCGTTGGAGTTGTCATGTTTTTCAGTAAGAAGTCCAAAGCCGCAACTCCCGCGTCTTCGGTCGTGCCGCCCGTGAGCGCGCCGGTTATACCTCCCACCACTCGCCCGGTTATCGCCCGCCCGCCCGCCGACATCGGCGGCGATCTCGACCTGATCGGTCTCGGCCGCGCCGTCTGGCAAAAGAAGACCCGCATCCTCACGCTGACCGTTGTGGCGGCCACCGCCGCTTTTGTCGTGGTCAACGCGATGACGCCGCGTTACCGGTCGGAAGCGCGGCTGCTGCTTGAATCGCGCGAGAACGTGTTCATGCGCGCCGAGGCCGATAAAGGCACCAACGAGCGTGCCGCGCTTGACCCCGAAGCCGTGATCGGACAGATCCAGATCATCCTGTCGCGCGATCTGGCCCGTCAGGTGATTGCCAAGGAAAAGCTCAACCAGTTGCCGGAGTTCGACTCGTCGCCGTGGCGTACCGTACTGAGCCTACTCGGCATGGCGCGCGATGTCTCGGCGATGACGCGCGAGGAGCGGACGCTGGAAGCTTTCTACGATCGTCTCAATGTCCACGCCATCGACAAGTCGCGGGTGATCGGCATCGATTTCAGCTCGGCCAATTCCGATCTTGCCGCTAGCGTCGCCAACACGATTGCCCAGACTTATCTCAGCCTTCAGCAGTCGACCAAGACCGACCAGACGCGAGCCGCCAGCAGCTGGCTGGCCACCGAAATCGCCAAGTTGCGGACCAAGGTTGCCAATTCGGAAGCGAAGGTTGAAGCTTACCGGTCGCGTTCCAATCTGTTCGTCGGTTCCAACAACACTTCGCTGCCGAGCCAGCAGTTGAGCGAAATCAATTCGCAGATTGCCACCGCACGCGGTCAGCAGGCCGATTTGCAGGCGAGGGCGCGCCAGTTGCGCGATCTCATCCGGTCCGGCCAGCCGATCGACTCGTCCGATATTGCCAACTCCGAGTCGATGCGTCGTCTGACCGAACAGGGCAACGCGCTACGCTCGCAACTTGCCGAGCAATCGACCACGTTGCTGGACCAGCATCCGCGCATCAAGGAACTGCGCGCCCAGATCGCGGAAGTCGAACGCGCCAAGCGCACTGAAGGCGAACGGCTGGCGCGTCAGCTCGACAACGATGCCAAGCTCGCCGGCGACCGGCTGCAATCGCTCACGGCCAGCCTCGATCAGGTCAAAAAGCAGGCGTCGCAAAGCAACGAGCAGGACGTTGAACTGCGCGCGCTCGAACGCGACGCCAAGTCGCAGCGCGAGTTGCTGGAATCCTATCTGGTGAAATATTCGGAAGCTTCCGCGCGCGACAATATCAATGCCGCTCCGCCCGAGGCCCGGATCATTTCGCGCGCCAGCCCCGCGCTCAAGCCGTCTTATCCGAAGAAGACCGCGTCGGTGCTGATTGCCGCCTTTGCCGCGTTCATGCTGTCGGCTGGCTTTACGGTGACAGCCGCGCTGCTGGCGACGCCGCCGGCGGCTGCCGGTTATGGCTATGCGCCATCTGCGATGCCGGCTTTCGTCCCGTCGGTGGGGGGCGCGCCGATCGCGGCGGCGGTCGCGCCGCAGCCTTATGCGCAACCCTTCGCTCAACCATATATGCCGTCGCCGCCGGTTATGCCAGCGATGATGCCGATGCCCTCAGCGCCGCCGCATGTCGCGCCTCTGCCGGTGAGCACGCTTGAACAACTGGCGCTCGATCTGCGGCTCGACGGTGACGCCGGCCGGAGCGTCACGCTGGCCGGCGCCGGCCGCGATGTTGGTACCACCTATGCCGCGATCACGCTGGCCCGCATGCTGGCGCAGGATGCGACCGTGGTGCTGGTCGATCTGGCTTTCGACGCGCCGAACCTGTCGGTGATCTCGACCGATCCCGACGCCCCCGGCATCGCCGAGCTGGTGCGCGGCACCGTCTCGTTCGGCGACATCATCACCCGCGACCAGTCGTCCAATGTCCATCTAGTGGCGACCGGCGACATCGCCGGCGACGGGGCGACACTGTCGGCCTCGCCGGTGCTGGCGACGGTGATCGAGGCGCTGGCGCAGAGCTACAATTACGTCGTGATCGATGCCGGCTCGGTGCCGGATGTGGCGATCGAACGCTTCGCACCCCTGGCCCGGTGCGCGGTGCTGGTGACCGCCGATCCAGCCGATCCGGCGACCCAGGCGGCGCGCGACCGGCTGGCGCAATGCGGCTTTGCCGACATCACCTTGCTGGTCGGCGCGGCGCAGGCGGCGGCGGCTTAACCGGGCGTCTGACCGACGAGCCGGCCGCGCAGGCGGCGCGCCTTGATGACCAGCGACCACAACAGCGGATGCTGCTTGATGGTTCGCTTGGCGGTGCAGGCCAGCCGCAATCCAGTGGCGGCGACCCGGCCGAGCGGCGTCAGCGGCCAGTAGCTGTCGAACATCGGGTCGGCGTCCGGGCAGAACACGCCTTTGTAACGGGCCTCGCCGATGCCGAGATCGAAAGTGGTCAGGCCGCGGCGGCACAGCTCCTGCACCAGAAACAACAGCAATTGTTCGCCGGGGCTCTCGGCGCCGTACTGGCCGTGAATGATCGAACTGAACATGCCGGAGAACCGGCCATTGCCGACCATGCCGCCGAGCGTGGCGATGACTTCGCCGTCGAGCGTCAGCGCATAGAGTTCGATGACGGTGCTGCCATCGGCCGAGGGCGTCAGCGCCGCCGCTGTAATGAACTGGCGCACCGCCGGTTCGGCGTAGGCATCGGGCAGGCCGAGTGCGCGCATCCGCGCGCTTTTCTGTTCGAAGAAGCTCGCCAGCGTCGCCTCGATCTGCTCGCGGCCGACTGCCTTGTGAAACCGCACCGCGCCGAAGCCGGCCAGCGTGCGTTCCTTCTTGCGCATCTTCTTGCGGGCGGAGCTGTTGGTGCGGGCGTTCAGCCAGGCCTCGAAATCCGGCAGAAGCGCGCCGCTATGGCCAAAGCTGGGCGAGGCCTGATGCGGGAGCAGCGCGAAGGGATTGGCGAGCCCGCCCCAGCTCAGCGGCTGGTTGGCCAGCGTCAGCAGGTCGGCCTGATCGTTGATCTGGGCGAGGATCGCGAGAAGTTCGATTTCGCCGATCGCGGCGGCGGCGTCGCGGCGCCACAGCGCGACGTTGAAATTGACATGCTTGCCGCCCATGAATTCGACCTGCCGCAGACCGAAGCGGCGGCGCAGGCCGAGCGGCCAGACGAACATCGGCGAATCCAGGCCGTCGAAACCGACGACGATAAACGGTATGACGCCTTCGGCGGCGCCGATACGGTGCTGCCACAGGTCGAGAAAGTCGAAGGTCTGATAAGGCGTCGCCAGCGGTTCCGCGGTCTCCAGCAGCCGCCAGTAGGGCTCGGCCTGGGCCATTGCGGTGAAAACTTCGACCCGCGCCAGCCGGGTGTCGGTGCCTGGCGTCGCCGCGCAGGTAAGGTTAAAGGGGCGTTGCACTGCGACGTTCATGTGTGGCTATGTCCGTTCCCGGGCTGGCGGCGGGTCACACCGTCGCAAAGAATTATCAATAAAGGGTTGGGATATTGCCCTGAATTCGGCCCGGGCTGCCCTTGTCCGAGACCGGACTGCCGTCCAAACGCGAGACCATGAAGAAAACCATCATCCGCACCGGCCTGGAAACGCTGTATTTCACCGGCCTGCACCACATGCTCAGGCCGTTCGTCGGCGGCGTCGGCTCGATCCTGACGCTGCACCACGTTCGCCCGGCGCGGAAATCGGGCTTCCAGCCCAATCGGCTGCTCGAAGTGACGCCGAATTTCCTCGAAGGACTGTTGCGGCGGCTGAAGCGGCAAAAGGTCGATGTCATCACGCTCGACGAGATGCACCGGCGGATGGTCGAAGGCGATTTCGCGCGGCGTTTCGTCTGCATCACCTTCGACGACGGCTACAAGGACCTGCTGGAGTTCGCCCACCCGCTGTTCCGCAAATACGAACTGCCTTACGCGCTCTATATTCCGACCAGCTTTCCCGACCGGCTCGGCGAATTGTGGTGGGTCGCGCTCGAGCAGGTGATCGCCAAGAACAACCGGATCGGCATGCTGATCAAGGGCAAGCAGCAATATTTCGATTGCCGCTCGACCGGCGAGAAGCGCGAACTCTATGACGCGATCTACGGCTATCTGCGCAGCATGAAGACCGAGGACGAGGTGCGCCGCACCGTGCGCGACCTGTGTGCGACCTATCACGTCGATATTCCGGCGATCTGCCGCGAGCTGTGCATGGACTGGGACGAGATCGCGCGACTGGCGCGCGACCCGCTGGTGACGATCGGCGCCCATACCGTGTCGCATTCAATGCTGAAAAAGCTGGCGAGCGAGGATGCGGTGCGCGCTGAAATGGAAATGAGCCGTTCGGTGCTGGAGGCCGCGCTCGACAAGCGGCCGCAACATCTGGCCTATCCGGTCGGCGATCCGACATCGGCCGGCCCGCGCGAATTCCGTATCGCTTCCGAACTCGGCTTCAAGACCGCGGTGACGACACGGCCGGGCGTACTGTTTGCCGCCCATGCCGATCATCTCACCGCCTTGCCGCGCATCTCGGTCAATGGCGAATATCAGCGCCAGCGTTATGTGAAGGTGTTGATGTCGGGCGCCGGCACCGCGCTGTGGAACGGCTTCAAGCCGTTGAACGTCGCCTAGACAAGGTTGTTGCGCCGTCACGAATGACGCGGCGCGCTTGCGATGGCGCGGGCGGTTCGGATGCAAAGAACATGGACCTGTGTCCGACATCGGGATGAGCGTCATCGTTCCCGCGGCGCGGCGCGCCCGGGTTTTGAGCGAGAGCCCTCTTCCAACGAGAAGAGGGGGACGGCGCACCGACAGGCGCGGCGTCTTGTTGGCTTCACGCACTCCGTTTCCAGAGTGCGTGGCGCCTGTCGGCGCGCCGTCACGGCGTCTTTGCCGGCGTCCGGGCCGCGCTTCCGGCGGCTGATCCGCATCAAGCGGGTAGCGCGCACCGTCAGCCAGCTCCTGGCGGCGGGTCTTAGTGCCCGCGAGCGGAGCCCCGGCGCCGCCCGAGCGCGTGGCCAGCGAAGCCACGCCCGCGGGCGCCGTGCCCGTCCCCCACGAGCCGGCGCTACCGGTTCATGGCCCCTCTCGTCGGGGCGGGCATGAATAGGTATACGATCTTATAGGAAGCATGTCAACATAAAAAGGAAAATAGTCTGCTCGGTGGCCGGCCCCGTTCATCATGGCCGGGCTCGTCCCGGCCATCCACGACTTTTGGTGGCCTTGTCATGCCGTTGCGGTTCACCGTTTGTCGTAGTATATTAATGCCATGATCAGGTCGTGGCGAAACTCCGTGACCCGCAAGGTTTGGGACGGCGAGCAACCGAACGGGCTACGCGGTCTCGACTTTGAAGCCGCGATCGATCTGCTGTTGGCACTCAATGTGGCGAAATCGCTGAACGATTTGAGCCCGCTCAAGAGCGTCGGTCTGCATAAACTCAAGGGCGACCGGCGTGGTCAATGGGCGATGACGGTGAACGAACGCTGGCGCATATGTTTTGAGTTTCGCAAAGGCGATGCTTACGACGTTGAGATCGTCGATTACCACCGAGGATAGATCATGGCTCCCGTGTCACACCCCGGTCGTCTGCTGAAGCGCGAACTGATGGCGCGCAAACTGTCGGCCAACCGTCTGTCGCTCGATATCGGCGTGCCTTCCGGCCGAGTTACCGACATTCTCAATGGCCGGCGCTCGATCACCGCCGACACAGCGGTGCGGCTTGGGCGCTATTTCGGTAACAGCGCGCAGTTCTGGCTTGACTTGCAGAGCCAATACGACATTGGCGTGGTCGAGCGCGACAAGGGCGGCGAGATTGCGAAGAGGGTCAGGCCGGCGGATGCGGCGTGAGATTGTCAGGCGGATAAGGCGCGCCATAACTCACCATGGGCCTTTGGCGATATTTGCGGCGGGTTGCGCGCCTTCGGCGCTAACCCATCCTACAGGCTGGTTCACGATGTGACAGATTGAATTTCATACGGGATTAAGCCTGAGGGGAAAAGTCAAATTGCTTGCAGTGCACCTTTGTCGACACTTGGCCTGCACCCGGTTTTGAAGACACCGAGATTGGTGTTTTTATGGAACCGGGAGGTGGGTCATGGAGAGACGGAAGTTTACGCGAGAGTTCAAGCTTGAGGCGGTGAAGCTGATCCGGGAGCGCGGGGTGTCTGTTGCG
>WGNB01000035.1 GCA_016124795.1 Rhodopseudomonas sp. | reverse complement strand
CGCAACAGACACCCCGCGCTCCCGGATCAGCTTCACCGCCTCAAGCTTGAACTCTCGCGTAAACTTCCGTCTCTCCATGACCCACCTCCCGGTTCCATAAAAACACCAATCTCGGTGTCTTCAAAACCGGGTGCAGGCCAGCCCGCGTTGTTAGTATAAAGCGGGCGTTAGAAGTTTTTTGAACGCGTTTGATAAATCGAGCTAGCTCAAAGTCCTTTGCAGACAAGGCGCGGGCATCAAGTGCAACCTTTCCAAGAAAATCATCAAAAAAGAAAATTTGCTTCTTCGTGTCAACGATTGCGGCGAAGCCATCGTCAAGATTGCGGATCGCAATGAAATCCCAGTCATCGCCAATATAAGCGTACGCCAACATTTCCGCGAGTGTGGTCTTTCCTACTCCAGGAGGGCCGGAGATAATTGTGACGTGATTTGCTTCAAGCTTGTCTCTTGCTTCTTTAAAGCTGGGATTCTGGGCATATACTTTGACTTTGGCCTCTGCGTCTGCCCTGGATGCCGCCGAAAACGAGTGCGAGGCCGATCTGACGACGCGATCTAAGACAGCCGTGCTAGAAAGCCAAAGTTTGATATGGGCCTTTTCGATTTCAGGAAAATCTCGCAGTAGTGAGTTTAAATCGTTTCGGCCGAAAATCGTTATGCGATCTAAAAGTCGTCTTCCAAATAGATCTGTAAGTTCTTTCTTATTTCTTGGAGTAAGCGCGTGAGAAGTGGCCAAAATATAGCGGGTTGGGTTCAGTTTAGCAGCGATCTTAGCTTCTCTTTTTATGGCATTCTTGAGAGAAGAGTAGCTTGAGCCCGCATAGTGTTTTGCCTGAAGAATTGTCGATTTTTTTCCGACAGCATGGCGGCCATCGATGCCCTGATCTGGCCCAGGCGCAAACGCCTCAAATCGGATGCCTAACTCTTTGCCAATCAGCTCACGCGAAAAATCTTCAAAATCAGCTGGTGATAAGTTTGAAAAATTATAGCTCATAGAAGTAGGCCGTCTTTCATAAAAACCAGATGCTGGAAGATCTTACCCTCTCCACAAAACTATCCACCACCCCCTTTTCGCTGGCCTTGTCGAACCGGATGGTCAGCTTGGTTAGCTGTCGACGGCGGTTACGTTGGCGAATTTCAGGTGAAACACCCGATCGCGGACCGTACGGCTTACTCCGCAGCTTCTGCCTTGGCGCGGAACGGTACGGCGGCGATTACCGCGTCGTGGGCGTCTTGCTGAAAGACGGGGTCGGTGCGCAATTCGTCAATCGTGCGCGGGGCAGGGAAGCGTTTGCTGCCGTCGCGGTCTTCCCAATCGTCGGCAGCGAATTCAAGAGCTTCGGCAGCCTTTTGCAGGACGTCGTCGATGCTGTCGCCAGCCGTAATCACGCCCGGTACGTCGGGGAACGATACCCCGTAGCTGCTGTCGCTTTCTTTGTGGATCAGCGCGATGTAGTGCGGCATCGATCAGTCCTTTGGCCAGCCGGCCTGCTTGTAGATACTTTGCACGGTGCCGGACGGAATGTCTCGCTTCGGGTGCGGCACGATCACCATTAAATGCTTCGTCTTATGGACGAACTTATGGTGCGACCCACGCACCGAAACTTGTTCAAAACCGTCGCGCTTTAGACGGGCAATGATTTCTCGGCTGTCCCGAAGCATATTCCCCTCCGAGTGAGATTGAAAGCTTCTGGGAGTATCGGTCCAGCGCGCTTCGATTAAGCGCGGTTGTTAGCGGCACCTTCAGTATACGGATTTGGAGCGAATTTTGCGGCAAAGTCCGATAAAAATTTGCAGAGTCTGCTTCGGTAGCGCAGCCCGCTTAATTTTGTGCGCAGATTCGATCCGCACAAAGCGCGCTCACACCCTCTCGACAAAACTATCCACCACGCGCTTTTCGCCGGCTTTGTCGAAGCGGATGGTCAGCTTGTTGCCGTCTACGGCGGTGACGTTGCCGTTGCCGAATTTCAGGTGAAACACCCGGTCGCCGGTTTTGAACGCCGATGATGTGCCGGTCGATTTGGCGATCAGTTCGCCGTCGATGGTGAGCGGAGACGCGGGACGGCGCGACTTCGGGCCCGCACCGCCCTCCCGTCCGCCTGCGGCGGACCTCCCCCGCGAGGGGGGAGGGGACGATGAGGCGCGGCCGCGCCCGCTGGTTGGCTGTGCGCTGGCGTCGTCCGCATAGGCCGCGCTGTCGTCATCCTGATTGAACACGCCATCCGGCACATAGTCGGGCTGGCTGTGGTCGCTGAAGCCGCCGCCCTTGCGGGTTTGCGCGCGCTGCCAGCCGGGCGTCGAATAGCTCGAGCCGAAGGACTGGTTCTGATCGAAGCGGCTGGCGCCATAGCCCGACATGCCGAAGCCGCCGGTGCCGTTGACGGCTTCCTTGACCTCGACATGCGCCTCCGGCAGTTCGTCGAGAAAGCGCGACGGAATGTTGGTCGACCACATGCCGTGAATGCGCCGGTTCGACGCGAAATAGATCTTGGCGCGCTTGCGCGCCCGGGTGATGCCGACATGGGCGAGGCGGCGTTCCTCCTCCAGCCCGTTGCGGCCGCTTTCATCAAGCGAGCGTTGATGCGGAAACAGGCCTTCCTCCCAGCCGGGCAGGAACACGGTGTCGAATTCCAGGCCCTTGGCGGAATGCAGCGTCATGATGTTGACCGCCTGTTCGGCCTCGGTGCGGTCGACATCCATCACCAGCGAGATGTGCTCGAGGAAGCCTTGCAGGTTCTCGAACTCCTGCATCGAGCGCACCAGTTCCTTCAGGTTTTCGAGCCGGCCGGCGGCGTCGGCGGATCGGTCCTTCTGCCACATCTCGGTATAGCCGCTCTCGTCGAGCACGATCTCGGCCAGCTCGGTGTGCGGCAGCAGGTCGCGCTGCTTGCGCCAGCGCGCGAAGGAGTCCATCAGCGCGCGCAAGGTGGTGCGCGGCTTCGGCTTCATCTCGTCGGTCGCCGACAGGATGCTGGCGGCCTCGGTCAGCGGAATGCGCTGCTTGCGGGCATAGTCGTGCAGCATCTGTACGGTGGCGTCGCCGAGACCGCGCTTGGGCACGTTGATGATGCGCTCGAAGGCGAGATCGTCGGCCGGCTGCGCGATGACGCGCAGGTAAGCCAGCGCATCGCGGATTTCGGCGCGCTCGTAGAAGCGCGGGCCGCCGATGACGCGATAGGACAGGCCGAGCTGGATGAAGCGTTCTTCGAATTCGCGCATCTGGAACGAGGCCCGCACCAGAATGGCGATCTCGTCGAGCGGATGGTCGAGGCCGCTCTCGCGCGCCTCGCGCTGCAGCTGCTCGATTTCCTCGCCGATGGCGCGGGCTTCTTCCTCCGAGTCCCAGGCGCCGGTGACCTGCACCTTTTCGCCGGGCACGTCCTCGGTGCGCAGCGTCTTGCCGAGCCGGCCTTCGTTATGCGCGATCAGCTCGGAGGCGGCGGCGAGGATATGGCCGGTCGACCGATAATTGCGCTCGAGGCGGATCACCTTGGCGCCGGGGAAGTCGTGGTCGAAACGCAGGATGTTGTCGACCTCGGCGCCGCGCCAGCCGTAGATCGACTGGTCGTCGTCGCCGACGCAGCAGATGTTTCTCGGCGCCGCGGCAGCTTTTTTATCGTCATTCCGGGGCGCGCTTTCAGCGCGGACCCGCAATCCGGATGCGTCTTCCGCGTCGCCGGATTCCGGGTCCGGTCCTTCGGACCGTCCCGGAATGACAGGCGTGGACGGCGTCTGCGCCAGCAAGCGCAGCCACAGATACTGCGCGACGTTGGTGTCCTGATATTCGTCGACCAGGATGAATTTGAAACGCTGCTGATATTGGCGCAGCACGTCCGGGTTCTCGCGGAACAGCCGGATGCATTCCAGCAGCAGGTCGCCGAAGTCGGCGGCGTTGAGCGTCTTCAGCCGCTCCTGATAGGCCTGATAAAGTTTCTTGCCCTTGCCGTTGGCGAAGGACGCCGCCTCGCCGGCCGGCACCTGATCGGGGCTCAGGCCGCGGTTTTTCCAGCCATCGAGGATCATGGCGAAGACGCGCGCCGGCCAGCGCTTCTCGTCGAGCTTCTCGACTTCCAATAACTGCTTGATCAGCCGGATCTGGTCGTCGACGCCGAGAATGGTGAAATCGCTTTTCAGGCCGACGAGTTCGGCGTGACGCCGCAGGATCTTCACGCCGATGGCGTGGAAGGTGCCGAGCCAGGGCATGCCCTCGACGATGTCGCCGACCATCTGGCCGATGCGCTGCTTCATCTCGCGCGCGGCCTTGTTGGTGAAGGTGACGGCGAGGATTTCACGCGGATGGGCGCGGCCGAGGTTGAGAATATGGGCGATGCGGGTGGTCAGCACGCGGGTCTTGCCGGTGCCGGCCCCGGCCAGCACCAGCACCGGGCCGTCGAGGGTTTCGACCGCGTCGCGCTGCTCGGGGTTGAGGCCGGCGAGATAAGGCGCGGCCGCGGTGCGGGTCGCCATCGCGCGCGCGGCGATGCCGCCGGCCACCGGAGCGGGCGCGGGAACGGGACTGTGACGCTTGGGTTCGGCCATAATGTCGATTGATTCCTTCAAGCCCCAAGATGGCACTCGAGAGCGGCATTTTCGAGGGTTGGGGGCGGCGGAGAAACCGTCGGGCGGCATCTCCCCACCGTTTTGGCACGGGAAATTGCGGGAAAATCGCGAATTCCGGTGGGAAACCTATGCCCTGACCGGCATCCCGACGCTGCGCCCGGCGGCGTCCGGGCGGGGCAGGGTGGCATGCGCCGCCTGCATGCGTTCCAGCGCCGCGAGAACATCGGCGGGAAACGGTGAAACCTTCTTGGCCGTCATATCGACGTGAACGGTCATGCTTTCCGAGGTCGCCGACACCCAGCCCTCGGTGGCGTGGACGAGCTGTTCGAACAGTTGAATGCGCTTGGCGTCATAGGCGAGCAGCTGGATCGTCACGCGTAGCGGCGTATCGAGGTGCACTTCTCGCAGGTAACGGACATGCGTTTCGACCACCATGGTCGAGTGCTTCGTGCGTTCGAGGTAGCCGGGCCCGAGGCCGAGCGGTTCGTAGATCTCGTCGACGGCGCGGTCGAACAGCACATTGTAATAGGCGACGTTGAGGTGGCCGTTGTAGTCGATCCAGGCCGGCTCGATCCGCATGACGGACGACACGAACGGGGCCGGCAAGGCCGGGTCTTGGCGGTCGGACATGGGGCTACTCAAACTCCGGGCGTTTTTCCTCAGACGCGGCAAAACCTTAAGGTGACGGGTCGGGCCCGTCCACCGGCCGGCCGCCGGGCGCGGCAAACCCCGTGATCGCCGTAGCGGCTCGGTCCCGACGCCGCCGGATCGCGCCACGCGGGCCTTGTCCACAGCGGTACTTCCATTAACCAAAAATTAACTAAATGACTGGCCGGCGGGCGGCCCTCGGCTATGTTGCCAGCAATCAAGGAGAGCCGAGATGTCCTGGGCCGGTTACGGAACAATTTTGAGCAAAATTGCCCGCGGTGCGTTCCTGCTGATGCTGGTGGTGATGCTGGTGTCGTGGGCGATGACGATCGGCAACAGCAATCCGGCGCCGCAGGAGCCGCAACTGCCGACCGACCGGATGTATTCCTGATCGCGGCCGCCGTTTCGCGCCGTCTGGCGGGGTTCCCGAACGCCTGCGGTTCGGCTTGACCCGGGCGCGGTTGACCGACAGTTTGCGGACCCCGATCCATCAAACGCAGGCCGCCGCCCGTGACCGCCGATATTGCTCTCGCCAAGCCCGCCGCCGCGGCGGTGTCCGCCGCCATTGACGAACTCGCAGCGATCTTTGGCAACCGACTGGTGACGTCGCAGGCCGTCCGCCAGCAGCATGGCAATACGGTCACCTGGATCGTCAATCAGCCGCCGGATGCCGTGGTTTATCCGCAGAGCACCGAAGAGGTGCAGCAGATCGTGCGGATCTGCGCGCGCCATGCGATGCCCATTATCGCATTTGGCACCGGCTCGTCGCTGGAAGGTCACGTCAATGCGCCGCTTGGCGGCGTCTCGATCGACTTTCGCGACATGAACAAGCTGGTGAAGGTCCATGCCGAAGACCTCGATTGCGTTGTGCAGCCCGGCATCACCCGCAAGGCGCTGAACGAGCAATTGCGCGACAGCGGCCTGTTCTTTCCGATCGATCCCGGCGCCGACGCCTCGCTCGGCGGCATGGCGGCGACGCGCGCCTCCGGCACCAATGCGGTGCGCTACGGCACGATGAAGGACAATGTCCTGTCGCTCAAGGTCGTGCTGGCCAATGGCGAGGTGATCGACACCGCGCGCCGCGCCAAGAAAACCTCCGCCGGTTACGACCTGACACGGCTGATGGTCGGCTCGGAAGGCACGCTTGGCATCATCACCGAATTGACGTTGCGGCTGTCCGGCATTCCGGAAGCGATTTCCGGCGGTCGCTGTCCGTTCCCGACGGTTGAGGCGGCCTGCAACGCCGCGATCATGACCATTCAGGCCGGCATCCCGGTGGCGCGCATTGAATTGCTCGATGCCTTGCAGGTTCGCGCGCTCAATCTGGCGTCGAAAACCGAACTGCCGGAAACCACATTGCTGCTGATGGAATTCCACGGCACCGCGGCGTCTGTGGCCGAACAGTCGGAACGGTTCGGCGAGATCGCCGAAGAACTGGGCGGCGGTCCCTTCGTCTGGACCACGCGGCCGGAAGAACGCACCAAGTTGTGGGAAGCGCGTCATAACGCGGCGATGTCAAATTTCACGCTGCGGCCCGGCGCGGCGATGATTGCGACCGACGTTTGCGTGCCCATTTCGCGGCTGGCCGAATGCGTCACGGCGACGCAGGCCGATATCGCCGAAACCGGCATTCTGGCGCCGATCGTCGGCCATGTCGGCGACGGCAATTTCCACCTGACGCTGCTGATCGACATGAACGATCCCGGCGAAGTCGAACGCGCCAAGGCCTTGTCGAAACGTCTGGTCGAACGCGCTTTGGCGATGGACGGCACTTCGACCGGCGAGCACGGCATCGGTCAGGGCAAGATGAAATACATGGTGGCCGAGCATGGCGCGGCCGTCGTTGCGGTCATGGCCTCGATCAAACGTGCGCTCGACCCGCAGAATATCCTGAACCCGGGCAAGATCATCGCCTTGTCGTGATCGTCGTGTTGATGCGGTCTTTGGACCGCTGCGCGCGGCGATAGTCCCGCGCGCCTGAACGGTTTCCGCCCGCGGTTCTGGCGTCCTGGCACGGTGCTTCGAATCGCGCCTGAATTGAGAGAATCTGATCGGCGGAACAAAGATTTGCCGCCATAGCCGACAAATTATAGCGTATATTTCCAGACGATAGGCGCGGACGCAGACCGGCTGCGGAGAGGCGCTGGAGTTGGCGTTTGCAAACGACTTTGCTCGGACTGGCTATTGCGATCATTCTGGCGCTGGTGACGGCGCTGGTCGGTCCTCTGCTGGTCGACTGGAATGGCTACCGCTCGATTTTCGAGGCCGAAGCCAGTCATCTGATCGGCGAGGATGTGCGCGTCACCGGCGCCATCGATGCGCGGCTGCTGCCGTCGCCACGGTTGACGTTGCACACGATCGAGATCGGCAAGCCCAAATCCGGTGAAACGACCGCGCCCACCAAGGGGAAGGTGGCCGCCGCTGACGCTGGCGTCATTCGCGCCCGTTCGCTGGCTATCGAATTCGCGCTGACGCCCCTGTTGCGCGGCCAATGGCGCGCCACCGAACTGCATATCGCCGGACCGACGGTTGGCCTGACGATCGACGCAACCGGTCATGTGCTGGCGCCGAATATCGCGGTCTCGTTCAATCCCGATAGTTTGACCGTGGAACGGCTCGGCATCGAGGATGGCCGGGTTGTCGTGACCGATATGGCAAGCGGTGGCGTCACGACCTTTGACAAATTGTGGTTCAACGGCGAGGCGCGTTCGCTGATCGGTCCGTTCAAGGGCGAGGGCGCGGTCACCATCGGCGGCGAACTCTATCCTTATCGGCTTTCGACCGGGCGCTATAGCGACGCCGGTGCGATCAAGCTTCACGTCAATGTCGATCCGGTCAGTCGGCCGCTCAGCATGGAAGCCGAAGGCGAACTGACGCTGGCCGGCGACGATCCGAAGTTTCAGGGTTCGCTGAGCCTGGCCAAGCCGGTCGGCATTGCGCCCAGCGGCAGCGCGCGGCTGACCCAGCCGTGGAAGCTGAGCGGCAAGCTCAAGGCCGATGCGAAGTCGGCCTTGATGGAAAATGTCGAGTTTCAATATGGCTCGATCAATCGCGGCCTGAAGCTGACCGGCGTCGCCGAATTCAAGTTCGGCAAGACTCCGCGTTTTGACGGCGTGTTGTCCGGCACGCAGATCGACCTCGACCGGGTGCTGGTGGCCGGCGACGGCAGCAGGCCGCCGCCGGCGGCGGCCATCCGTGAGCTGGCCGAATTGGGCGGCGCGGCGTTTCGGCCGTCGATCCCGATTTCAATCGGCGTCGGCATCGATCAGGTCACGCTCGGCGGCAGCACGGTGCAGAACCTGCGCGGCGATATCACGTCGGATGACAGCGGCTGGAATCTCGACCGTTTCGAATTTCGCGCGCCCGGCTTTACCCAGGTGCGTTTGAGCGGCCATCTGGCGGTCGATGCCAGTGGCGTGGCTTTCACCGGGCCGGCCGAGATCGATGCCAACGATCCAAATAGTCTGGCGGCCTGGCTGGAAGGTCGTGACGCCGGCACGGCCAAAGCCGGCGTTGCCGAAGCCGGGCCTTTGAGTTTGCGCGGCGACGTCACGCTCGGCAGTGAGAAAGTCGCGATTGAAAAGCTGACGGCGCGCTTCGACCGCAAGACCGTGTCCGGCCGGCTGGCTTATATCTTCGGCGCCGGCGATCGTCCGTCGAAGTTCGATGCCGCGCTGAATGCACCGGAGCTCGATCTCGACGCCGCGCTCGGTTTCGGTCGCGCCTTGCTGGCCGGCTCGACGGTCGAACGGCCGCGCGACATGACGATTGCCGCCGACATCGGCCGCGCGACCGTCGGCGGTTTCGTCGCGCATAACGCCAGCGCGCGCCTGAAGATCGACGCCGGCGGTTTGCAGATCGACAAGCTCGCGGTGGCCGATCTGGGCGGCGCGGCGTTTTCAGCGAGTGGCCGCATCGTCACCACCGCCCCGTCGCCGCAGGGCAGCATCAATGTCGATCTGACCGCGCCCGACATGGCGCCGGTGATGGCGCTGCTGTCGCGCTTTGCGCCGGTAACGGTCAAGACGCTCGGACAAAAAGCGGCGGAGATGGCGCCGGCCAGATTGCACGCGCGGCTGACGATCGATGGCGCGGCGCCGGGACTGGCCAAACTCGGCATCGACGGCAGCCTCGGCAAGGTCACTGTCTCGCTGAACGCGCAAGGCAATGCCGACAGCTTCCCGCCGTCGTCGGGCAATCTGCAACTGGACGGCAAGGTCACGGCCGATGACGGCAAGACGTTGACCGCGTTAATTGGCATCGACCGCGCGCTGGCGGTCGGGCCGGGACCCGGTGTCTTGTCGGTCAAGCTGAACGGCCCGGCCGGCGGTCCGATGCAGGTCGACGCGCAACTGATCGCCAAAGGTCTGGACGTCAAGGCGAACGGGACGACGCAGCCTTTCGCCGACAAGCCGACCGCGACGCTGCATGCCGATATCCTCAGCGGCAATGCCGCGCCGCTGGCGTCGTCATCTTTGACGGCGGGCGATGCGGCCGCTGTTCTTCCGGTGACCTTCGGCGGGCGGATCGTTCTGAACGGCGACAGTCTTGACGTCAGCGATATCGAAGCGGGTATCGGCGGTTCCACTTTGCGCGGCAAGCTGGCGGCGACCTTGTCGGCGCCGCATCGGCTGTCCGGCGACATTGAAGCCGATACCATCGATGGCGCGGGTTTGGTCGCGGCGGCGATCGGTATGCCGGCTGCCGCGCCGGAGCCGGCCGGCAAGAGCCCGTCCAGCAATGCTTCGGTGAAGCCAAGCTGGGTCTGGCCGAGCGAGCCGTTCGGCGACGGCGTCTTCGGCGATTATGCCGGCTCGGTCGGTCTCAAGGTTCGTCGGCTTGACGTATCGCCGACCCTGACCGCGCGGGAATTCCGTTCGACGCTGCGGTTCGGCAAGCGCGAATTGGCCGTTGACGATATCGCCGGCGTTCTGGCCGGCGGCCGGCTCAGCGGCAGCATGACGTATAAAGACACCGATGGCGGTTTGACCGCGCAGGCCAAGCTGGCTCTGGCCGGTGCCGATGCGTCGGTGTTGCTGCGGTCGGGCGCGCGGCCGCCGGTGACCGGAACGCTGGATGTATCGGCCGAGGTGGAAGGCACCGGTTTGAGTCCGGTGGCCTTGATCGGTTCGCTTCAGGGCAGCGGCAAGGTCGCGCTGAGCAATGGGCAACTCGCCGGTCTCGACCCGCGCGCCTTCGACGCCGTCACCCGCGCCGTCGATCAGGGGCTGCCGGTCGACAGCGGACGGCTCGCGGACATTGTGCAAAGAGCTTTGGCGAGCGGCCAGTTATCGGTCAAGCGCGCCGAAGGCCCGTTCACGGTCGGCGCCGGTCAGTTGCGACTGAGCAGCGCCACGGTCGAGAGCAGCGACGCCGCTCTGACGCTCAATGGCACGATCGATCTCACCGACGGTTCGCTCGACGCCCACATGGTGCTGTCGGGCACCAGCGAAGCGGCGGGCGCGCGGCCGGATATCTTCATGGCCTTGAAGGGACCGGTGTCGGCGCCGGCGCGCAGCGTCGACGTCTCGGCCTTGAGCGGATGGTTGACGTTGCGGGCGGTGGAGAACCAGGCGCGGAAACTGCGCGAGCTTGAGAAGCAGCGTGCGCTTGAGGCCGAGCGGAGCCGGTTGCAGCCGCCGGCGTCGGCCGTGCCGCCGCCGGCCTCCGCACCATCGGTCCAGCCGGAAGCCGCGCCGCAGTCTTTGCCGCAGTCGTCGCCGCCACCTTCGTCGCCATCGGCGACGCCGACGAATGCGGGCGCGAAAGCGGTTCCGGGCGCAACGGCGCATCCGGCCGCCACTTCGAACGCCGCACCGGCTCAGGCCAAAGCGTCAGCCCCGATTCAGTCGACAGGCGCCGCGCGCCGGTCGCAAGCTCCTTCGCCGTCGGCGCCGGCCAAGACACAACTGGCGCCGAAATTGCCGGCACCAGTCGATATCAGGCCTTGGCCGCACCCGGCGACGACAGCCGGCGAATCGGCCGGATCACTCAGGCCGTAGTACGGCGGTCGTCGGTCGCGACCCGACACCTTCATGCACGTCGTTATGCTGGCCGTGTTCTTCGCTGCTCTGCACTCGAAAGTGGTCGAGGACGAACAGGCGGATAGCCGATGACAGGTTGCCGTGATGGCGATCGGTATCGATCGAGGCGACAAGATCCGACAAGGTCAGGTCGCGGCCGATGGCGATCTCCTTCAGCCCTTTCCAGAACGCATCCTCAAGACTGACACTCGTCTTATGCCCGGCAATGACGATTGAGCGTTTGACAACCGGCGATTTCATCGGCCGTCTCCTGGTTCGATCAGGTGACCGTCGAGGTCTTTTTTGGCTTTGTCGCGGAGGGCAAGTTCGCGCTGGCGCAAGCTTTTCGGCTGGCCGTGGGCAAGACGTTGGGATTTCGCGTGCTCATCGTCCTGCCGACGTTTGGCTTGCTTGCGGGCTGTTCGAAGGTTGACCAAATCAGCCAAGATTTGCCTCGTAGGTAACCTGATACATGGTTTCCGGACCCCCGAATTTGGATCCCTTTTATCCCCGCCAATTCTGACGAATAGGTGGCGGTAACGCCGTCTTCTCGTCTGGCGGGCCTTTCGCAAGTTTGCACTTGTCACAATGTGGTGTATTCGGGCAACGATTCAATACACGGTTAGTTGATCGAAATAGAACCGAACGAGACTATTAGAAAATGCCTAAAGTTGAACTCTGTAGAACCAATGATTTAACTAGCTGACGTCGGAGGTATATTTATCTATTCGCTAATGTTTCGTTTTTCTATTGGATAATATACACTGTAACAACACTGCAATTATTTCGACCTACTGCCTAAATGACAACCACATAGAGTGGAATAGTATTTAGATACGGATCGATTAGTCCGGTGAATACCGGACCAATTATAGTTATTTCCTATCGGACTGTATAATCCGTCGCGTTATATCTGTGTATTACTATGTGAGCTCCACGGACAGTCCCGACGCGGCGTCGCTCTGGGGTCCTTCAACAACCGGTCAGTCGGTTGAAGAGGACGGGTGGGTCATCGATTCCGGGCGCACCAGACGGTCGAAATCGGCGCCGGACACAAAACCCAGCCTGACGGCTTCCTCGCGCAAGGTCGTCCCATTGGCGTGGGCAGCCTTGGCGACCTGGGTGGCCTTGTCGTAGCCGATCGTTGGGGCCAGGGCGGTCACCAGCATCAGGGACCGGCCCATCAATTCCGCGATGCGCGGCTTGTTGGGCTTGATGCCCACCACGCAGTTATCGGTGAAGGACACCGCCGCGTCGCCGAGCAGGCGGATCGATTGCAGCATCGCATAGGCCAGAATCGGCTTGTAGACGTTCAGTTCGAAGTGGCCCTGGCTGCCGGCGACCGTGATCGCGGCGTTGTTGCCGAACACCTGGCAGCACACCATGGTCAGCGCTTCGCTTTGGGTCGGATTGACCTTGCCCGGCATGATCGACGAGCCGGCTTCGTTCGACGGCAGGATCAGTTCGCCGAGACCGGAGCGCGGGCCCGAGCCGAGAAAGCGGATGTCGTTGGCGATCTTGAACAGCGCGGTGGCGGCGGCGTTGATCGCGCCGTGGGCAAAGACATAGGCGTCATGCCCGGCCATATGTTCGAACTTGTTGGCCGCGCTGGTGAAAGGCAGCCGGGTCAGTTGTGCGATCCGCCGCGCGAAGGCCCTGGCGAATTGCGGTTTGGTGTTGAGCCCGGTGCCGACAGCGGTGCCGCCTTGCGCCAGCGGATAGAGTTCGCGCTGCGCGATCTTGAGGTGATCGATCGCCGATTTGACCTGCGCGGCGTAACCGGAAAATTCCTGCCCGAGCGTGATCGGCGTCGCGTCCATCGTATGCGTGCGGCCGATCTTGATGATCCTGGCGAACTCCCGGGCCTTCTTGTCGAGCGCGCGTTGCAAGCCGGTCAACGCCGGCAAGAGGTGGTGCGCGATACGGGTCGCGGCGGCGATATGCATCGCCGTCGGAATCGAGTCGTTCGACGACTGGCCCATATTGACGTGGTCGTTGGGATGGATCGGCTTTTTCGAGCCGAGTTCGCCGCCGAGGCCGAGGTTCGCGACATTGGCGATCACCTCGTTGACGTTCATGTTGGTCTGGGTGCCCGAGCCGGTCTGCCAGACCGACAGCGGGAAGTGTTCGTCGAGTTTGCCGTCGGCGATATCCTGCGCCACCGCGGCGATGGCCCTGGCGCGGCGGGCGTCGAGCGAACCGAGATCGCGGTTGACCTCGGCCGCCGCGCGTTTCACCAGTCCGAGCGCATGCACCAGTTCGATCGGCATGATCTCGGTGCCGATGCGAAAATTATGCAGGGAGCGCTCGGTTTGCGCGCCCCACAGCTTGTCGGCGGGGATATCCAGCGGTCCGAAGGAATCGCTTTCGGTGCGGGTTTTCGGGCGGGCTTTGTCGGCGGGTTTTTTGGCCATCCAGCAAAGTTAGGTCGAATGCCGGCGCAGACAAGCCTTTCCGCGTGACCCCTTCGTCGTCGTGCGCGGTTATTTTTTGCGAAACCGGTCGAGGCTGACGACTTCGCCACCGCCGGACGGCTTGTCCGGCTTCGGGTCGGTCGGTTCGTCCGGCGGCAGCGGCGACACCGGCGGAATGGCGGCCGCCGGCGCGGAGTCCATCGGCAGAACCGGACTTTTGTGCGGAGCGCCGCGGGTACTTTCCGGCGCCAGCTTGGGACCGGTCTTGGCCGCGGTTCGCGATCCTGCCTTGCCGGTCGACTCACCGCTCGAATCGGCTGCCGCGTTGGCCTTCGTCCCGGCGTCGGCCGACTTGTCCGGACCGCCGACCGAGGTCAGTTGGGTCTTCTTCGTCGACTTTGCCGGCGCATCCTGGACCTCGGAGACCTCTTCGAACTGCAGACCGAATTGCACGGAGGGATCGAAAAAGCCCCGGATCGCAACGAAAGGAATGAACAGCTTTTCCGGGATGCCGCCGAACGACATGCCGACCTCGAAGCCCTGTTCGCTGACCGCCAGATCCCAGAACTGATGTTGCAGGATGATCGTCATTTCTTCCGGGTACTGCGACCGCAACCTCTCCGACAGGCGCACGCCGTCGGCTTGAGTATCGAACGAAATGTAAAAGTGATGGTCGCCCGGCAGGCCTTTCTTGGCTGCGTCACTCAGGACATGGCGGACGACGCCGCGCAGCGCCTGCTGGGTGAGAAGATCGTAGCGGATTTGGTCGGCCATTCGCGTCCTGCGGTCGTGGAGAGTCGGTTTTTTCGATGCTAGCGCATCGTCGTGAAAAGGGGGACCCGGATTTCCGAGGTTGGCCGGCAGGACGGATGCGTCGGTATCCGATTGCCGGTTATCCCCATCGGTCGATGGCGAAGCGGTATCCTCGGCGCGGAGTGCGCGCAGCGCGGCCTGACGGGTCATCCTCTCTATGAAAGTGGAGGCTTCTGTTGCCAGGTGCCTCCGGACCCCGCCTAACGGAGCTTAACCCGTTAGGACTTTAGATTTGGTCTTTCAAACCGCTTAGGCGGCCTGAGCAACCGGAGCATAGTTGTCGTTTGCAACTACGATTTGGCCCGATAACGGCGGAACCATGCCGAGCAAAAGTTCGCCCTTTACGCCCTCGTCGATCCTAGTTCGCCCCCGCCGAAGCCCGATCTGGAGCCAGCCCGTCGCCGGGTCTGTCCATCACGGAAACCGCCCAAAGCGGGCTTTGGTGGAGGCGCCGGGTACTGCCCCCGGGTCCGAAAGGTTTATTACGACGTCCGTTTATCGCCATAGCCGGGTTGCCCCGGCAGGCTGAATATAGGGGGTAAATAGGGGCGCGTTAAGGGCCTAAAACCGGTTTTCCGGGGCCGGGGCGATACCGGTAACCGGATTTTCCGCTTCGGGCGCGTGCACTGACGACCCGAAGCGGCCTTCCTCGGTCGGTCGGGTCAAGCGGCGGCCTGGATCCGGCCGCGCTCGAGCGACATGATCGCCTCGTCGACGGTCTGGACATCGCCGAAGATCGCGTAGAACGCCCGCAGCGACGCGCCGTGCTCTTCGTCGGTATAGGTCGCCAATGCGTCCGGCACCATCGTCACCTTGAAGTTCAGCATCATCGCGTCGCGCGCCGAACTTTCGCAGCAGACCTGCGTCGCGGTGCCCGCGATCATCAGATTGTCGATGCCACGCGCGCGCAGATGCGCCTCGATATTCGACGAGCCCTGGATGAACGCGCTGAAGCGCTTCTTCACGATCTGGGCATCTTCAGGCTGCGCGTCGAGTTCGCCCCATAGCGCGTGACCCTCATGGTCGATGTCCATCGTGGCATAGCGGCGATCGCGCTTCTCCGGCGTGAGCAGAGTGTCATGGAACACCGACCATGATTCACGGGTGTCGTTGGTCGCGTTCTTGATCCAGACGACATGACCGCCCATCGCGCGCAGCGCGGCGGCCAAACGGTTGATGCCCGGCACCACGTTGCGCGCCATCGGCACTTCGCCCTGGTAGCCCGGTTTGACGAAATAGTTCTGCATGTCGACGACGACCAGTGCGGTCTTGGCCGGGTTCATGACATCGAAAGGATGGGCTTTCCCGGTGCGTGCGGCAACGCGCTCGATCAAGTCGGCGGGCAGTGAAAATTTGTGCATCGTCGTCTCCTTGCAAGGCCTGTCGCGCCTGCGAAGCACGTTCCATGCCATCCAACGCAAGAAGAAGATGATGTGCAAGTCCGCGCGTCGGCCTAATCGCTGGTTGAATCAAGTGTTCGATCCGCCCCTTGGCGCGTGGCCGTCCGTTGCAGATGCGTAAATGGCTACCTCTTTCGTCCCGAAAAATCCCGTGCTCGTCGGTGTGACGCGCAGGAACTGTTGCTCCTGCCAGCTCTGCAATTTGCCGCAGTGAGATGGCCCGGATGTTGCATCGCAGCAGAGGTATTCAGCGATCCATCTCACGACGGCTAAGGTGATGAAAAAATGTCTGCGACTTTGAAAGTATCGGAAAAACTGATCGGCACTTCGGCGTCTGCCTTAAGCGTTGGCTTAACCCGGCCTCTGGCGCGTCTCGCCACGTCGGCCGCATTGGTGCTGACGCTCTCGCTCGGCGCGGTGTCGTCGTCGTTCGCCGCCGAACTGACCAAGGTCAAAATCGCCGAAGTCGTTCGTTCGCAATTTTATCTGCCGATGTATATCGCCATCGCCAAGGGCTTTGCCAAAGAGCAGGGCCTCGACGTCGAACTCGTTACCACCAATGGCGGCGACCGCGCCGGCGCGATGATCCTGTCCAATCAGGCCGACTTCGGTCTCGCCGGTCCGGAAGTGCCGATCTACATCTATAACGGCGAGTCGCCCGACAAGCCGCTGATCTTCTGCGCGCTGACCGCGACTGACGGATTCTTCCTGGTGTCGCGCGCCAAGATCGACAAGTTCGACTGGTCGATGATGAACGGCAAGAAGATCATGGGCTTCCGTCCGGGCAGCACGCCGGAACTGTATCTCGAATACGCGATGAAGCAGCACGGCGTCGACGCCGCCACGATCAAGAGCATCGTCACCAATGTCGGCATGGCGGCGCGCGACGGTTCGTGGATCAGCGGCTTCGGCGATTTCGGCATCTTCGTCGAACCGAACTTCACCCGGCTTGAAACCGCGGGCAAAGCCCATCTGGTGACGTCGGTCGGCAAGGAAGTCGGCCGCGCCGATTACACCTTGTTCTTCGCCAAGAAGAGCTGGCTCGATAAGAACGCGGCGACGGCGCAGAAGTGGACCAACGCCATCGCCAAGGCCCAGGCCTGGGTGAAGACCGCCAATGCCAGCGACATCGCCGATGCGATCGCGCCCTATTTCCCCAGCCTCTCGAAGGCCGACAACATGGCGGTGGTCAATCGCTATCGCACGGTCGGCGTCGATATCTGGGCGAGCAGCCCGGTGCCGAACAAGGCCGGCATCGAGAAGGCCGAGGAGATCATGGTGTCCGGCGGCGTGCTGAAGGCCGACAAGAAGGTGCCTTACGACAAGCTGGTCGTGACGACCTTCGCCGACAAGGCGGTGAAGGACATGGCCGGCAAGTAGCCGAAACCGCGGAGCGAACAAGATGCAGCCATCCACTGCGATCCCGGCGGTCGCGATCCGTGACGTGACGCTGAACTACTTCACGCCCGAACGCGAGACATTGGCCCTGTCCAATGTCTCGCTCGACGTCGCCAAGGGCGAGTTCGTTGCCATCGTCGGTTCGTCCGGCTGCGGCAAGAGCACGCTGCTGACGATGGTGTCCGGCCTGCTGATGCCGTCGCGCGGCAGCATCGAGGTCGACGGGATCGCGGTGACGGCGCCGTCGCCGCGTGTCGGTTACATGTTCCAGAAGGATACGTTGCTCGACTGGCGGACGATCCTCGACAATGTGCTGATCGGGGCCGAACTGCTCGGCCTCGATATGGCCCGGGCGCGCAAGCGGGCCGAGGCCTTGCTGGCGCGCTATGGCCTCGGCGAGTTCATGCACAGCCTTCCGAACCAGTTGTCCGGCGGCATGCGTCAGCGCGCGGCGCTGGCGCGCACCTTGTGCTGTGAGCCCGACTTGCTGCTGCTCGACGAGCCGTTCTCGGCGCTCGATTACCAGACCCGCCTTGCGCTGTCCGACGAGATCGCCGCGATCCTGTCGGCGGAGAGCAAGACCGTGGTGCTGGTGACGCACGATATCGGCGAGGCGATCAGCATGGCCGACCGGGTCATCGTGATGAGCCGGCGGCCCGGCCGCATCAAGAGCGAGCATAAAATCTCGTTTCCGAGTTTCGGCGACAAGCGACCGACGCCGTTCGAGGCGCGGAAATGCAGCGAGTTCTCCGTCTATTTCCAGACGATCTGGGACGAACTCGACCTCCACGAAGTTCATTAGCCGGTTTGAACCGCCGATATTCCCGAGCCGACCGGCCTGGACCTTGAAGAGAACGATACGAGGATATGATGAGCACCGAAGCGATTGCCAGCAAAGCCGTCGGAGATCGACCGGAAACGGCCGCCGCCCGCAGCCCGGCCTATGAAAGCTACCTGCGGTCGTTGCGCCGCCGCGCGCTGTCGATCCAGGCTTGGCAGGTGGGACTGGTGGTGGCGTTCCTGATCCTCTGGGAAGTCGCGCCGCGCGCCGGCTGGATCAATCCGATGCTGACCAGCTATCCGTCGGCTGTCGCGCGCACTTTCATGGCGATGCTGCGCGACGGCACGCTGGTCCTGCACACCTGGGTCACGCTGTCGGAAACCGTCGGCGGCTTCACCGGCGGCATGCTGCTCGGTCTCGCCATCGCGGTGGCGCTGTGGTGGTCGCCTTATCTGTACAAGGTGCTCGATCCCTTCATTGTCGTGCTTAACGCCATTCCGAAAATCGCGCTGGTGCCGATCTTCTATATCTGGCTCGGCGACGTTGCCTCGATCTACGCGATGGCTATCGCGATCAGCGTATTCGTCACCGTGCTGATGCTCTACACCGGCTTTCAGGCGATCGATCCCGACAAGATCAAGCTGGCGCGGCTGTTCGGCGGCACCCGCCGGCAGATCCTTTACAAGATCGTCTTGCCCGGCAGCGTTCCGACCATCATCTCGGCGCTGAAGGTCAATGTCGGGCTGGCGCTGGTCGGCGTTGTCGTCGGTGAGTTTCAGGCGGCCAAGGCCGGGCTCGGCTATCTGATTACCTACGGCAGCCAGATCTTTCAGATGAATCTGGTGATGACGGCGATTGTCGTGCTGGCCGTGATCTCGTCGCTGCTGTTCGTCATCATTCAGGCCGTCGAGGCGACGGTACTGAAGCGTCATGGCGCGCCGCGCTGATGGGCGTGGCCTGCGAACAGGCATTCCCGTGCCGCGCTGATGCCGTCTTGCCGGCGCGCCGACGGGCACCCTTTACCGCATCCGGAAGGCGACGGTTCATCCTTAACAAGCCCTGAAAAATTCGACGTCGTTTGTTGGTCCAAATAACATTCTCGGAAGGTACAAAATTTTACCAGTTGAAGACGCCGGACGCCTACAAATCCCGAACGCACCGCTGTTGTGCTGTCGTTTCAGGGTCGGGCAGAAATGCCTTATGGCAAAGACTTTTCCGCAAGTCCGGTCGCTCATGCGCGCCGCCCGCATCAGGGCTGGCTGAACCGGATTGCGCCTTATGGCAGTCTGCTGTTCGGCGGGCTGGCGATTTTGTTCGTCTGGACCGGCGAGATCTATTATTCGCACAGCGAGCTTTTGCAGACCCAGACAGCGGCATTGCAGAACGCCAATAACCTGGCGCGCGCCTTCGAAGAGCATCTGGTGCGCTCGATCCGCGCCGTCGACCAGACCCTGCTCTACGCCCGCGATCTCTATGCCCGCGACCCGGAGCATTTCGACCTGTCGCTCTGGAGCAAGAACAGCCAGTTCCTGAGCGGGATCACGTTCCAGATCGCGCTGATCGACAAGAATGGCCGGATGATCGGCAGCAATATTCCCGGCGCCAAGCCGGGGCTCGATCTCAGCGACCGCGAACATTTCAAGGTGCATGCGCGGCGGCCGTCGGACGAACTGTTCATCAGCAAGCCGGTTCTCGGCCGCGTCAGCAAGAAGTGGTCGATTCAACTGACGCGCCGCATTCCCATGCCGGACGGCAGTTTCGGCGGCGTCGTCGTTGTCTCGGTGAACCCCGAATACCTGTCGGCATTCTATAAATCGATCGATGTCGGCAAAATGGGCGCGATATCGCTGATCGGTACCGACGGCATCGTCCGGGCCCGCGGCGCGGAAGGGCCGTCGACCGTGGGTCGGTCGGTCGCCGGCGGCCCGCTGTTGAAGGCGGTGGCGAAGTCACGGAACGGCACCTTCGAGGCGGTCAGCCGGCTCGACGGGGTCGACCGTCTGGTGGTCTATCGCAGCGTCAAGAATTATCCGTTGGTGGTTGTCATCGGGCTGGCGCACCGGGAGGTCTATGGCGCTTACGAGAGCAAGCACGCCGTCGAACTGGTGATCTCGGTTTTTCTGACGCTGTTGCTGATCTGCGCGACCAGCCTGATGATGCGGTATGAGCGCGAGCTGGCCAAGGCGCGCGACGCCGCCGAAGCCGGAACGCGGGCGCGCTCGGAATTTCTCGCCATGATGAGCCACGAAATCCGCACGCCGATCAATGGTGTGATCGGGATGGCGGATATCCTGGTCGACAGCGGGTTAACTCGCGAACAATTGCCTTGCGCCAACACGTTGCGGGGACTGGCGCAGCATCTGTTGCAATTGATCAACGACGTGCTCGATTTTTCCAAACTCGAGGCCGATGGTGTTACAATTGAGCATGTCGATTTCGACTTGCACGAGTTGCTGCGCAATTCGGCCAACCTGTTGTCGTCGCATGCGACCGCGCAGTCGCTATATCTGAAAGTCGAGATCGCGCCGAACGTGCCGCGTTGGGTCAATGGCGATCCGGCGCGATTGCGGCAGGTGCTGTTCAACCTCGCCGGCAACGGTCTTAAATTCACCAAGCAGGGCGGCGTCACGATTTCCGCCGACGTTCACGGTGTGGCCGTGAACGGACGGGCCCGTGTCCGGTTTAAGGTTGCCGACACCGGCATCGGCATTCCGGAAGACGGCCTGCCGTTATTGTTCCGCGAATTTTCGCAGCTCGATAGTTCGATTGCCCGGCGCTTCGGTGGCACCGGCCTGGGCCTTGCCATCTGCAAGCGGCTAATCGATCTGATGGGCGGCACGATTTCGGTCGAAAGCCAGGTCGGCAAGGGCACGACTTTCAGCTTCGGGATCGATTATTCGATCGTGGCCGACGGTCGCGCGGCTGTGTCACCGGCCGCAGCGGCGGCGATCCCGGCGGCGGTCGCGCGGATGGCGCGGCACGAGGTTCGGGTTCTGCTCGCCGAAGACAACAAGACCAACCAGCTCGTGGCCGTGAAATACATCAACGGCCTTGGCTTCAAGGTCGACATCGCCAATGACGGCGCCGAGGCGATCGAGGCCTGCCGCCAAGTCAAATACGATATCGTGTTCATGGACGTGATGATGCCGGGTGTGGATGGTCTGGCCGCCACGCAGGCGATCCGCGAACTGCCGATGCCCTATTCGCAGCCCTTTATCATCGCCTTGACCGCGAACGCGCAAAGTCATGAACGGACGATCTGTTTGGAGGCCGGCATGGACGATTACCTGTCCAAGCCGTTTACCCGCGCCGATCTTGCGGCGAAACTTGCCGGCTTCTGCGACGTCGAGGATGACGGCGATGCGGCGCCGTTGAGTCCTGATCCGGCGGAATCGCTGAAGCCTTCAAGTGCCGTCGTTTTCGACGCGGCGGTCTATCGCGAGTTCGCGCAGGCGCTCGGCGCCGAGGAGGCCAGTTCTATCGTCGAGACTTTCGTGACGGACACCAAGGCGCGGATCGATTTCATGGTGCGGGCGGCCAAGGATGGTAACCGGGCCGCCGTGAAGAACGAAGCCCATGCCATCAAGGGTTCGGCCGCGACGCTTGGCTTCATGCGGCTGACGGAGCAGGCTCGCGATCTGGAACACTCGGCGGAAGTGATCGACGGCCGCGGCCTGGAGGCGGCGGCGCGCGTTGTCGCCATCGCCTTTGACGAAATTCTGGAAGACGCAACCGGAATACTGGCGGCGCAGGACGCGCCGCTTGTACCTACGATGTGACGTGAGAATGAGGGCATTTGCGATGAGCGAGCAGACACACCCGGCCGACGAGCGGCCCCAATTGCTGGTGATCGACGATGATCTGGTCCAGCGCAAGATTATCTCGAAGCTGGGCGCTCAGGTCGGTTTCGAGGTCACCGGTGCCGCGACCTTCGACGAGGCGGAAGCCACGCTGCGTAATCGTCGCTTCGATTGCATCACGCTCGATCTGGCCTTGGGTTCGAAGAGCGGGGTCATGCTGCTCAACACGATTCGCGATACCGGCAATCTGGCGCCGGTCATCGTTGTCAGCGGTGCGGAGCCGGCTGTTCTCGGTGAAACCGTGAGCATCGCGCGGTCGCTCAGGCTGGACGCCCAGTTCATGGGCAAGCCGCTTGATCTTGTCGAACTGCGCAACATTCTGGCGAAGAAGCAGGGTAGCGCGCTCGCCGTGCGCGGCAATGTCGAGATTACCCGTTCGCTGAGCCAAAGCGCGGATCAGGGGCTGATGTCGCGCATTTCGTCGGTCGTGCGATCGTCACTCTAGACCCAACCCCGGCTATACGGTCGGGCCGGAGCCCTATGCCTTGTTGCGGTAGGTCTTGATCGCGTCGGCGAAGGCCAGAAACAGCGCGCGGTTGATCGGGTTGGTTTGCGGATCGTATTCGGCATGCCATTGAACGCCGAGCGCGAAGCCGGGGGCATCGGCGATGCGGATCGCTTCGATGGTGCCGTCGTCGGCCATGCCTTCGACCACCACGCGGGCGCCGAGTTCGATGATGCCTTGACCGTGCAGCGAGTTCACCCGGATCACATCGCGTCCGAAGATGCCGGCAAAGACGCCGCCGGGCGTCAGCCGCACGTCGTGGCGGTCGCTGAAAACGACCGACTGGTCGGGGTGGATCTCGCCGTTCGGCAAGCGAGGCATGCGGTGGTTGTTGCGGCCGGGCAGGTCGCGGATTTCCGGATGCAGCGTCGCGCCGAAAGCCACGCCCATTTCCTGAAAGCCGCGGCATATTCCGAGCAGCGGCACGCCGCGCGTAACGCAGGCCCGGATCAACGGCAACGCCAGTCCATCGCGGGCCTCGTCGTAAGGTTCGTAGGCCGGGTGCGGCTCGGCACCAAAATGGGTCGGATGCACGTTGGCGCGGGCGCCGGTCAGCACGATGCCGTCGACCACCGCCAGGAGCGCGTCGATATCGGTGATCTCCGGCGAACCGGCGAAGATCAGGGGCAGGGCGCCGACGACATCGGTGACGGCGCGCAGATTGCGTTCGCCGACGCGCTGGGCGGCGAACCGGTTTTCGACCAGGTGCATGCTCCCGATCACGCCGACAACGGCTGGCTTCATCCTGTTCGTTCTCACTTACACTTCCAGGCGCGGTTCAGGCTTGCACCGAGCCTTCTTATCGTCGGGGCAGATCGGCGAAGGCATCGCCGAGCCGCGCCAGCGCTTCTTCCAGAATGGGACGCGGCGTCGCGAAATTGAACCGCACCCAGCTTTCGCCGCCCGGCCCGAATTGCTGGCCCGGACTGGCGAAGATCCGCGCCCGGCTGGCGATCCGTTC
Organism: Rhodopseudomonas sp.; assembly: GCA_016124795.1. GTDB lineage: Bacteria > Pseudomonadota > Alphaproteobacteria > Rhizobiales > Xanthobacteraceae > Pseudolabrys. The sequence continues at coordinate 57,031 of WGNB01000035.1, read as the reverse complement.
GGCGACGTCGGACGGTGCAAGACCGGTGCCGGAAAAGTCGACCCAGGCCAGATAAGTGGCGTCGAGCCGCATCGAGCGCGCGCCAGGCACCGCATGTTCGATGCCGAGATCGAACAGGTCGCGGTTGGTTTGCAGATAAGGCAGCAATTCGTCGAGCCAGGACTCGCCGGTGCGCCACGCGGCTTCGGTCGCGGTCATGCCGAACAGATTGTAGGAGCCGAGACCGCAGGCCGCGATCCGGGCGTCGAGCTTTTTCTTCAACACCGGGTTCGACGTGACGCAGGCGCCGACATGGGCGCCGGCCAGATTGAAGGTCTTGGTGGCGGCGACGGTGGTAATCAGCCGATCGGCGATATCGGGCGCTGCCAGCATCGTCGGAATATGGATGTGGCCGGCGAAGACCAGGTCGCAATGGATTTCGTCGGAGACCAGGATCAGGTCGTGCTCGGCGCAGAAGCTCGCCAGCGCCTGCAACTCCTCGCGGGTCCAGACCGTGCCGCCGGGATTATGCGGGCTGCACAGGAACACCACCTTGGTGCGGGGCGTGAGCTGGCCGCGCAACTTGTCGAGGTCCATGGCGTAGCGGCCGGCGCTCTCGACCAGACCGCAATCGAGAATGCGCCTGTCATTGGCGACGATGATGCGGCGGAAGGCGTGATAGACCGGCGGGAACAGCACGACCTCGTCGCCGGGTTCGCTGATCGCCTGCAAGATGAGGCCGAGGCCGGAAACGATGCCGGGTGTCGGACTGACCCAGGCCGGGTCGATGGTGGCGCCGTGGCGGCGCGCCATCCAGGTCGCCAATGCCTTGGCCCAGGTGCCGGTGTCGGCATAGTAGCCGTGGGTGGCGCGGGCGACTTCGGCTGAGAGCGCCTCGGTCACGCCGGCCGGCGCGGCGAAATCCATGTCGGCGACCCACATCGCGATGGCGTCCGGCTCGGTGATGCCCGACAGCTTGGCGATGTTGTCCCATTTCGACGAATGGGTGCCGCGGCGGTCGATCACGCGGTTGAAATCGATCGGACCTCGAGCGGCATGAACGCGCGCGGCGTTGCCGGCGGGCGTCGTCTCGGTCGCGGCGGTCGGCTTGACGGCAGGCTGATCGCTATCGATCGGCTTGGCGGCGGCGGGGCTATGGGCCGTGGCCGCATTTTCCTTGACCGGATTGGCGTCGGTGGACTGATCTTCGAAAAAATTGACTTCGGCCAAATTGATTCCGGTCATGACGGGGCGACTCCTGCTACGGCCTGAACGTAAGGCAATCGAGATGATATCGAAGCCCTTATAACGCGGCGAAACCGGTATGTCGCCACGCCGGGCTTATTACAGGGCGAGCGGCCTGTCCTCGGCGTGGATCGGGCATGGAGGCCATGCTTTCCCGCATCGCTTGCCCGCGAACCGTCCGGCTAGCGGGCGCAGTGTCGGCAGGCTAGTGGTCACAGCTCGTTTCCAGCCATCGTGTTTGAAAGGCGCAGCGCCCGCATGTCCGAACCCGCCGCATCTCCACCCGCTGCCGCCAACCCGACCCTTTCCGAGCTGTTCCGTGCTTTCATGATCGTGTCGGTCTCCGGCTTTGGCGGCGCTTTGCCCTGGGCGCGCCGCATGATCGTCGAGCAGAAGCGCTGGATGACCACCGAGGAGTTCAACGAAGTTTTCGCGCTGTCGCAGTTCTTGCCCGGCCCGAATCTGGTGAATTTTTCGGTCGCCTTTGGTTCGCGCTTTTGCGGCCCGCTGGGCGCGCTGGTGGCGTTGATCGGGCTCCTGGGGCCGCCTTTGGTCATCGTCGTTATTCTGGGCATGCTCTATGCGCGGTTTGGCGAACTGGAAGTTCTCGGCCGCATTCTGTCCGGCATCACGGCCGCCGCCGCCGGACTTTTGATCGCGGTCGTTGGCAAGATGGCGATGCCGCTGTTCACCGGTCGCTGGACCTGGGCGACGGGCATCGCGGTGCTGGCCTTCGTCGGGGTCGCGCTGCTGCGCTGGCCGCTGCCTTATGTGTTCCTGGTGCTGGCGCCGATCGCCGTCGCGCTGGCCTGGTTCATGCCGGTCAAGACCGGCAAGGCGGCCAAGCCATGAACGAGAATCCGCTCGTCGCGCTGTTTATCTACTTCGCCACGCTTTCGCTGTTCGCGGTTGGCGGCGCCAACGCCGCGATTCCGGAAATGCATCGTATCGCGGTCGAGATGATGCACTGGATGAACGACCGGCAATTCGTCGACAGCTTTGCGATCGCGCAATTGTCGCCGGGCCCGAACGTCATCATCGTCACCTTGATCGGCTATCATGTCGCCGGCATCGCCGGGGCCAGCGTCGCGACCGTGGCGATGTGCGGCCCGACCTGTCTGGTCGCTTATTTCGTGACCCGGATCTGGGACCGCTTCAAGGATGCGCCGTGGCGCATCGCGATCCAGGCCGGACTGGTGCCGGTGTCGCTGGGTCTGATCGCCGCCAGCGCCTTCGTGCTGGCGCGGGCCGCCGACAAGAACATCTACGCCGCCATCGTCACCGCGCTGACCGTCATTGTTGCGACCTTCACCCGGCTCAACCCTCTCTGGCTGTTCATCGCCGGCGGGCTGCTCGGACTGACCGGCTGGCTCTGAAATCGCCGGGCCGGCGCGCCGACCTGCGTCATCTTGCCCGGGGGCTTTCCGGCCATTTACGGCTTGGCGCTGCTTCCGGCGGCGCATCAATGCATGCTATCGATCAACGACTTAACTGTGCTTTTTAGCCTAAAGTCGTATGGAGTTGGCGATGGCCGAGGGGGCGAAACCCTCCCCGTCAGGGGATGGACTGCGATTGAGAATTAAGGGGCCACGCGATTTCTATGGCGGCCTGGTGCTGATCGGCCTGGCCGGGATCGCGGTCTGGGCCTCCAGCGACCTGCCGGGCTTGCAAGGATTTTCGTTCGGACCCGGTACCGCGCCGCGCATGTTCGCCGGCTGCCTGGCCGCGGTCGGCGCCCTGATCGCGCTCACCGGTCTTTTTGTCGAAGGACCGAAGGTCGAAGCCTTCGCGATTCGCGGGCCGGCTTACGTGCTGGTCGCGATCCTGTTCTTCGCCGGCACCATCCGCGGCGTCAGCTTCGACGTCTTCGGACTGACGATCGTGTTGCCGACGCTGGGGCTGGTCGCCTCGACCTTCATCGCTTTCATGATTTCGATCTTCGGATCGTCCGAGTTCCGCTGGCGTGAAAGTCTTCTGGCGGCGGTCGCCATGACGCTGTTCTGCGTGCTGCTGTTTGTTTATCTGCTGCAGCTCCCGTTCCAGCTCTGGCCGCAGTTCTAGAGGCGCGCGCCGTTGCGCGGCGACCGTCTCCCGATTTCTGTTTTATCGCGTTTGCGGACGGCGAGCCGGTTTCGACTTTGCCCCGAAACGCTCTGAGCGAGCACTCTCATCATGTCCGATCTTCTCGCTAATCTATGGCTCGGCTTTTCAGTCGCGGCGAACCCTTTCAACATCGGCTTCTGCCTCGTCGGCGCGCTGGTCGGCACGCTGGTCGGCGTGCTGCCCGGCATCGGCACGGTGGCGACTGTCGCCATGCTGTTGCCGATCACCTTCGGTCTGCCGCCGGTCGGCGCCCTGATCATGCTGGCCGGCATTTATTACGGCGCGCAGTACGGCGGTTCGACGACGTCGATCCTCGTCAATATCCCGGGCGAAGCGACCTCGGTGGTCACCTGTCTCGACGGCCATCAGATGGCGCGTCAGGGCCGCGCCGGTCCGGCGTTGTCGATTGCCGCCATTGGCTCGTTCTTCGCCGGTTGCGTCGCCACCGTGCTGGTCGCCGCGCTCGGCGCACCCTTGACCACGATCGCCTTGCTGTTCGGGCCGGCGGAATATTTCTCGCTGATGCTGCTCGGTCTGATCTTCGCGGTGGTGCTGGCCAAGGGCTCGGTGGTCAAATCGATCGCCATGGTGCTCGCTGGTCTGCTGCTGTCGATGGTCGGCTCCGATCTTGAAACCGGCGCCGGGCGCATGACCTTCGACTACCCGGAACTCGCCGACGGCATCGGCTTTACCAATGTCGCGATGGGTGTGTTCGGCTTCGCCGAAATCATCCGCAATCTGGAAATGTCGCAGGAGAGCCGCGACATCGTGCAGAGCAAGATCACCGGCCTGATGCCGACGCGGCAGGACCTGATCGACTCGTCCGGCGCGATTGCGCGTGGCACCGTCATCGGCTCCTTGCTCGGCATTCTGCCCGGCGGCGGCGCGGTGGTGTCGTCGTTCGCCGCCTACACCTTCGAAAAGCGCATCTCGAAGCATCCGGAACGCTTCGGCCGTGGCGCGATTCAGGGCGTGGCGGCGCCGGAGGCGGCCAATAACGCGGCCTCGCAGACCTCGTTCATTCCGCTGCTGACGCTCGGCATTCCGCCGAATGCCGTGATGGCGCTGATGGTCGGCGCCATGACCATTCACGGCATCGTGCCGGGACCGCAGGTCATGGTGAAGCAGCCCGATCTGTTCTGGGGCATGATCGCCTCGATGTGGATCGGCAACCTGATGCTGGTGATCATCAACCTGCCGCTGGTTGGCGTCTGGGTCAGCCTGCTGCGGGTGCCTTATCGCCTGCTGTTCCCGTCGATCATCGTGTTCTGCTGCATCGGCATCTACTCGATCAACAACGCCCCGACCGACGTGGTGATCGCCGCCGTCTTCGGCCTGTTCGGCTACTGGCTGGTCAAGCATGACTTCGAGCCGGCGCCGCTGGTGCTGGCCTTCGTGCTCGGACCGCTGATGGAGGAAAACCTGCGCCGCGCCATGTTGATCGCGCGTGGCGACGCTTCGGTGTTCCTGACGCGGCCGATCTCGGCCGGGCTGATCCTGATCGCGCTCGGCATGCTGGCGCTGGCGATGCTGCCGATGATCAAGAAACGGCGCGACGAAGTCTTCGTTGAATCGGAGAACTGACGCCGCCGCCGGATAGATCGCTGCATGCAAAAACGAGCCACGGTCGGCGCCGCGCCAACCGTGGCTTGTTTGTATCTGGAAGCCGGGATCGCGCCGGCCGCGCTCAGACGATCGCCGAAACGATCAAGGCGATGCCGATGGCGAAGGCCGATACGATGGCGATCGGCACCAGCGCGTCCAGCAGGGGCTTGCGGGCAATCGGATGGACGACGCCGTTGTGGGGCATGAAGTACCACAGGCTGGCGCCGCCGGCACCGGTGACGACAATTCCTGACAGAAGCGACAACATGATGATAAAGCCCTCGCCGCGCGGATGCGCAGAGGCCACATTTTTACGGCCGGTGTTGAAGAGCCGACATAAAGCTTGCCCGGATGCGCGTAAATTGTGAATAAACGGCGATGGGCCATCCGGCGGGATGCCCATCGACCCTCACCATGCTGGAGCGCCGATGTTCACCGGGAATCTGATGCGAGACTGGCGCGACCGGTTGGCGCTGCGCTCCGACAAGACCGTTCGCAAGCAGTCGGGTGCGATCCCCTATGCGGTTGTGAATGGTCAGGTGGTGTTTCTGCTGGTGACATCGCGCGGCACCGGTCGCTGGATCTTTCCCAAAGGCGAGCCGATCGAGGGGCTGACGCCCTGGCAGGTCGCCGCGCGCGAGGCCAGCGAGGAGGCGGGTATTGAAGGCGAGATCGACTCCCGACCGCTCGGCAGTTACCGCAGCGTCAAGACAATCGCCATCCGCCGTCGGATCGTCGACGTCGAAATGTACCCGTTGCGGGTGACGCGCCAGTTCGACGTATGGCCGGAGAAAAAGCATCGCCACCGGCACTGGGCGATCCTGCCGGAGGCCAAACGGCTGTTGTCCAATCCGCAGCTCGCCGCGCTGGCCGCCAAGCTGACCCAGCGCGTCCGGCTACAGCCGCAGTTCGCGCATCAGCCGGCTATCGAACGCATCAGCTCATAAAGCCCGGCGGCCAGAATGGCCGCGGCCGGCACTGTGACGACCCAGGCCGCGGCGATGCCGAAGACATGCTGGCGGCGCACCAGCTTGCGTTTTTCGCGCTTCTGATAATTGACCAGCGCCTGTTCCGGCGTCTCGTTGAGCCGCTTCGGTTCGAGAAAGAGCTGGCGCGGCCGCACCGCCGGGTTCGGGACGCCGGTGTTGGTGATGAACTCGCGCAGATAACCGACGCCGAACACCGCGCCGATGGCGATGTGGGTCGAGGAGACCGGCAGGCCGAGCGTCGAAGCGACCAGCACCGTGATCGCCGCCGATAAAGCCACGCAATAAGCCCGGATGGTGTCCATGCGGGTGATCTTCTGGCCGACGGTCCGGATCAAGGCGGGACCGAACAAGGAGAGGCCGAGCGCGATACCGACGGCGCCGATGGCCATGACCCAGATCGGCAGGTCGACGGTGCCGGCATTGGCAAGCCCGGTCTGGGCAGCCGCCACGATCGCCGCCAGCGGGCCGACAGCGTTGGCGACGTCATTGGCGCCATGCGCGAAGGACAAGAGGCCGGCGGCAAAGATCAGCGGCAGCGTGAACAAGGTGGCGATATGCTTGCGGCGGTTTTCCATGCCGCGCGAGCGCCGGTCGACCCAGGGGCGCGACGCGAACAGGCTGACGACGAAAGTTGCCGCGCCAATGGCCAGAACCGTTGGCGTCGACGGTTGCCAGATGTGCTTGAGGCCCTTGGTCACCAGATAGATCGCAAAGACTCCGCTCATCAACGCGACCAGCACCGGCACCCAGATGCGCGCGGCGGCGACGCGATCGTCGCGGTATATGATTTTCCACTTGATGAGGCCGAGTAATATGGCGGCGATAATGCCGCCCATGATCGGCGAGATGATCCAACTCGCGGTGATCTCGGCGATCTTTTCCCACGCGACCGCGTCGATGCCGGACGCGGCCATGCCGGCGCCGACGACGCCGCCGACAATGGCGTGCGTGGTCGAGACCGGTGCGCCGAGGAAAGTGGCGAGGTGAATCCAGAGCGCCGCCGACAATAGCGCGGCGGTCATCACATAGATGAACTGAACGGTGTCGAACGCCTCGGCCGGATGCAGCAGGCTTTTCGAGATCGTGTTGACGACATCGCCGCCGGCAAGCATCGCGCCGGCGATCTCGCAGATCGCGGCGATGGCGAGTGCGCTGGTCATGGTCAGCGCGCGGCTGCCCACCGCCGGTCCCATGTTGTCGGCGACGTCGTTGGCGCCGATGTTGAGCGCCATATAGGCCGCGACGACCGCGGCGACGTAGACGAAGCTGCCGAGCGGGCCGCCTTTGACCGACAGGCTGGCGAGCGCGACCGCGCCGAGCAGAAAGACCACCAGCAGGCCCGGCGTGGCCCAGGACCGGGAGCGGGCATAGGTCGCGGTTTCGATCTGAACGACCTTCTTGAGGTCTTTATCAAGAACGCTTTTTGGCAAGATGGCCCCATATCCGGCGGGAGACTTCGGGTCGCGTAACATTATTGCGATGGGAAATCCCACTTTGCCGCGATCAGCCTGTTGAAAATGCCGCCGGGATTTGTGGCCTGTAAATGGCCTGAAAAGCCGGGATCAGGCCGCGGCGGCCTGATCGGGCTCGACAACCTTGAGGCCGCGGGTCGTCAATTGCCCCAATAGAGCGGCAATTTCCTGCCGCATCGCCGCCGAGGCCTGCTCGATGGCCAGCCGCGCCGATGTCTCGCGCTCAAGGGCCTCGGTGAGTTCCTTGACCTTTTCGTCGCTGTTCTCGCGCTCGACGCGCAGCACGGCCTCGAGGAATTCGGACAGGCCGGACTGGAATTCGAGTTCGGTTTTAGTCTGCCGCTGTTCACTTTCGAGGTGGCCGATGGTCCGGCCCAATTCTTCGCACTGCTTGGCCAGCTTGTCGCGAACGCGGAATTGCATGCTCTGGTCGTTGAACAGGGTGTCGATTTTCTCGGCCTGTTCCTGGATCGTCGCGGTAAGCTTCTGGCGTTCGTCCTGACCGTGCATTTCGGCGGTTTTGGCAGCGCCAGCCAGGGCTTCCGCCTGTTCGGCGACGTTCATTAACTTGGCATTGGCGACGTCGAGTTCGGCGAGCGCCGACGCGGCGACTGTTTCACGGTCGTCGTAGGCGGCTTCCAGCGCGACGAGTTTTTCCGACAGTTCACGGGTTTGCTCCCGCGCGGCGGCGAGTTTGTCGCGCAAGGCGGCGTTGTCGCGCAGGGTCGCGGCCAGCTGCTTTTGCTGCTCGATCGCGGCGGTATCTCGCTGCGCCAGCTCGTCCCGCAGCGGTGCGATCGCCGCCGCAAGCCGGGCGATTTCCTCTTTCGCCACTTGCAGTTCGGCGGCCTGCTGGCCTTGCGCCGCGTGCAATTCGGCAACCTGCGCGCAGCGCAGGGTCAGTTCCCGGGTCTGTTCGGCGAGCTTTTTTTCAAGCGCGGGCGGTGTTTGGCGGGCCGGCATCGGCAGAGTCGGCCAGTCGCGGGCTTGCTGATTGCCTTCGGCCGTCTGCGCGAGGCCGTCGGGCGGATTGTCGAATGGCCGTTCGGGAATTGACGCGGCGTGGGGCAATATCGCTTCGGATTTCGCCGGACCGGTAAAGAACAGGTCCTCGTCCCACTCGACACCATGGCGGTCGCGAATCACCGGGCTCGGCCGTTCGGCCGGGAGCTGGGACAACTCGTCCAATATGGTTTCGAGGGATTTCAATGGCGTTCCGGTGTGCCGTCCCGTTGCGATCGTTTCTCCGCGCGCCCGCGCGCCGAATCATGGCCGTTAATGGGCGATTAACCTTCGGCGGTTTTGATTAATCAGTTCTTAACGGCGATTAACGCGCACCGCCTGAGTAAGCCGCTCCGGCCCCCGGTGCCCGTTGATAAAGGCCGGTCGCCCGTTGCCGGGCGGGCCAAACTTCCCCATCTTGCCTGAGAGTCGGAAGGGCCAGGAAAATGCGCCAATACCTCGATCTGGTGGACCATATCTTGAAGAGCGGCGTCGAGAAGCACGACCGTACCGGCACCGGCACGCGCTCGGTATTCGGCTATCAGATGCGCTTCGATCTCGCCGCCGGCTTTCCGCTCACCACCACCAAGAAGTTGCATCTGAAGTCGATCATCTATGAATTGTTGTGGTTTCTGGCCGGCGACACCAACATCAAATACCTGAACGACAACGGGGTGCGGATCTGGGACGAATGGGCCGACGAGCGCGGCGACCTCGGCCCGGTCTACGGTCACCAGTGGCGGTCCTGGCCGGCCAAGGATGGCAGCACCATCGACCAGATCGCCAATGTGATCGCGGCGATCAAGCGCAATCCGGATTCGCGCCGGCTGATCGTCACCGCCTGGAATCCGGCCGACGTCGACAAGATGGCGCTGCCGCCATGCCATTGCCTGTTCCAGTTCTATGTCGCGAACGGCAAATTGTCGTGCCAGCTCTACCAGCGGTCGGCCGACGTCTTTCTCGGCGTGCCGTTCAACATCGCGTCCTATGCGCTGCTGACCTTGATGGTGGCGCAGGTGACCGGGCTGAAGCCGGGCGAGTTCATCCATTCATTCGGCGACGTGCATCTCTATCTCAACCATATCGAACAGGCTGAACTGCAATTGTCGCGGGCGCCGAAGGCGCTGCCGTCGATTACAATCAATCCGGCGGTGAAGGATATTTTCAGCTTCCGCTTCGACGATTTCACGGTCGAGAATTACGACGCGCATCCGCACATCAAAGCGCCAGTCGCGGTATGAGTGGCGCGGTGGGCGTAGCGATCCGTCCGGCACGGCCGACCGACGGCACGCTGATCTTCGATCTGGTGCGCGAACTGGCCGATTATGAAAAGCTCGGCGCCGAAGTCGACGCGACGCCCGGTACAATTTCCGCGGCGCTGTTTGGCCCGACGCCACGGGTGTTCTGCGATATCGCCGAATGGGATGGCGAAGCCGTCGGCATGGCGATCTGGTTCTTCAATTTCTCGACCTTCCGCGGTCGTCACGGCATCTATCTCGAAGACCTGTTCATCCGGCCGTCGTTTCGCGGGCGGGGGATTGGCAAGGCGCTGATGGCGCGGCTGGCGCAACGCTGTATCGATGACGGACTGGCGCGCTTCGAATGGTCGGTGCTTGACTGGAATGCGCCGTCGATCGCTTTTTATCGCTCAGTCGGCGCGCAGGTGCTGGACGAGTGGAAAATCTGCCGGTTGAGCGGACCGGCGCTCGCGCGTTTCGCGGTTGAGGATGCCGTCTCATGAAGATCGTGCTGGTCGCCGCCGTCGCGGAAAATAACGTCATCGGCCGTGACGGCCAGATGCCGTGGCATTTGCGATCCGACCTGAAACATTTCCGCGCGTTGACGATCAACAAGCCGGTCGTCATGGGTCGCAAGACATATGAGTCGATCGGCAAGCCTCTGCCGGGCCGGACCAATATCGTGATGACCCATGATCTCGGCTTCGCGGTGCCGGGCGGCGTTCTGGCGACCAGCCTCGATGCGGCGCTTGGCTACGCGCGCGAGGATGCCAAGGCGCGGGGCATCGACGAGATCATGGTGATCGGCGGCAGCGGCGTGTTTTCGGCCACCATGCCGCTTGCGCAGCGCCTCGAGATTACCCATGTCCATGCCAGCCCGGAGGGCGACACCTTGTTTCCGCCGATCGACGCCAGGGAGTGGCATGAATCCAGCCGGCAATTCTACGATGCCGGGCCTCACGACAGCGCCAGTTTCACGGTCGCGACTTATTTGAGGCGGTAATTGAGACTAATCGCCGGTAAGGCGCGGCATGACAGCGCGTTGTAACGGGGCTTTGCCTCCCCTATAACCCCCCTCGACATAGGCAGGCCGGCCCTTAAAGCCCCGGCGCCCGGGAGAGAATTCAGATGCCATGGAGCAATCAAGGCGGCGGAAGCGGTGGCGGCGGCGGACCATGGGGGTCTGGCGGCGGCAAGGGGCCGTGGGGCTCCGGTCCGCAATCGTCGGGTCCTAACCCGCCCGATCTGGAAGAAATGCTGCGCCGTGGACAGGACAAATTGCGCGGCGTTCTGCCTGGCAATCTGGGTGGCAAGGGCGTCGCCCTGCTGCTGCTTGGCGCGGTGGCCCTGTGGGGATTTTCCGGCTTCTTCAAGGTCGAGCCGGATGAGCTCGGCGTCGTTTTGCGCTTCGGCAAGGACGTGCGCGAGGTCCAGCCGGGCCTCAACTACCATCTGCCGTATCCGATCGAGACCGTGCTGACGCCGAAGGCGCTGCGCATCAACAAGATCGACATCGGCATGCGTCAGGTCGAGGAAGGCCGCCGCATCGCCCCGCGCGAGGTGCCCGAAGAAAGCCTGATGCTGACCGGCGACGAAAACATCGTCGATGTCGATTTCGCGGTGCTGTGGAAGATCAAGCCGAATGGCGTCGGCGATTACCTGTTCAACATTCAAAATCCCGAAGGCACCGTCAAAGCGGTCGCCGAGAGCGCGATGCGCGAAGTTATCGGCCGTGCCGATATCGAGCCGATCCTGACCGGCGCGCGCCAGACCACCGAAGCGGCGGTGCAGAATCTGATGCAGACGACGCTGGATAATTACGGCGCCGGCATTCAGGTGACGCAGGTCCAGTTGCAGAAGGTCGATCCGCCCAAGCAGGTGATCGATGCTTTCCGCGACGTTCAGGCCGCACGTATCGATCTCGATCGTTCGGTGAACGAAGGCCAGACTTACGCCAACCGCGTGGTGCCGCAGGCGCGCGGTAACGTCGCCAAGATCACGCAGGCGGCGGAAGCCTACAAATCGCAGACCGTGGCCCAGGCCACCGGTGAAACCTCGCGCTTCCTGCAAATCTATGCGCAGTACAAGAAGGCGCCGGCGGTGACCCGCGAGCGCATGTATCTTGAAACGATGGAGCGCGTGCTCGGCGGCTCCAACAAGATCATCATGGATTCCGGCCGTGGCGGTTCCGGTGGCGTGGTGCCGTATCTGCCGCTCAACGAATTGATGCCGAAGACGCCGTCGGCGCAGTCCAACTCGCAGACGGGAGCCAAGCCATGAGGCTTAATTTTATCGGCGGCGTTCTCGCCGTCCTGGTCGGCGTGGCTCTGATCGTCGGCTATTCGTCTTTGTTCACGGTCTACCAGACCCAGCAGGCGCTGGTGGTGCGGCTGGGCAAGGTGGTGCGGGTGGTCAGCGAACCGGGCCTGCACGTCAAGCTGCCGTTCGTCGACAATGTGCTGGCGATCGACAAGCGCATTCTCGATCTCGAAGCGCCGGCGCAGGAAGTCATCGCGTCGGACCAAAAGCGGTTGGTCGTCGATGCTTTCGCGCGCTACCGGATCAAGGACCCGCTGCGTTTCTACCAGACGCTCGGCTCGAAGACCGCTGCGGACTCCCAGCTGAACATCCTGCTCAATTCGGCCCTGCGCCGGGTTCTCGGTGAGGCGACCTTCATTCAGGTGGTGCGTGACGAGCGCGCCAATCTGATGTCGCGGATCCGCGGGCTGATCGATCAGGAGGCGGCCAATTACGGGATCGAGGTGGTCGACGCCCGGATCCGTCGCGCCGACCTGCCGGAGCAGAACAGCCAGGCGGTCTATCAGCGTATGCAGACCGCCCGTCAGCGCGAGGCGGCCGAGTATCGCGCGCAGGGCGCCCAGCAGGCCCAGGAAATCCGTTCCAAGGCCGACCGTCAGGTGACGGTCCTGATCGCCGACGCGACGTCCAAATCAGAGCAGATTCGCGGTGAGGGCGATGCGATCCGGAACCAGATCTTCGCCGACGCCTTCAACAAGGACCCGGACTTCTTCGCCTTCTATCGTTCGATGCAGGCTTATGAAGCCAGTCTGAAGGCCGGCGACACCCGGCTGTTGCTCAAGCCCGACACCAATTTCTTCCGCTACTTCAACGATCCGTCGGGCAAGCTGGAGCAGCCGGCCGGGGCCGTGGCGGCGCCGGCTGTTGCGAAGTAACGAAGTGGCGCGGCCAGCATGATCGATTTTCTGGCCGCGCTCGGACTGGTCTTTGTCATCGAGGGTTTGATCTTCGCCGCATTTCCGGCGGAGGCCAAAAAAGCGATGCAGAGCGTCGGCGAAACGCCGGATGCGTCGTTGCGCGTCATCGGCATCGGCTCGGCCATAGTTGGCCTTATTCTGGTATGGCTGGTGCGTAGCTAGCGCGGAGATGCCGCGGAACCGACGATTTCGATGGCGAATCCGTCCAATCGCGGGTTCGCCCTGACTTTGTAGCCTGCGCCGGCGTGGCAAAGCCGCGCCAGGGTCCGTCGGAATAGGCGATCAGGCTCGCATTGTGTTGATGGCAGGTTCAAGGATGGCCCTTGAATCGCCGTGAAGTCGGCGGCACTGTCGTGTCCGGCCGCATTTTCCAGGAGAATCGACGCCCATGGGCGCACTCTTTTCCGCGACATTCGTTCGTTCCCGCGTTCGCAGCATCTTGCCGATGGTCGCCGTCGCGGCCATCGCCTGGCCGCTTCTGACCGGCCCAGCGCAGGCGCGCGGGCCGGAAGCCATCGCCGACGTAGCCGAGCAGGTGATCGACGCGGTCGTCAATATTTCCACCAAGCAGACCGTCGACATCAGCAAAGGCGAAATGCCGCAACTGCCGCCGGGATCGCCGTTCGAGGAATTCTTCGACGAGTTCTTCAAGAACAAGCGCGGCGCGCCGGGCGCGCCGAACGGCAATGCGCCGACGCCGCGCCGGGTCAATTCGCTCGGCTCCGGCTTCATCATCGATCCGTCCGGCTATGTGGTGACCAATAATCACGTCATCGCCGATGCCGATGAAGTCAATGTCATCCTCAACGATGGCACCACGCTCAAGGCTCAGTTGGTCGGCACCGACAAGAAGAGCGACCTGGCCTTGTTGAAAGTAACGCCGACCAAGCCGCTGAAGGCGGTCAAATTCGGCGACAGCGATAAATTGCGGCTTGGCGAATGGGTGGTGGCGATTGGCAACCCGTTCAGTCTCGGCGGAACCGTCACGGCCGGCATCGTGTCGGCGCGCAACCGCGATATCCAGTCCGGTCCTTACGACAATTACATTCAGACCGACGCCGCGATCAATCGCGGTAACTCCGGCGGTCCGCTGTTCAATCTCGATGGCGATGTCATCGGCGTCAACACCGCGATCATCTCGCCGTCGGGCGGTTCGATCGGCATCGGCTTCGCGGTGCCTTCGAAGACCGTGGTCGGGGTGATCGACCAACTGCGCAAATACAAGGAAGTGCGGCGCGGTTGGCTCGGCGTGCGCATTCAGCAGGTCACCGACGAGATCGCCGACAGCCTCAACATCAAGCCGGCGCGCGGCGCGTTGATCGCCGGCATCGACGATAAGGGGCCGGCCAAGCCGGCCGGCATCGAGCCAGGCGACGTCGTCGTCAAGTTCGACGGCAAGGACATCAAGGAGATGCGCGATCTGCCCAAGATCGTCGCCGAGACCGCGGTCGGCAAGGATGTCGCGGTCGTGGTCATCCGCAAGGGCAAGGAAGAAACCAAGACCGTCAAGCTTGGCCGGCTCGATGACGGCGAGAAGCAGGCGGCGCTGACGCCGAAGAAGGACACGCCGGAAGAAAAGCCGGTGATCAAGAAAGCGCTCGGCCTCGATCTGGCCAATCTCAGCGTCGATTTGCGCAAGAAGTACAAGATCAAGGATAAAGTGAAGGGCGTTTTGATTACCAGCGTCGAGCCGGATTCGCCGGCGGCCGAGAAACGGCTGGCGGCTGGCATGGTGATCGCCGAAGTCCAGCAGCAACCGGTGAGCAACGCCGCCGATTTGCAGCAGCGGATCGAGCAACTCAAGAAGGACGGCAAGAAGGCGGTCGTGCTGCTGGTGGTGTCGCCCGAGGGCGATCCCAGCTTCGTGGCCCTGTCGCTTCAGTAGTTTCGACCCTCTCCCCCTTCGCGGGGAGAGGGAGAAGCCTAGCCTTCGACAAATTCGTCGCGTCGATAGCCCTGCACATACAGGAGCGCGGTGAGGTCGCCGTGCTCGATACGCGCCGGTGCGGCTTCGGCGACCTTCGGTTTGGCGTGGTAGGCGACGCCGAAACCGGCTTCCGCGATCATCGAGAGGTCGTTGGCGCCGTCGCCGGTCGCCATCGTGTCGTTTTCGGCGATGCCCAGCCGCGCGCGCAATTCGATCAGGGCGGCGCGCTTGCTCTCGCGACCGAAGATCGGTTCGCGAACCAGACCGCCGAGCTTGTCGCCGTCGATGACCAGCGCATTGGCGCGGGTTTCGTCAAAGCCGATCATCGCCGCGATCCGGTCGGTGAAAAGGGTGAAGCCGCCGGACACCAGGCAGGTGTAACCGCCATGCGCGCGCATGGTGGCGATCAGCGTTCGGCCGCCCGGTGTCAGCGTAATGTGTTTGGCGATGACCTCGTCGACGACGGTAACGGGCAATCCCTTCAATAGCGCGACGCGCTCCCGCAGCGCCGGCTCGAAGGCGATTTCGCCGCGCATCGCGCGTTCGGTAATCGCCGCGACGTGATCCTTCAGGCCGACAAAGGCCGCCAGTTCATCGATGCATTCCTGGCCGATCATGGTGGAGTCCATATCGGCGAGAAACAACTTCTTGCGGCGGTTGCCGGCAGGCTGGATAACGACGTCGGCCCCCGGCAATCGCAGGCGCAAACCGTCGGCCAGCGCCCGTTGGTCGCCATCCGCCGGTAAGCTAAAGGGAATATCGGCGGCGGTGCCGGAGCAGAGCCAGTGCGGCGCGGCCGCGCCAGGCAGGGCGGGGCCGGCGAGCGCCACGGCGTCGGCGGTCAGTCCGCCGGGCGCCGCGATCAGGGTGGCGACGTGAGACTGGGATCGGGGAGCGGGTTGGGTCATTCGATGTTGCCGGGGCTTGATCAATCAGGTGGCTATCAATCGGTGCTTATCGCCGGTCCGACCGCCAGCGGCAAGTCGGCGCTGGCGATTACGCTCGCCGAGAAGCTCGGCGGCGCGATCATTAATGCCGATTCGATGCAGGTCTACGCCGGATTGCGGATCATCACCGCCAGGCCATCGCCGGAGGAAGAGTCGCGTGTGCCGCATTGGTTGTACGGCGAGGTCGATGCCGGCGAGATCTATTCGACCGGACGTTGGCTCGCGGATGTGGCCGCCGCTCTGTCCGTCATTGTGGCCGATGGCCGCATTCCGATCGTGGTCGGTGGCACCGGGCTTTATTTCAAAGCGCTTACCGAAGGTCTGGCCGCAGTGCCGACGATTCCGGCGCCGATCCGCGACGATGTTCGCGACCGGCTTGAACGTGACGGCGTCGCGCCGCTTTACGCCGAACTGACGGAACGCGATCCGGTCACGGCCGCGCGGCTGATGCCGCTCGATCGAACGCGGATCGCGCGCGCCCTCGAGGTGGTGCTGGCGACCGGCCGTTCGCTGAGCGACTGGCATAAAGAAAGCTTGCCGCCCTTGCTCGACCCGGCCCGCGCCGCCAAGATCTTCGTTACCTCCGAGCGCAAGGATCTGGTGGCCAAGATCGAGAAGCGGTTCGGCATCATGCTCGAACAGGGCGCGCTTGAGGAAGTCCGCGCCTTGCGCGAACGTCAACTCAATCCGTTGTTGCCGGCGATGAAGGCGCATGGCGTGCCCTGGCTGATCCGCCATCTGAATGGCGAATTGTCGCTCGAGGAAGCCGCCGAAGGTTCGATCATGGACACGCGCCGTTACGCCAAACGTCAACTGACCTGGTTCCGCGGTCAGATGAAAGACTGGATGGCGATGACGCCGGCGCAAGCGCATGCTGCCTTTTAATCCGCACTGCACAAAATCATCGGCAGCCGAATGTCGGTATAATGCGCCTCCGCAACGCGGCTTTGTGCGCGCTTGCTGCAATGCAACCAGGATTGCGGCGTAAAACCTAACCTAGATTAACAACTGAAGATGCATCAATTTCCGCCATTCTTTAGTGGTTTATAAAACGATTGCCGCCACTGTTAACTTATCGTGGGAGTTGCCGCGCGTTCGATGCGTGGCAACGTAGCCAGGCAATTAGGCGCGGTCCGTGTAATTGCCGGCGGGAAGCCCCGAGCGCATACCGGGAGGGCCGATGTCGATACGTACTAAATTGCTGGCTGCCTTTAGCGCCGTCGTGCTGCTGATGGCGGCAGTGACCGGCTACGCTTACGTGCTGATTTCGTCGACCAGCTCGCTGGTGGTCGGCCTCTATGACGGTCCGATGATGGCGACCAATTCGGCGCGCACGTTGCAGATCAACGTCGCCAAGATGCGCGGTCAGGTCGAAAAGACGATCCTGCTGCACGATGCCGAAGTCGACAGCGGTCAGTTCGATTATTTCATGACGACGTTGGCCAATGACGTGGCAACGCTGAAGCGCCAGATGGCCAAGGCCGACGGTTTCAATGACGGCATCGACACGATTCTGCCGATGGCCGAGGACTGGCATAAGGCGGCGTCGGCGTTTCTCAAAGCAGGGGACGCCGACAAGGCGGCCTTGCCGGACCCGCAGAGCGTGGTCGATGCCGGTAGCAGTCTCGGCGACGCCATCGACATGGTGGCGGGCAACGCCAGCGTTTATGGCGCCAATTTCAGCGCGGCGGCGCAGAGTGAAGCCGCCAGGGCCAAGATCAGTCTGTTGATCATCGGCGCGGTCGCGGTCGCGGCGGGTCTTGCCGCCGCCATCATGATGGCAGCGTCGTTGAGCAAGCCGATCCGCTATGCGGTCAAAATCTCCGAGGATATCGCCGAGGGCAATTTCACCACCGCGATCGCGACCAAACGGCGCGACGAACTCGGGCGGTTGCTGGTCTCGCTGGAGCGTACCCGTTCGTCGCTCGACGACACCGTGTCGGGTATCCGTTCGGCCGCCAATGACGTGTCTTCGGCCGCCGCCGAGATCGCCAACAGTACGACCGATCTGTCGCAGCGCACCGAGGATCAGGCGGTCGGCCTGGAAAGGACCACGGCATCGCTCGACCGGATCGCCACGACGGTGCGGCAGAACGCTGACAACGCGCAGCGGGCCAATCAATTGACCGGCGCCATGCGGCAGACCGCGGACGGCAGCGGTGCGGTTGTGGCCGACGCCGTCGCCGCCATGGCCGAGATCGAAGGGTCGTCGCATAAGATTGCCGAAATCATCGACGTGATTGACGAGATCGCCCGTCAAACCAACCTGCTGGCGCTGAACGCCGCGGTGGAAGCGGCGCGCGCCGGCGAGGCCGGTCGTGGCTTTGCGGTCGTCGCCACCGAAGTGCGCAGTCTGGCGCAACGCTCGTCGCAGGCCGCCAAGGATATCACCGGGCTGATCGGGAATAGTTCGCGTCAGGTCGTCAATGGCGTCGAATTGGTCAATCGCACCGGCGTCGCGCTGAACGACATCGTCGAATCGATCCGTCAGGTGTCGGACATCGTCGCCGAGATCGCGGCGACCGCCGGCGCCCAGGCTAATGGTATTGACGAGGTCCGGCAGGCTTTGACGCAGCTCGATGAGATGACCCAGCAGAACTCGGCGCTGGTCGAGGAAAATGCGGCGACCGCCAAATCGCTCGATCAGCAGTCAACCGAAATGACCGATCGGGTTGCGTTCTTCCAGCTTGCCGGCGATGCGAAAGGCGAGGATGGCGAAGAGCTGGCCGAGGCGGAGCCCCAGGAGCAGGCGCAGGAAAGCGGAGCGGAATCGGCCGATCTGACTCGGGCCGCCTGAGGACCGGACATCGACGCGGCGTTATTCGCGCCGAGCGTGATGAAGCGACGGTATCGGGCATCGCCAGCGCGGCGTACGCGCTGGCGACGGCCTCGGTGGAGGTATCGTTATTGTGAGATAACCTAAAACGATAATCTAGATTATCTAAGTTCAGGCGCGAAAGCCTGCGAAATTAAAAGTCACTTCAATCTTTTCGGCCAAATTGCGACAGACCGGCTGTCATGAGCCGGCAGGTTGCAGAGGGTCGTCGATAATGAGCTTTTTGAATCGCCTATCGGTCAATGCGCTTTTGAAGTCCGTCGTCGGTTTGCTGGCGGTTGCAGTTGTGGTCTTGCTGGCATCCGGCGCCTGGAATTCATGGCGCGAAACGTCGACCGCTTCACGCACGGTCGATGTCGCCGATGCCTCGGCCAATCTCTTCACGGCGGTGGTCAATCTTCGGCTCGACCGGTCATGGACCTTCCGCGATCTGAATTCGGATGCGGCGAATGGTGTCAGCCCGATGCTGGCAGAGGCGCGTGGCGCTGAAATGCCGGCGCTCAAGAATGCGCTGAGCGTTCTGCAGGGTATTGGCATTCCGGAAATCGCCGACGAAGTCACGACGCTGGCCAGCCTGACCGGCAAGATCGCCACGATGCATCGCGAGTCGACGGCTGCCTTGTCGCAGCCCAAAGCTTTGCGCCCGGCCGGTCTTGCCAAGCAGGCCTTTGACGACCTCGATACCACGATGAATTTGGTCGAGAAGCTGTCGGCGCAACTCGCACATTCGATCAGCCTGAACGACTCCTATATCGACAAATTGATCGAGTTGAAGGAGCTGGCCTGGCAGGTCCGCAATTCTACGGGTGGCTCTTCGGTGGTGGTTTCGAATGCGCTGTCCGGCCGTCCGTTGAAGCCCGACGCGATCGTCGAATATACCGCTTTGACGAGCGCCGCCGATGCGACCTGGAAAGTGATCGAAAGCATGGCCGCGGGCATGCCGCTGCCGGCGAATATGCGCGAGACCATCCGCAAGGGTAACGAAGCCTGGTTTTCTCCGGATTATACGAAGCTGCGCCAGGACACCATTCGGGCGCTGGTTGCCGGACAAAAGTCGCCGGTCTCCGCCGGCGAATGGGTGAAGATGTCGATCGCGAACCAGGTTCCGATTCTGAATGTCGCCAATTTCGCGCTTCAGATCGTGAAGGATAGGGCCTCTGAGGCCCGCTCCGCCGCGCAATGGAAATTCTTCGTCCAACTCGGGCTGCTGGCGATCGCCGTGACGTTCTCGACCGTGATGCTGCTGCTGATCTCACGGCGCGTGACGGCGCCGCTGCGCATGATCCAGGACTGCATGCTCAAGGTTTCCGGCGGTGATTTCAACGTTTCGCTGCCGCATCTGGAATCGAAAGACGAAGTCGGCCTGATCGTCGGCGCGGTTGGCACCATGATCGAGGAAGTTCGCCGCACGATCTCGGAGATCAAGAGCTCGTCGCGCGAAGTGACCAATGCCTCGGCGGAAATCTCGCTGAGTACATCGGACCTCTCGCAGCGCACCGAGGAACAGGCGGCCAGCCTCGAGCAGACTTCGGCGTCGATGGAAGAGATCGCCACCACGGTTCGCCGGAACGCAGAGAACGCGCGCGAGGCGACCAAGTCGGCGATGGCGACCCGCGATGTCGCCGACCGCGGTGGCGAAGTGGCCGGCCGGGCGGTTCAGGCGATGGCGCGCATCGAGGAATCGTCGCGCAAGATCTCCGACATCATCAGCGTGATCGACGAGATTGCGCGGCAAACCAACCTGCTGGCGCTCAACGCCGCGGTCGAAGCGGCGCGCGCTGGCGAGGCTGGCCGTGGCTTCGCCGTGGTGGCATCGGAAGTCCGCAGCCTGGCGCAACGCTCGTCGCAGGCGGCCAAGGACATCGCCCAGTTGATTACCAACAGCAGCGGTCAGGTTCAGGAAGGCGTTGGCCTCGTCAACCAGGCCGGGGCGGCGCTGAACGAAATCGTCGAGTCGATCCGCACGGTCGCCGACGCGGTGGCCGATATTGCCACGGCGAGCGCCGAACAGGCGACCGGTCTCGACGAGGTCAAGCGGACGATGGACCAGATGGACGAGCTTACCCAGCGCAACTCGGCCTTGGTCGAGGAGAATGCCGCCACCGCCCAGACGCTCGAAACGCAGGCCCGGACGATGGACCAGCAGGTCGCGTTCTTCCGCGTCGATGACGCTGCGGCCGGCAATCAGGGGTGGGCGGCCGGAGAGCCGACCGCTCCGGCTGCGTCGGCCGCGCCTGTGAAGCGTCAACCGGCAAAGGCGGCGCGTTCCGCCGCGTAGTCGCAGCCGTCATATCCACTTCGCTATCTCTTCAACAAGGACTAGACAATGTTCGGCCTGTCGATCCGTTCGATGCTTATGGGTGCCTTCGGCCTCATGGGGCTCATCATTCTTGGTCAGGGTATCTTCTCTCTCAACAAAGTCTCGGCGGTCAACGATGCGACGGTGAAGTTCTCGACCGATCTGATGCCGTCGGTCAGCACGGCGCTTAATCTCGGCCTGTCGGCGTCGCGCGCGCGTCTTGCCATCGTGAAGCACATTTTCTCGTCCGACGCCGAGAAGCCCCAGACCGAAAAGGATATCCAGAAGCAACTGGATGCCGTCGAAAATTACAGCCAGAAACTCAAGGCGGTCCTGACAACGACGGGTGAGCGTGCGGCCTACGATTCCTTCGTCAAGCATTGGGCGCAGCATCAGGCCGAGGCGCAGGAATTGTTGCAGTTGTCCCGGGCCCACAAGCCGGCGGAAGCTGCCGAGGTCTTCAAGAAGATGGTCACCGTGTGGCGCGCGGTGACCGGCGATGTCGGCAAGATCGTGGAGATCAATTCTCAGGAAGCGAAGCAAGCGGCCGCTTCCTCCGCCGCCAATTATTCGCAAATCCAGTTCATGACGATTGTCATCATCGCGCTCGGCGCGTTGCTGGCGGTTGCCGCCAGCATGTTCGCGCTGGTGCATATCTGCCGGCCTTTGGCGGCGCTGATCGCGCCGCTCGAAGCGCTGGCCGACGGCAAGTTCCAGACCTCGATCTCCGGTCTCGACCGGACCGATGAAGTCGGTCAGATCGCGCAGGCGGTCAGCCGGATGTCGGAGCGTGTCCGCGCCACGATCGGCAATATCAAGAATTCGGCGCGCGAAGTGACCAATGCCTCGGCGGAGATTTCGACCAGCACGACCGATCTGTCGCAGCGCACCGAGGAGCAGGCGGCGAGCCTGGAAGAGACCTCGGCGTCGATGGAGCAGATTTCGGCGACCGTCCGGAAGAATGCCGAGAACGCCCAGCACGCCAACCAGTCCGCCGGGGTGACGCGCGACGTCGCCCATCGCGGCGGTCAGGTCGTCGCGCAAGCGGTCGAAGCCATGGCCAAGATTGAGGATTCGTCGCGCAAGATCGGCGATATCATCGGGGTCATCGACGAAATCGCGCGCCAGACCAACCTGCTGGCGCTCAACGCGGCCGTCGAAGCCGCGCGTGCTGGCGAAGCGGGCCGTGGCTTCGCGGTCGTGGCGTCGGAAGTGCGCAGCCTGGCGCAACGTTCGTCGCAGGCTGCCAAGGACATCAAAGACCTGATCACGAATTCGAATGGACAGGTCAAGGATGGCGTCGAACTGGTCAACCGGGCCGGCGTCGCGCTGAGTGAGATCGTTGAATCGATCAATACGGTCGCTTCGATCGTGTCCGATATCGCCGGCGCCAGCGCCGAGCAGGCAACCGGGCTCGATGAGATCAATCGCGCATTGACGCAGATGGACGAGGTCACGCAGCAGAACTCGGCGCTGGTCGAGGAGAACGCCGCGACCGCCAAGACGCTGGAGCATCAGGCCAAGACCATGGATGAGCAGGTCTCGTTCTTCCAGGTCGATGGCGACGGTTTATCGATGGCCGCTTCGGGCCGCGTTTCGGTGGTATCCCGGCAACCGTCACGCCCGGCGACGCGCGGGCGCGCCGCGGCCTGATCGTCGCTTTATACAACTTTGACACGATTGATCGGGCCGGCAGCGATGCCGGCCCGATTGTTTTTGTCGCGTCAAGTTCGCTTGATGCGCGGTCGATGCATTGATGGCGATGTACAATCGAAGGTTTAGTGGCGCGTCGCGCGGGACAGATTAATTACCTGAGACAATAAAGTACTTGATGCAAATGGCCGGCGGCCATGGAACTTTGTTTAAAGTGTTTTCAGGAAATTCAGCGACTTTGACGGCTCCGCAATTCAGCGGTGCGAGAGCACAGACATGTTGAGCCGCCTTTCGATCAACGTATTACTGAAGGCCACCATTGGATCGCTGTCGGTAGCGGTCATCGCCGTATTGATTGCCGGCGCGTGGGGGTCCTGGACCCGATTGAGCAACGCGAACCACCTCGCTTATGTTGCCGAGGCTTCGACCCAATTATTCACCGGCCTGCACAATCTGCGGGTCGATCGGGCGGCTTCCAACCGCGACCTTCGTTCGGACAAAAGCAACGGTCTGAGTTCTTCATTGGCCGAAACGCGCGGCGCCGAAATGCCGGCTCTCAGGGCCGGCCTGATCGCGCTGCATGAAGCAAAGCTCCCCGATGGGGCGGCGGTCGAGGCGGCGCTGAAGCAGGCGATCGACAGGCTCGAGGCGCTGCATGCCGAATCCGTGCCGGCCTTCTCGCTGCCCAAGGCCTCGCGTCCGCCCAATCTCGCGAAGGACCTGTTCGACCATATTTCGTCGACGATGGATTTGCTCGACCGGATTTCGACCGAGCTTGCCAATTCGGTCAAGCTTGAGGACGCCTATGTCGATCAGCTGATGCTGATCAAGCAACTGGCTTGGACCGCGCGCAACGGCGCCGGCGACTCCTCGGTCATGATCACCAACGGTATCGGTGGCATCGCGCCGCCGCCGGATGCCTTGGTCAAATACGCCACCAGCGAAAGCCGCACGGCGACGGCGTGGAATGCGCTCAATGAAGTCGCCGCTGGCCTCACGCTGCCGGCGCAATTTGCCGCGGCCGTCCGCAATGCCGATCAGGAGTTCTTCGGGCCCGATTACGTCAAGCTGCGGATGGACACATTGAAGGGCATTCTGGCCGGCCAGAAGTCCAATCTGTCGTCGGCGGAATGGTCGAAGGTCGCGGTGGCGAAACTAGCCTCGCTTCTGCGCGTCGCTGAGGTCGCCTTGCAGGTGGTCCGCGACCACGCCGCCGAACGGCGTTCCAGTGCGGAATGGAGCCTCGCGGTCGAGCTGATACTGTTGGTGCTTGCCGGCGGTTTGACCGGCTCGGTTCTGCTGCTGATTTCTAGCCGGGTCACCATGCCATTGCGTCAGGTCCAGGACGGCATGTTGAAGATCGCCGGTGGCAACTTCAACGTCACTTTGCCGCGGATCGAGCGCAGCGATGAAGTCGGCCTGATCGTCAATGCCGTCGGCCGCATGGTCGAACAGGTACGGACGGCGATCGCCGAAATCAAATCTTCGTCGCGCGAGGTGACACACGCCTCCGCCGAGATTGCCAGCAGCACCACCGATCTGTCGCAACGTACCGAGGAACAGGCTGCAAGCCTCGAAGAGACCTCGGCGTCGATGGAGGAGATTTCGACGACGGTGCGCCGCAATGCCGAAAATGCCCAGGCTGCGACCCAATCGGCCATGGCGACCCGTGAGGTCGCCGATCGGGGCGGCGAGGTGGCCGCGCGGGCGGTCAAGGCGATGGCGCAGATCGAGGAATCGTCGCGCAAGATCTCCGACATCATTAGCGTGATTGACGAGATCGCGCGCCAGACCAACTTGCTGGCGCTCAACGCGGCGGTTGAAGCGGCGCGCGCCGGCGAGGCCGGCCGTGGCTTCGCGGTCGTGGCGTCGGAAGTGCGCAGCCTGGCGCAGCGGTCGTCGCAGGCGGCCAAGGACATTGCCCAGCTCATCACCACCAGCGGCAGTCAGGTCCAGGAAGGCGTCGGGCTGGTCAATCAGGCCGGTGAAGCGCTCAATGAGATCGTCGAGTCGATCCGCACCGTCGCGTCGGTGGTGGCGGATATTGCAACCGCCAGCGCCGAGCAGGCCACCGGCCTTGACGAGATCAAGCGGGCCCTGACCCAGATGGACGAAGCGACCCAGCAGAATTCGGCGCTGGTCGAGGAAAACGCCGCGACTTCGCAGATTCTGGAGCAGCAGGCGCGGGCGATGGACGAGCAGGTGGCCTTCTTCCAGGTGGAAGGCGAGAATGCCGATGGTGGGCAAGGTCGTCCGGTGATGCCGGCGGCTCCGCGCACCGCGACCGCTTCCGGTCAGCCGGCCGCTGGGCCGGCGCGGCGGCGACGCGCCGCCGCCTGATCCGACAGGCCGGTCTTCCGCTGAGCTGAGGCCCTCGTGGCCCGGCACGACATTTAAAGGCCCCGCAGGCGCGCTTGCGGGGCCTTTTGCATGGGTTTACCGTCAGAAAAGGCGCTTGACCGGGCGGTGGACCGCCCGTATATAACGCGCAACGAAAGTTCGGGTGAACACGATGTCGCGCAAGAATATTACCCTCGTAGTAGCGGTTCGAACACTGGCCAGGTAGCCCCGCGCGGGCCCCAGGTGAGTGTTCGGACATGGCCCTTCGCGGGCCTTTTTTATTGCGGATAACCGCACTGAACGATCAGCAAGACGCATAGAGCACGACGGACAAGGACGACGACCATGACACGGGAAATGACCGGCGCCGAAATGGTGATCCAGGCGCTCGCCGACCAGGGCGTGAAGCATCTGTTCGGTTATCCGGGCGGCGCGGTGCTGCCGATCTACGACGCACTGTTTGCCCAGAAGGATGTGAAGCACGTTCTCGTCCGGCACGAGCAGGGCGCCGCGCACGCCGCGGAAGGCTATGCGCGTTCGACCGGCAAGGTCGGCTGCCTGCTGGTCACATCGGGTCCCGGCGCCACCAATGCGGTGACGGGCCTGACCGACGCCTTGATGGACTCGATCCCGCTGGTCTGCATCACCGGCCAGGTGCCGACGCATCTGATCGGCAACGACGCCTTCCAGGAAGCCGACACGGTCGGCATCACCCGGCCGTGCACCAAGCACAATTATCTGGTCAAGCGCATCGAGGACCTGCCGCGCATCCTGCACGAGGCTTTCCATATTGCCTCGACCGGACGGCCGGGGCCGGTCGTGATCGACATTCCGAAGGACGTCCAGTTCGCCAAGGGTGTCTATTCAAAGCCGAAGGATTTCCCGCATATCGGCTACAAGCCCAAGCTCAAGGGTGATATGGCGCAGATCAAGGCGGCGATCGATCTGATGGCGCAGGCGAAGCGGCCGATGTTCTACACCGGCGGCGGCGTGATCAATTCCGGCAATCATGCCAGTCAATTGCTGCGTGAACTGGTCAAGCTCACCGGCTTCCCGATTACCTCGACACTGATGGGGCTCGGCGCCTATCCAGCCGCCGATCCGCAGTGGATGGGCATGCTCGGCATGCACGGCACGCTCGAGGCCAACATGGCGATGCACGATTGCGATGTCATGATCTGCATCGGCGCGCGCTTCGACGACCGCATCACCGGGCGGGTCGATGCCTTTTCGCCGGGCTCGAAGAAAATCCACGTCGATATCGACGCTTCGTCGATCAACAAGAATATCCGCGTTGATATTCCGATCGTCGGCGATTGCGCCCATGTGCTGGAAGACATGGTGCGGCTGTGGCGGACCGAGGCCAAGCAGGTCGACAAGAAGGCCTTGGCCGACTGGTGGAAACAGATCGACAAGTGGCGCGGCCGCAAGTCGCTGGCTTACCGGCAGTCGAACGAGGTCATCAAGCCGCAATACGCGATCCAGCGGTTGTTCGAACAGACCAAGGACAAGAATACCTACATCACCACCGAAGTCGGTCAGCATCAGATGTGGGCGGCGCAGTTCTACGGCTTCCAGGAACCGAACCGGTGGATGACATCCGGCGGTCTCGGCACCATGGGCTACGGCCTGCCGGCGTCGGTCGGCGTGCAATTGGCGCACCCCGATGCGTTGGTTATCGACATCGCCGGCGAAGCCAGCGTTCAGATGACGATGCAGGAATTGTCGACGGCGGTGCAGTATCGGCTGCCGATCAAGGTGTTCATCCTGAACAACGGCTATATGGGCATGGTCCGCCAGTGGCAGGAATTGCTTCACGGCAGCCGTTATTCGGAGAGCTATTCCGAAGCCTTGCCGGATTTCGTCAAGCTCGCCGAGGCCATGCACGCGGTCGGTATTCGCTGCGAAAAGCCGGGCGATCTCGATCACGCGATCAAGGAAATGATCGATGTCGACCGGCCGGTGCTGTTCGACTGCGTGGTCGATCCGGCGGAGAACTGCTTCCCGATGATTCCATCGGGCCGCGCCCATAACGAAATGATCCTCGGCGACAGCGGCGAGAGCCTCGACGACGCGATCAGCGAGGAAGGCAGGATGCTGGTTTAGCTGTCGTTCCCGACCGAAAGGGAACCCAGTCGCTATCGTGACACATTCGATGGCTGGATCTTCCGCTGTCGCGGACGATGACAGTCTGAATAAGGATTAGGACCGTGAACGCAAACGCAAATATACCCTCGAGCACTTCGCATTATCCGAGCGCGCCGATGGCGGAGCGCGACGTGACGCACACCTTGTCGGTGCTGGTCGATAACGAGCCCGGCGTTCTCGCCCGGGTGATCGGTCTGTTTTCCGGTCGCGGCTACAATATCGAGTCGCTGACGGTGTCCGAGACCCAGCACGCCAGGCACTTGTCGCTTATTACCATCGTGACGACGGGCAAGCCGATGGTGATCGAGCAGATCAAGAATCAGCTCGACCGCCTCGTGCCGGTTCATCGCGTCGTCGATATGACGCTCGCCGGCAATTCGATCGAGCGCGAACTGGCGATGGTCAAGGTGGCGGGCAAGGGCGAGAATCGGGTCGAGGCGCTGCGCCTCGCCGATGCTTTCCGTGCCCGCGTGATTGACGCCACGACCGAAAGCTTCGTGTTCGAAATCACCGGCAAGAGCGACAAGATCGAGCAATTCGTCGCTCTGATGCTGCCGCTGGGGCTGATCGAGGTGTCGCGTACCGGCATCGCGGCGATCGGGCGCGGTCCGGACGGGATGTAATGCCGGTCGATATTTTTCTGGCGCTGCTGGTTTTTGCCTGTGCGATGTCGTTCACGCCGGGGCCGAACAACATATTGTTGGCGGCGTCCGGCGTGAATTTCGGCTTCACGCGGACGATCCCGCATATGATGGGCGTGACGCTGGGGTTCTTCGTGCTTCTGGCGTCCTGCGCCGCCGGGCTGGGCCTGGTGTTTGCGGCGGTGCCGGCCTTGCACGTCGCGCTCAAGGTCGCCGGCGCGGTCTATATGCTGTATCTCGCTTATAAGGTATCGACTGCGCATCTGGCTAACGAAGGTCAGGCGCCAGCGCGCCCGATTACCTTTCTCCAGGCGGCGGCATTTCAGTGGGTCAACCCGAAGGCGGTACTGGCCGCGGTCAGCGCCATCGCCATTTTCGTCCGGCCGGATCATCAGAGCTTCGATATTCCGCTGATGCTGCTGGCCTTCACCATCGCGACCGCCGGCTCGGTTTTGACCTGGTCGGCTTTCGGCGTGGCCTTGCGCGGTCTTTTGAAAGACCCGTCGCATGCGCGGATTTTCAACATCGCCATGGCGCTGCTGCTGGTCGCCAGCATCGTGCCAATGGTGCGCGCGTCTTAAGACGCCGCGGAACAACGAGGTTTCTACCGATGGCGCTGACCTTTCTGGCTATTCCCTTCCTGATCCTGGGGGTTCTGCTCAACCCCTTCGACCAGGGCGGGCAACGCTGCGTCGGCGTCAAAAAGGGTGGCGCGGACGCCCTGTGCTTCGAGCAGGGCTCGAAAATGCCGGAGACCATTAAATACGGCGCCGTCGCGGTCGGTTTCGGCCTGCTTTATGCCAGCCGGCGCCGCCTCAAACGCCAGCGCGAGGGCTGCTGACCGCCCCCACACCACTTGCCCCCGGCCGCCGGGCGACCTAGAAGCTCCCCGGCGGGAAAAACTCTCACCTGACCCGCCAACGAATGATTATTGGCCGAACCTAAGGACCAAGCAAAATGCGTGTTTATTACGATCGCGACGCCGACCTGAACCTGATCAAGGGCAAGAAAGTCGCCGTCATCGGCTATGGCAGCCAGGGCCATGCCCATGCGCTCAACCTGCGCGACTCGGGCGTCAAGGACGTCGTGATCGCGCTGCGCAAGGGCTCGCAGGGCATCAAGAAGGCCGAGGGCTCCGGGTTCAAGGTCATGGAAGTGGCGGAAGCCGCCAAGTGGGCCGACGTCATGATGATGCTGACCCCCGACGAATTGCAGGGCGACATCTATCGCGAGTCGCTGGCCGCCAACATGAAGGAAGGCGCGGCGCTGCTGTTCGCGCACGGCCTCAACGTCCACTTCAACCTGATCGAACCGCGCTCGGATATCGACGTGCTGATGATCGCGCCGAAAGGCCCCGGCCACACCGTGCGTTCGGAATATGCCCGCGGCGCCGGCGTGCCCTGCCTGATCGCGATCCACAAGGACGCTTCCGGCAATGCTCATGATCTCGGCCTGTCCTATGCCTCCGCCATCGGCGGCGGCCGCGCCGGCATCATCGAGACCACCTTCAAGGAAGAATGCGAAACCGACCTGTTCGGCGAGCAGGCCGTGCTGTGCGGCGGCGTCGTCGAGCTGATGAAGGCCGGTTACGAGACGCTTTGCGAAGCCGGCTATGCGCCGGAGATGGCTTATTTCGAATGCATCCACGAAATGAAGCTGATCGTCGACCTGATCTATGAAGGCGGCATCGCCAACATGAACTACTCGGTGTCGAACACCGCCGAATACGGCGAATATGTCACCGGTCCGCGCATCATCACGCCGGAGACCAAGGCTGAGATGAAGCGCGTGCTCGACGACATTCAGTCGGGCCGCTTCACCCGCGACTGGATGCTGGAGAACAAGGTCAACCAGACTTCGTTCAAGGCGACCCGCGCCAAGCTTGCCGAGCACTCGGTCGAGCAGGTCGGCGCCAAGTTGCGCGAGATGATGCCGTGGATCAAGGAACGCGCCATGGTGGACAAGAGCAAGAACTAACAATGCGCTGGCGCATCGCCATCGTTGCAGCGGCCGCCCTCACCGGGGCGGCCGTTTGCTTTTGTGCCGGCGCGGCCTTGGCCGGCGAGCCGGGTAATCCGGGGACATGTGACGGTTCGACGCCGGAGATCGTCGATTGCCTGATGGCGCAACGGGCGCATTGGGACAGGGAACTGACGATCGCGTATCAGGAAGCGATGAAATCCGCCGGGCCCGACCAGAAGGTCAAGCTGCGCGACGCGGAGCGCGCCTGGATCAAATATCGTGACGCGAACTGCGCGTATTATCTGGCGGGCGAGGGCACGATTGCCCGCATCAACGCGGCGGCCTGTTTCCGCGACATGACCAAGCGGCGCGCCGAGGAATTGTCGAGCGGCGGCGCCGGGCCGGATAACCCCGGCAAGGAAGACCGGGATTAGGCTTGCTGACTTACGCCGCGTCGCTGCGCCGCGGCGTCAGGGCTTTACCAGCGTCCGCGATGAAACGGGAAATAGCTGCTGCGGCGTGGCGCATCGTAGGCGCGAAAGCCCCAGTCGAAGAACGATGAGCCGCGGTCGTAGTCGTCGCTGGCCACACGATCGACGGGCGTCACTTTGCGCGTAATGAAGCCACCTTGCGGCTGATTACTCAGGACCGCGACGAATTCTGTACGGTAATTGGTCTCGCGGCTCAACGGCTCGTCCGAGACGATGATCGACGAGCGCGGCACGGCGGTCGGCGCGATCCGGTCGAGAATTTCCTTCGGAATGGTAACGCGGTCAAGCGCGTCCTTGGCGTTGTCGCCGTCGTCAATCGTGACAGCGGTCCAGCGCAGGCCGGTATCGTTACGCGCCATTGCGGTGAACACATGGGTGCCGATCGGCTTGTCGGGATCGCGGATCGTGACCGGAAGCTCGATGCTGGAATCGAACACTTCGCCGCCGTCCGGCCACCGTTTGTGGGTGTTGCGCCGGACGTAAAGCTTTTGAGTCGCGCGGCTGATGTAGATCGAAACCGGTTCGAGCGCGAGCTTGGCGTCGTTGGCGGCTCTGGCTGTCTCGGTCTTCTTCGTTTCGGCCGCCTTGGCGGCCTCCTTCGCCGTTGCGGCAGCGTCGCGTTTCGCGCTTGCGTCGGCGGTAGCGTCGTCGAGGTGGGTGGCGGCCTCCGCGGCTTTGGCCGCGGCTTTCGCCTTGCGCTCCCCGGCACGCGCCTTGGCTTCGTCGGTGCTTGCCGAGGCCAGCGCTTTGTCGGCCGATGCCAGCAAGGCGTCGGCGCGAGTCTTCAGCAGTTTGAGCTTATGCAGCGACGCGGTGACCGATTTCGCCGCGCGCGCCGCGACCAGGGCTGATTTCTTGGCCTCGGTCGCCGCCTTGGCGGCGTCCTTGGCGTCGCGGCCGAGGGTTTCCGCCTGCTCCGGCGCCGCCGCGACGGCTTTGGCGTTCGGCTGGAGCAGGGACGGATGGTCGAAATCGACCGGGGCCGCGTCGTTCGGCGCGATGATCACCCGCATGCCGATCCGCGTCTTGTCGAACAGCTTCTCCGCGAAGCCGTAAGGCATTCGCACGCAGCCATGCGAGGCCGCATAGCCGGGCAGCGGCCCGCCGTGCAGCGCGATGCCGTTCCAGGTGATGCGCTGCATGTTCGGCATCCAGGCATCGTCGTACATGCTGGAGTGGTGGTCCTTGTCCTTCTCGATGACCGCAAAGATGCCGGCCGGCGTCTCGCGCCCGCCGACGCCGGTCGAGACCGGGGCGCGGAGGATCCAGCCATCGGCATCGTACAAGGTGACCTGCTGGCGCTTGATCGACACGATCGCCATGATCGGTTCGCCGGCCTCGCGCGGCGCGGATTCCACTTTGGTCTGGGCCTGGCGGGTCGGCTTGGCCGAAGCGTCGGTCGGCAGCGTCGTCAATGTGGCCATGGCCGCGAGCGCCACGATGGCGGAAGACCGTCGCCGCGATATTGCCAAGGTGGAAGGGACCGTCGCCAATCGATTGAACATTTCCAGCTCCGCCTCAAGTTCCAATGCGCGCCCGCGTCGATCAAGTGCTGAATAGCCGATTTGGTTCAACAAAACATTGCCACATTCGACGCCGTCGTCGGGTTCGCGGGAATCTTGAACGAATGGCGGTGGCTTAGCTTTTTATACAACAGCCGTGCTTCAGGAAAAACGCCATGCCGTCGAATTCGACGAGCCGCGACATTTTCGGCACGGACTAAAGGCGAAGGCGCCCGAATTGCAGCCGGATACCGGGATAATTCGGTTATCGCTTCTGGCCGACGGTTGGAACTTTACGCGGCTAGTCTGTCATGTCGTTCGGCGCGGCTTTGATCTTGGCTCCGGCCTTGCCGATCTTGTCCCATAGCCAGCCGGCGACGTCGTTCGGCGAAGCGCCGGTTGACGACGCGCGCAAATTCGCTTCCTGCATGGTGGCGACCGGGATTGCGCCGATCAATGGTTTGAGCGCGGCCGCAAGCCGGGTGTCGGTGGCGCGGCCGGGGCCGATCAGCACAATAGCGTCATAAGGCGGGATCGCCTGTTTCGGGTCGGTCAGCACCTTGAGATCGTATTTCGCGATCTGGCCATCGCTCGAAAAGGCCGAGACGACATCGACGTCGCCGTTGACGGCGGCTTGATACATGAAGGTCGCCTGCATCGAGCGCTGATCCTTGAAACGCAGGCCGTAGGCGCTGCGGATCGCTTTCCATTCCGGCCGGTCGAAGAATTCATAGTCGCCGCCGATGGTCATTTCGCCTGAATGGGCGGCCAGATCGGCGATGGTGTTGATGCCAAGTGCGTCGGCCTTCTGCCGCGGCATCGCCAGGGCATAGGCGTTCTCGAAGCCGAGCGAACCGAGCATGCGCACGCCATAGGTTGCCTTCAGCCATCGTCCGACATCCTTCAGCACAATGTCGCGCGGCTGGACTTCGCTATGCTTCATGTAATTGGCCCAGATCGTGCCCGAATAATCGACATAGACATCGACATCGCCGGAGGTCAGCGCCTTGAACAGCACGGCGGAGCCTAGACCGTCTCGTCGTTCCGATGACAGGCCGTTGGCAGCCAGTCGCTGCTGGATCAATGCGCCAAGGACATATTGTTCGGTAAAGCTCTTGGTGCCGACGACATAGGTGCCTTGCGTCGCGCCATAACCGGGCGTGAGCGCGGCCAGCACCACCAGCACAAGGCCGAGCGCGCCGCCCCAGATCCGGACGCGGCTGCGCAAGGCGACGCCACGCTCCATCTGCGCCAGCAACTGGTCGATCACCAGTGCCAAGGCGGCGGCGGCGACGCAGCCGAAAATCACGAATACCCAGTTCTGCGTCTGCAGCCCGGCAAAGATGTAATTGCCGAGACTCGTCTGGCCGATCGGGGTGGCGAGCGTCGCGGTGCCGATCACCCACACCGCCGAGGTGCGGATGCCGGCCATGATCACCGGCAAGGCCTGCGGCAGTTCGATATCGCGCAGCGTCTGGCCCGGCGTCATGCCGACCACGCGCGCGGCTTCGCGCAGGCGCGGGTCGACGCCGGCGAGGCCGGTGACAGTGTTGCGCAGCACCGGCAGCATCGAATAAAGCGCCAACGCCAGCACCGACGGCAGAAAGCCGAGCGCGGAAAAACTGGCGCCGAAGATATTGTCCGATGCCGCCGCCAGCGCCAGCAGCAAGGGATAGAACAATGCGAGCAGGGCGATGCCCGGAATGGTCTGGATCACGCTGGCGGCCCCGAGCAGCGCGCCGCGCAGCAACGGCCGCCGCATCGACACGATCGCCAGCGGCAGGCTGACGCCCAGGCCAAGAGCCAGGGCGGTGAGGCTGACCAGCACATGGCTGCCGAGATAGTCGGGCAGGCGGGCCCAGGCATCGAACAGGCGGGGGTCTGGGGTCATCGCGGCAATGTGCCATGCACCGGGGGCGGGCGAAACCCGCCCTGCCGGCGTTCGGGCAGTTTGCAAGGCCGCTCCCAGCGGCTAGGTTGCCGCCGAACTTCAGGGAATTGTCCGATGAGTGTCAGTGAAGCAACCTCGGCCGTTGAGCTGCATGGCGTCGATGTCGCCTTCCGTCTGGCGAAGGGCGGCAGCTACCGCGCGGTCGAGGCCGCCACGCTCAAGGTCGCCGACGGCGAATTCGTCGCCATCGTCGGGCCGACCGGTTGTGGTAAGTCCACGTTGTTGAATATTGCCGCCGGACTGATCGCGCCGGCCGCCGGCCGCGCCGATATTTTCGGCGCCGCGTTGACCACGCTTAATCGCCAGGCCGGTTATTTGTTCCAAGCCGATTCGCTGTTTCCGTGGAAAACGGCGCTGGAAAATGTCGCCATCGGTCTGGAAATCGTCGGCACGCCGAAAGCCGAGGCGCGCGCGCGCGCGAAAGACTGGCTGGCCAAGGTCGGTTTGGGCGCTTTCGGCGACCGCTATCCGCACATGTTATCGGGCGGTCAGCGCAAGCGTATCGGTCTGGCGCAGGTTCTGATCCGCGATCCGAAGATCTTGCTGATGGACGAGCCTTTCGGTCCGCTCGATGCCCAGACCCGGCAGATCATGGGCAATCTGTTGCTTGAATTGTGGAGCGCCGACCGCAAGGCGGTGCTATTCGTGACCCACGATCTGGAAGAGGCGATCGCGTTGTCCGACCGCGTCGTCATCATGTCGGCGGGGCCGGCCGCGCGCATCATCGGCGATTGGCGCGTGACCCTGCCGCGACCGCGCGACATTGCCGAGATCAAGCTCGATCCGGCGTTTCATACCTTGCACCGCGAGATCTGGCACATGCTCAAGAGTGAAGTGATCAAGGGCTACGCCCAGGCGGAGGGCCGGTGATGTCGCGTCTCAAACTCACCGCCCTGCAGGTTCTGGTCGGCGTCGTCTCACTGGCAATCTGGTATGTGTTCACGACCTATCCGATCTTCGGCAAGGTGCTTCTGCCGCCGTTCTTCTTTTCCAATCCGGTCGATGTCGTGAAGCAGATCGTCGCGTGGTTCGCCACTGGCGTGATCTGGAAGCATCTTTACGTCACGCTGGTCGAAGCCATGCTGGCCTTCGCCATCGGCTCGGTTGGCGGCGTGCTGGTCGGCTTCTGGTTCGCGCGCCAGCCGCGCACCGCGGCGGTGTTCGATCCTTATGTCAAAGCCGCCAATGCGTTGCCGCGCGTCGTGCTGGCGCCGATCTTTACGCTCTGGCTGGGCTTGGGGATCTGGTCGAAGGTCGCGCTTGGCGTCACCCTTGTGTTCTTTATCGTGTTCTTCAACGTCTACCAGGGCGTCAAGGAAGTCTCGCCGACGGTGCTCGCCAATGCCCGCATGCTCGGCATGAACGAACGTCAATTGATGCGCCATGTCTATTGGCCGTCGGCGCTGTCGTGGATGTTCTCGTCGCTGCACACTTCGGTCGGCTTTGCCGTCGTCGGCGCCGTGGTCGGCGAATATCTCGGCGCGGCGGCGGGCTTGGGATACCTGATCCAGCAGGCCGAAGGCGTTTTCGATGTCGCCGGGGTCTTCGCCGGCATGTTCGTGCTGGCGGCTTTCGTGATCGTGATTGACGTAGTCGTCAGTCTTGTCGAAAAGCGGCTGCTGATCTGGCGGCCGATGGCGGGCGACGCACGGCTTTAGGCGTCGCCCGCTGCTTCGATCGGATGGCGAGGCTTACTTCACCTTGATATTGGCGGCCTTGATAACCGGCCACCATTTGTCGATTTCTTCCTGCTGGAACTTGCGCAGGGCTTCCGGTGTCTGTTCGGCGACCGGGAAGATATCCTGAGTCAGTTGCTCCATGCGCTCGCGGATCTTCGGGTTGGCCAGCGTCTTGACCAGAGCGTCGTTGAGCTTGGCGACGATTTCCTTTGGCGTGCCTTTGGGCGCCCAGATCGCGTGCCAGAACGAAAAGTGGAAGGTCGGCAGGCCGGCTTCGTCGGTGGTCGGCACATCGGGCATCGAGGCGATCCGCTTGTTGGATGTCACCGCGTAAACTTTAATGCCGCCGGCCTTGAGCTGGCCCATCGAGGCCGCCGGCGTGTTGAGCATCACGTCGATCTGGCCGGCGACAAGCGCCTGGGTCGAATCGCCGGCGCCGCGATAGGGCACCATGGTGATGTTCACGCCGGCCGCCTTTTGAAACATCAGGCCGGCGACATGCGCCGGAGAGCCGACGCCGGAATTGCCTTCGGTCGCCTTATCCTTGTTGGCCTTCAGCCAGGCGATCAGTTCCTTGAGATTATTGGCGGGCATGGTTTTGCGCGCGACGACAAGAAACGGCTGGGTCGAGATCAAGCCGATCGGCTCGAAATCTTTCATGAGGTCATAATTGAGATTGTAGATCGCCCCGACCGCGACATTGGTGCCCCATTGGCCGATGCCGATGGTGTAGCCGTCCGGGGTCGAACGCGAGATTCGGCCTTCGCCGATCGAGCCGCCGGCGCCGGTGGTGTTTTCGACGATGATGCGCTGGCCGAGGACATCGCCCATGCCTTGCGCCATGATACGCGCGATGACGTCGGTCGAACCGCCAACGCCCAGTGGCACCACCATCGTGATCGGATGCGAGGGATAATCGGCGGCCATAGCCGGCATCGCGCCGGTGGCCCATGCGGCGCAGGCCGCGGCCATCATCAGTTTCTTCATTTCGATATTGCTCCCTAGACCGGTTCTGATCGACCGGATGTCTTTCTTTATCCCGCTTGGCGATCCGCCGCCATGGAAAAGGCCGGCATTTGTCGTTCGGCCCGCCTCTAGGCAGCGCCGTGGCGCTGGCTTATGTTGCGCGCCGAAACGGCCTGTTGAGAGGCCCCCGCTGAAACCGAGGAGGAAATCATGCCCGCATTATTTCGCCGGCTGGCAACCATGCTGGCCGCGCTTGTTGTTTCATCCGGCCTGACGGTCGGTCTGGCGCAAGCCAAGGTCACCATCGCCGTCGGCGGTGCGTCGTGCCTGTGTTATCTGCCGACCATGCTGGCCGCCTCGCTCGGCGAGTTCAAGAAAGCCGGCGTCGATGTCGATGTCGTGCAGTTCAAGGGCGGTTCGGATTCGCTCAAGGCGGTGATGGGTGGTTCGGCCGACGTCGCGTCCGGCTACTTCGATCATTGCGTCAATCTCGCCGCCAAGGGTCAGCACCTCCAGTCTTTCGTCGTTTATGATCGCTTCCCCGGTCTGGTGCTGGTGGTGTCGCCGAAGCACAATGACACCGTGAAGTCGGTGAAGGATCTCGCCGGCAAGAAGGTCGGTGTGTCGGCGCCCGGTTCGTCGACCGACTTCTTCCTGAAATATCTGCTGAGCAAGAACGGCGTCGATTCGAATTCGGTCGGCGTGATCGGTGTCGGTCTCGGCGGTTCGGCGATCGCGGCGATGGAGCAGGGTCAGATCGATGCCGCGGTGATGCTCGATCCGGCGGTGACCGTGCTGGCCGGCCAGTTCAAGGACTTGCGGATCCTCAGCGACACCCGTTCGCAGAAAGACACCCTCGCGGTGTTCGGCGGTGAATATCCCGGCGGCGCGCTCTATGCCCAGGCCGACTGGATCAAGGGCCACCAGAAAGAAGTACAGGCGATGACCAATGCCATCGTCTCGACGCTGAGGTGGATTCACAGCCACACTGCCGAGGAAATCACCGCCAAGATGCCGCCCGAGCTGATCGGCAAGGACAAGCCGGGTTATATCGCGGCGCTGAAAAATACCATGCCGATGTATTCGGAAACCGGCCGCATGGACCCGAAGGGCGCCGCCGCGGTTCTGGCGGTGTTTAGCCAGTCGTCGCCGGCCGTCGCCAAGGCCAATATCGACCTGTCGAAGACCTATACGAACAGCTTTGTCGATGAAGCCAACAAGAAGCTGGGGATGAAATAGGCGCTGTTATCCTTTAGTCCTGAAGTTGCGATACGGCGGGGAACTTCCCCGCCGTATCTGTTATTGGTATCCCCATGAACCTGATGTCGATCCAGTCCCACGTCGTCTATGGCCATGTCGGCAATGCGGCCGCGGTCTTTCCGCTGCAACGGATCGGGGTCGAGGTCTGGCCGATCCATACCGTGCAGTTTTCCAATCATACCGGCTACGGCGAATGGACCGGCGAGGTCTTTGCGCCCAAGCTGATCCGTGATCTGGTCGCTGGCGTTGAGGCGCGGGGGGTGTTGAGCGAATGCGACGGCGTGCTGTCGGGTTACATGGGCAGCGCCGAGACGGCGGCCGCCATTCTCGATTCAGTCGCGACCGTCAGGCGCTGCAACCCGTCGGTGCGCTATTGCTGCGATCCGGTGATCGGCGACGTCCATACCGGCGTATTTGTGCGCGACGGCATCCCGGAATTCATCCGTGATAAGGCCGTGCCGGCCGCCGACATCGTCACGCCTAATCAGTTCGAGCTGGACTTCCTGACCGGCCGCAAGACGGTCACCCTTAACGACGCGCTGCTGGCGGTCGAGGCCTTGCAGAAGTCGGGTCCGCGCACCGTGCTGGTGACCTCGTTGCATAGCGATGAAACGCCGGCGGATTCAATCGACATGCTGGCCTGCGACGATGACGGTCAATATCTGCTGCGAACCCCGAAGCTCGAACTGGTCGCCAGCGGCGCCGGCGATGCCATGGCCGCGCTGTTCCTGGCGCATTATCTGCGCGAGGGAAACGCCGGCGCGGCGCTCGCAAAAGCCGGCTCGGCGATCTACGGTGTGCTGGCCAAGACCGCCGAAATCGGCGCTGCCGAAATCCAGTTCGTCACCGCGCAGGACGAGATCGTCAATCCGAGCCGGCCGTTCGAAGCCAAGCGCATCGGGGCGTGATCGGGAGGCGGCGCTCGTCTCTCCGTACCCGATAGTGCGCCGGGAAGCAGGCAAGAAGCATGAGCGATCCGACCGTCTTCCATGTCGACAGGCTGGATCTCAGCTTTGCACAGAAACCCTGGGCTTTTGCCGATGAACGGCGGGCCGAGATCGAGGCGCACTTCGCCGAATTGCGGCGACGCAAGCCGGCATTGTGGAACGGACGGATATTGTTGCTGCACCGTCAAATCGTGCGCGATGGCGTTT
Organism: Rhodopseudomonas sp.; assembly: GCA_016124795.1. Lineage (GTDB taxonomy): Bacteria > Pseudomonadota > Alphaproteobacteria > Rhizobiales > Xanthobacteraceae > Pseudolabrys. The sequence continues at coordinate 18,406 of WGNB01000035.1, read as the reverse complement.
TCAGCGGCCAGTTTCTCGAGACGGACTACGCCAGCTTCGTATCGTGGCGGCATTGGGGGCATCCGCGCGCCGGCGTGCGGGACTGTTTCGGCGTGGCGGCAATATTGTCCGCCGACGGCGCCTTCATGCTCGGCGTCATGGCCGATCACACCTCGCGCGGCGGCGAGATCTATTTCCCTTGCGGCACGCCTGACCGTAGCGACATCGTCGGCGACGTCGTCGACTTCGACGCCAGTGTGGCCCGTGAACTGGCCGAGGAAACCGGCCTGCGGCTGTCCGACTTCACGCCCGAGCCGGGTTGGACCACAGTTGTTGCCGGTCCGATGATCGCGCATCTCAAGGTTCTGCGCAGCGATGAGGATGCCGAGACCTTGCGCCGGCGGATCATGGCTCATATCGCGGCCGAGCGGCAGTCGGAACTCGCTGATATCCGTATAGTGCGCGGTCGCAGCGATTTCGACCCGGCGATGCTGCCTTTTGTTACCGCCTTTTTGGAGCACCGGTTGGCGCTCGGCGCGCCCGATCCGGCCGCTCTTGCCAAGCCGCCAGCTTCGGCGTGAACTGCTCCTTATGAAGCTAGAAAAACTCGCCAAGCGTTTTCGCATCGACAAGCCGGCCAAGTTCAGGCTCGCCGACCACGACCCGGCCGACTGCTGCGGGCTGTCGATTGACAAGGACGACGCCAAACAGATGCTCGAGGAGGGCATCGCGCGGCTCGCCGAGCTGCAGGAGCGGCTTTACGCCAACAATCAGTATTCGGTGCTGATCGTCCTGCAGGCGATGGACGCTGCCGGCAAGGATAGCCTGATCAAGCACGTCATGAGCGGCGTCAATCCGCAAGGCGTGCAGGTCCACTCCTTCAAACAACCGAGCGCCGAGGAGCTGGACCACGATTTTCTCTGGCGGATCGCCAAGGCGCTGCCGGAGCGCGGCCGGATCGGCATTTTCAATCGGTCCCATTACGAGGAAGTGCTGACGGTCCGGATACATCCTGGCTATCTCGAAGCGCAGCGCCTGCCGGACGCCGCCAACGGCAAGAAAATCTGGCAAAAGAGGTTTGACGATATCCGCGCCTTCGAGCGGCATCTGGCGCGCAACGGCACGCTGGTCCTCAAGTTCTTTCTCAACGTCTCGCTCGACGAACAGCGCAAGCGCTTCCTCGACCGCATCGACGAGCCCGGCAAGCGCTGGAAATTCTCGATGGGCGATGTCGCCGAGCGCAAGCTGTGGCCGCAATACATGGCGGCCTATGAGGACCTGATCCGCGAGACCAGCCGGGACGAGGCGCCCTGGTATGTCGTTCCGGCGGACAACAAGTGGTTCACCCGCGTCGCGGTGGCAGCCGCGCTGGTCCACGCAATGGGCAAGCTCAAACTCGATTACCCCAAAGTCGAGGGCGAGGCCCTGAAAGGGCTTGAGGCGGCGCGCAAGGCCTTGCTGGAGGAAAAGTCCTGAACGGCGGGCAGGGCCTGTGCCGGGTGAGGACGTAAATTGGGCAGCAATGCTGACCTATCAGCGCGCTTGATTTGTCGACCGCCTTCCATATAAAAGACGGATATCGCGCGAGCGATTAACGCGGGTTTCACCGAACCCCGCTATCTTGGTTGTCGAAACGAGGGTTATTTCGCCAATGTCGACGTTGCAGACCATCTGCGCGATCGAACCGGCGGCCGCCAAATCCATGGCATCGGCCGAACCGGCGGCGAACCTGATTCTGGGCACGCTCCTTCTCCTTATCCGCCCCTGAGAGCCGGCTGGGCGCCATGCGCCTGGGCACTCGGGGGATAGCGACGGATGAAGAAACAAAGCACCCACAAAGCGCCCATCGGCTCCCGATGACCGGCGCATTCGACGAGAAGGACTATTCCAATGACCAGCCAGACCCAGTCCGCCAAGACGGATTCCAAGGACCGCGTCATCATCTTCGATACCACCTTGCGCGACGGCGAGCAGTGCCCCGGCGCGACTATGACGCATGAGGAAAAGCTCGAGGTCGCCGAGTTGCTGGACACCATGGGCGTTGACGTCATCGAGGCCGGCTTCCCGATCGCCTCGGAAGGCGATTTCGCCGCCGTCAACGAAATCGCCAAGCGGGCCAAGAATGCGGTGATCTGCGGCCTGTCGCGCGCCGCGCCCAAGGACATCGATCGCTGCGCCGAGGCGATCAAGCCGGCCAAGCGCAAGCGCATCCACACCTTCCTGTCGACCTCTCCGGTCCACATGAAATACAAGCTCCAGAAGGAGCCGCACGAGGTCTACGAGATGGTGATCGCGCAGGTGACCCGCGCGCGCAGCCATACAGACGACGTCGAATGGTCGGCCGAGGACGGCACCCGTACCGAATTCGATTTCCTGTGCCGTTGCGTCGAGGCCGCCATCAAGGCCGGCGCCACCACCATCAATATCCCCGACACCGTCGGCTATACGACGCCTCAGGAATATTTCGACCTGTTCAAGCGCGTGCGCGAGACGGTGTCGAACGCCGACAAGGCGATCTTCTCGACGCACTGCCATAACGATCTCGGCATGGCGGTGGCCAATTCGCTGGCCGGCGTCGGCGGCGGTGCGCGCCAGATCGAATGCACCGTCAACGGTATTGGCGAGCGCGCCGGTAATGCCGCGCTGGAAGAGATCGTGATGGCGATCAAGACCCGCAACGACGTGTTCCCCTACGTCACCGGCATTGACGCCACCATGCTGACGCGCGCCTCCAAGCTGGTATCGGCGGCAACCTCGTTCCCGGTACAGTTCAACAAGGCCATCGTCGGCCGTAATGCCTTCGCGCACGAAAGCGGCATCCATCAGGACGGCATGTTGAAGAACGCGCAGACCTACGAGATCATGACGCCGGAATCGGTTGGCGTGAAGCAGACCTCGCTGGTCATGGGCAAGCATTCCGGCCGCCATGCCTTCGTGCACAAGCTGGAAGAGCTCGGCTATCAGTTGTCGGACAACCAGTTGCAGGATGCCTTCGTCCGCTTCAAGGCCTTGGCCGATCGCAAGAAGCAGATCTACGACGAGGACATCGAAGCGCTGGTCGACGAGGAAATTGCGACCGCCCATGATCGCGTCAAGATCGTGAGCCTGACGGTGATCGCCGGTACGCAAGGGCCGCAGCAGGCGACGCTGACGCTCGACATCGATGGCAAGCACATCACCACGCAGTCGAGCGGCAATGGCCCGGTGGATGCGATCTTCAACGCCATCCACGCGCTGGTGCCGCACGAGGCGATCCTGGAGCTGTATCAGGTACACGCCGTTACCGAAGGCACGGATGCGCAGGCCGAAGTGTCGGTGCGGCTGGCCCATGACGGGCGGTCTTTCACCTCGCGTGGCGCCGATCCGGATACCCTGGTCGCTTCGGCCAAGGCCTATCTGGGGGCGCTCAACAAGATGTGCAGCCGGGCCGGTCGGATGGCCGGTGTCGAGAAGCGCATCCATTCGACCGATGTTGGCTAAGGCCGAAGCGGCCTTAGACTAACGGCGAAACCGTTTTATTGTGCGATGCAATGCCGCGTTCTCTGGTCTGACGACCGGGGGCGCGGCATTTTTGTCCATGGCCGGCATTTTCAAATTGCGTGTAATCTGTTTGGCAAGGAGCGCGTGTATAAACGGCGCGAAAATGTGCTGAACGGACATTTGTCGGCGTTTATCATCCAAAAGGCTGATAAACATTTCATCTTGACGCAGCAGAGCGCAAATGGTGCTTATCGAACGACTTGCCGGACGTTCGATTTAATGCGAACTTAATGACAATAAAACCTAAAGAAATCCAGTCTTTAGGACAAAACCAGGAGGACACCCTATGCGCAAGTGGCTACTAGCGGCCGCCGCGGCTGCCATTCTCGCAGCGCCGGTCATGGTGCCGGTCTCGGCTTCGGCCGATCCGATGATCATCAAATTCAGTCACGTCGTTGCCCCGAACACCCCGAAGGGCCAGGCGGCGCTCAAGTTCAAGGAACTGGCCGAGAAGTACCTGCCCGGCAAAGTGACCGTGGAAGTTTACCCGAACTCGCAGCTGTTCGGTGATGCCAAGGAAATGGAAGCGCTCGCGCTCGGCGACGTGCAGTTCATCGCCACTTCGCTGTCGAAGTTCGGCAAGTATACCCATAAGACCGAAGTGTTCGATCTGCCCTTCATGTTCAAGGACATGGAAGCGGTTGACCGCTTCGAGCAGGGCAAGGTCGGCCAGAGCCTGCTGCACGCGATGGAAAATCGCAACTATCTGGGCCTCGCCTATTGGCACAACGGTCTGTCGCAGATGTCGGCCAACAAGCCGCTGATCAAGCCGGAAGACGCCAAGGGCCTGAAGTTCCGCATTCAGCAGTCCGACATCATCGCCGCCAGCTACGCCGCGGTCGACGCCAACGTCCAGAAGCTGGCGTTCTCGGAAGTCTACCAGGCGCTTCAGGTCGGCACCGTCAACGCCCAGGAGAACACCTGGTCGAACATCTATTCGAAGAAGTTCTACGAAGTGCAGTCGGACTTCACCGAATCGAACGGCCGCGTCATCGACTATATGGTGCTGGTCAACGCCAAGTGGTGGAACGGCCTGCCGAAGGACATCCAGGCCGGTCTGAGCAAGGCGATGAAGGAAGCGACCGCGGTCAACAACCAGATCGCCGAGAAGCTCAACGCCGACGCCAAGAAGAAGATCATGGACTCCGGCAAGGTCAAGATTCACGAATTGACGCCGGCGCAGCACGCGGCCTGGGTCAAGGCGATGCATCCGGTCTGGGCCAAGTTCACCGACAAGATCGGCAAGGATATCGTCGACGCCGCCGTGGCTTCGAACAATCCGAAGACCAACTAAGCGCGAAGAGTCGTCAAGTTGAGGCCAACTCAACGATAAGAAACGCGAACACAACTTTTGGCGGTCGCAGGCCCAGCTTGCGGCCGCCTTTCACTAGAACCAGGGAGGCAGACGGTGTCACTGCGGGAGGCGGGGCACCGTGTCGAGGAGGGCCTGATGGCTCTCATCCTCGGCGCGATGACCATTTTATCATTCGTGCAAGTCGTGCTGCGGTACGTCTTCAACTCGGGTTTCATCTGGCAGCTTGAGGCCAATTCCTATTTGTTCGCTTGGCTGGTGATGATAGGCATCTCCTATTGCGTGCGCGTGCGCGCGCATATCGGGGTCGATGCGGCGGTCCGTTTGCTGCCGGCGAAGGCGCGGCGGGCTGTCGGCATTTTGGTGCTGCTGCTGGCGCTGCTCTACACCGGCCTGATGATCTACGGCTCGTTCGATTACATCCACAAGATGTACATCATCAACGTCGAGGCCGAGGACATTCCGGTCGCGACCTGGAAGCTCAGCATCTGTCTGCCGCTCGGCTTCGTGCTGCTGATGGTGCGGCTGCTCGAAATGGGCTGGCGGATCTGGACCGGGCAATCGCAGGGCTATGAATTGGCCGACGAGGCCGAAGAAGCGACCCGCGATATCACCCACGACAATCACCCCGACGCGACGACGGTGCAGCGATGAATACAGTTTTCCTGTTCATCACGCTGCTGACGTCGCTCGCCCTCGGTCTGCCGATCGCGATGGCGCTCGGCCTGGCGTCGATCCTGGAAGTCCTCATCTTCGAGCACGATAGTCTGGCCTCGCTGGCGCTGTCGTTCTTTCAGACCATGGACCAGTTCACGCTGCTGGCCATTCCGTTCTTCATTCTGGCCGCCAACTTCCTCACAACCGGCGGCGTCGCCCGGCGCATGATCAATTTCGCCATCGCGGCGGTCGGTCATTTGCAGGGTGGCCTGGCGATCGCATCGGTGCTGGCCTGTATGTTGTTTGCCGCCGTGTCGGGCTCGTCGCCCGCCACCGTCGTCGCCATCGGCTCGATCGTCATCGCCGGCATGGTGCGGGCCGGCTATAGCCAGTCGTTCGCCACTGGCGTGATCGTCAATGCCGGCACGCTCGGCATCCTGATCCCGCCGTCGATCGTGATGGTGGTGTTCGCCGCGGCGACCGAAACCTCGGTCGGCCGGCTATTCATGGCCGGCGTCGTGCCGGGCATCCTGCTCGGCACCATCCTGATGGTGGCGATTTACGTGGCTGCCCGCGTCAAGAAGCTGCCGCGCCAGCCGAAGGTGCCGTGGCTGGAACGGTTGCGTCTGTTCCGGGAGGCGATGTGGGGCCTGCTGCTGATCGTCATCGTCATGGGTGGCATCTATGGCGGCATCTTCACGCCGACCGAAGCGGCGGCGGTTGCGGCGGTCTATGCGTTCTTCGCCGCCGTCGTGATCTATCGCGATCTGCACATTTCGGAAGTGCCGCGGGTGCTGCTCGATTCAGGCCGGGTGTCGGTGATGCTGATGTTCATCATCGGCAATGCCTTCCTGTTCGGCCATGTGCTCACCACGTCGCAGATTCCGCAGAGCATCGCGCAGATGGTGACCGACGCGAACATGGCGCCGTGGCACTTCCTGCTGATCGTCAACATCATCCTGTTGGTGGCTGGTAATTTCATGGATCCGTCGGCGATCGTGTTGATCACCGCGCCCATCCTGTTCCCGACAGCGATCAAGCTCGGCATCGATCCGATCCATCTCGGTATCATCTATGTCGTGAACATGGAGATCGGTCTGGTGACGCCGCCGGTTGGGCTTAACCTGTTCGTCGCGTCGGGCATCACCAAGATGCCGTTGGTCGATGTCGTGAAAGCGGCGATGCCGTGGCTGACGTTGCTGATCGGCTTCCTAGTGGTTGTGACCTACATCCCGGAAGTATCGCTCTGGCTACCGAACATGTTGTTCGGACCGGCTCTCAAGTAGCCGCGGTAATTGCATGCGCGAATAGTGTACCGGCGTTCTAGATGAACGCCGGTACATCTACATTGCGTGCATGTAATCTCTGTCTAAACTTTAACTTGATAAGGCAAGGCCGCATTCCATTATCAGAGGCATGAAAGATGCCTTTGGAGGAATGCAATGAAGATCACTGTGTGGAAGTCTATTCTCGCCGGCACCACGGTGCTGGCGATTGCGGGTTCGACCTTGGCCTATGCGCAGCAGGGTCATGGACGCTGGGAGCGTGGTGCGCATTGGCGGCCTAGCGCTCAGGACATCGCCGCCTTCGGCGATGCCCGGATCGCGGCGGTCCATGCCGGACTGAAGCTGACGCCGGAGCAGGAAAAAAACTGGCCGGCGGTCGAGACCGCCTTGCGCGACATGGCCAAGCAGCGATCGGAGCGGTTTGCCGCGCGCGCCAGCGCCGACAAGCCGGTGGACCCGATCGAGCGCATGGCGACCCGCGCCGATGCCATGACCCAGCAGGGCGCGGCCCTCAAGAAGCTCGCGGACGCGGCTGAGCCGCTCTACAAGAGCCTCGATGATGGCCAGAAGCATCGCTTCCTGATGCTGGCCCGGCTCGGCGGCGAGGGCGGCCGGCACGGCTGGCGGGGTCGCCACGGTCACGAGCGTGGCCCCTGGCAGGGCCACGGCTTCCGGGGCGGTCCGCAAGGCGGCCCGGGCGCGGGACCGATGACGCCGGACACCGCCAAGCCGGCGCAATAAGCGGTCGCGACGAGTAGTAGGCAAGGTGCGGCGTGCTTCCCCGACGCGCCACCGCTGCCTGAGAGGCCGCCGGGTTCCGCCCGGCGGCCTTCCTCTTTCGGCTTGAGGAGCGGCTCCATTGCCCTTCGTTAACCGTCGGGAAAGGCGACCGAAAACGCCTGACATAATGTTTTCACAGAGAGCACCGTGACCGCTGGACAGGGGGAAAAGCCTTTGCTAAGGCTCCCCCTGCCGCGCGGCATATCCGCCGCCTCAGGCATTCCGGGCGCATAGCTCAGTTGGTAGAGCAGCTGACTCTTAATCAGCGGGTCCCAGGTTCGAGCCCTGGTGCGCCCACCAAACTTTTCAGACATCACGTCTGGGGTTGGCCGGAACAGATGCGGGTCCGTTGATCGCCCCGTTGCTATTTTTCCCTTATTCTCAATGTCTTGGCTGCAATCCCGTCGCCGTCGGGTCGTCAGTCGGGTTTTCGGCGTCCCGGCTTGCGGGGGCAATCCGTAATTCCAGGCCGATAGAGGATGCGAGTCGGGCGAGTGTGCGGCGCTTGTCGTCCGCCTTCGCACCCGACCTGAGCCGTGCGACAGGCGTTCGGTCCGGCGGGCCTTCAGAACTTGAGAGCGAGCTCCTGCCTCGTTGCGGGACGATACCCGGTCTCCCCGCCGATCAAGCGGTTGCAGAACCCGTTTTCGGCCGCTGCATCGCTTCAGCGCAACGCCGGCATTCAAGACAGGTCAAGCCGGCTCGGCATTGCTGCGCGCGGCCTGCATCATCGATTCGCGCAACCAGATGTGGCCGGGATCGAGGTTATTGTTCGCGTGCCACATCATGTAGGCATATTGCTCCGGCATCTCGATCGGCAATTCATGAACATCGAGTTCGAAATTGTGCTCGATCTCCTTGACGAAGCGGCGGGGCAACATCGCGACCATATCGGTACGTTCCACCAGCGGCGGAATCGACCAGATCTTGGCCGCCATGTAGGCGATTTTTCGCGGCGTGCCGTGCGCGATCAGGCTGCGATCGACATTGGTCAGGCCGCGCAATTCGCGCCCGAGCGCGATTTGGGTCAGGCCCTGAAACGTCTTGAAGTCCAATGGCGCTTCGATCTCTGGATGGCCTCGACGGCAGATCAGAACCAGATCGAAGGGGCAAATCGCCTCGACAACGATGTCGGTCGTATCGACCGGGAATGAGAAGCAGGCGATGTCGATGGTCCCGTTCTTGATTCCCTCGGAAAACTGACCGTTCGCCTGAATACATTCGATCTGGATGTGCGGCGCCTGCGACATCAACGTCCGAATGATCGGCGGCATAATGATTGGCTCGAGCGGGTCGGCCATGATCACGCGGAAAATCCGCTTGTAGGTCGCAAGGTCAATTTCCGACCGATCGTCAAAGTGTCGTTTGATGACGCCGAGTGCCTCGCGCGCCGGCCCGATAAGCTCGCGCGCCTTGATGGTCGGCTGCACGCCATTTTGCGCGCGAACAAATAGCTGATCGTCGAGTTGCTCGCGCAGACGCGCGAGTGAATGGGACACAGCGGGTTGGCTCATGCCCAGCCGCTCGGCTGCACGGCTGATATTGGCCGTGGCGTAAATCGCTTCGAAAATCACCAGAAGGTTAAGGTCGATATTCTTAAGGTTTACCGGCATTCCGTCTTTTTTTTCAATGTGTTGCGTTCAGGCGTCGGCTTTTATTCGCGCTCCGAATGAAGCTTATGAGAATAACGAACTTCCAAGACCATATCCGATCTCTCCATAAAGTGTTCACCAAAAATTAACGAGTGACATCACGGCGCGACGCGCCAGGGAAATTTCGGATGCCGCTTCGTGAATCTAAGGGACGCGGTCCCGACGGTGCAAGGAGATGTTGCCTGCTCCGCTTGATTCACATGCGAGTATTGGGATCTGTGGGGTTCTGCAATGCGTGCCGTTGAAGGAAATCAGGCTCGGATTCATTTTTGCAGGCTTCATCTTCCTGCCGCCGGTCTGGCGCGATCCGTGCGTCGTTTGGTTGATCGCTTCGTTGCGCTGACTTCGATTTTCGTCTTTGCGATCGCGCCGATCCTGGCGCACGCGACGGAATTGCCGACCGGTGGCTCGGTTGCGGCCGGCTCCGCCACGATCAGTTCGCCGAACTCCAGCACCCTCAATGTCAACCAGTCGACCGACCGCGCCATCATCAACTGGAATTCGTTTTCGGTGGGCGCCGGCGGCACTGTCAATTTCAATCAGCCGAGCGCAGCGTCCGCGACGCTGAACCGCGTCACTGGCGATACGCCGTCGTCGATCGCCGGCATCATCAACGCACCCGGTACCGTGCTACTGGTGAATCCGAATGGCGTCGCGATCACCAAGGATGGCGTCGTCAATGTCGGTTCGTTCGCGGCTTCGACGCTCGACATCAAGAACGACGACTTCATGTCCGGAAACTACCGGTTTACCGGGAATGGCGCGTCGGCCGATGTTTCCAATGCCGGCCGCATTAACGTGTCGGACGGCGGTTTCGCCGCGCTGCTTGGCGGTCATGTCGCCAATGACGGCGTCATCAGCGCGCGGCTCGGCAAGGTCGGTCTCGGCAGCGGCGAACTGATCACGCTCGATCTGGCCGGTGACGGCTTCATGTCGGTCGCGGTGCCGACCAGCGTGCTGGGCGACATCAAGGACGGCCAGGGCCGGGCGCTGGTCTCGAACAAGGGCAAAATCGTCGCCGATGGTGGCGTTGTCTATCTCAGCGCGGCGACGGCGGCTGGCCTGCTGCGCGACGCCGTCTATGTGCCCGGTTCGATTCGCGCCAATTCGGTCGGCACCCGTAACGGCAAGATCGTGATCGGTGGCGGCGCCGGCGGCCGGGTGCGTGTCGCCGGGCGCGTTCGCGCCAGCGGTCATCATGGCAAGAGCGCCGGCAGCGTCACCGTGACCGGCGCGGACGTCGCCGTCTCGGGCAATGTTTCGGCGAATGGCGGCACCGGCGGCAGCGTCACCGTTGCGGGCGACCAGGCGACATCGGTCGACGGTTCGATTTCGGCCAAGGGCAGCAATGGGCAGGGCGGCGTGGTTATCCTCACCGCCGATCAGGTTACGCTCGGCAGCAGCGCCAAGGTCGACGTCAGTGGCTTGAGCGGCGGAACGCTGCTGATCGGCGGCGATTACCAGGGCGGCGCCAACGCGGCGAACGACTTCTCCATCACGCCGGTGAAGAACGCGCTGACGACCTCGATCGCTTCGGGCGCGACACTCGACGCCAGCGGCACCGACGGCGATGGCGGTCATATCGTGGTCTGGTCGGACGATCACACCACGTTCGCCGGCGCGCTCAGCGTGGCGAGCGCGAACGGCAGCGGCGGTTTCGCCGAAGTCTCGGGCCACAAGCTGCTCGACTTCACCGGCACCGTTGACCTTGCCGGCACGGCCGGCGCCGGCACGCTGCTGCTCGATCCTGAAAACATCACGATCTCCAGCGGATCGGATAGCGGCGTCACCGCCAGCGGCGGCACTTATACGGCCAGCGCCGATAGTTCCGTTCTGAGCGTCGCGACGCTCCAGGCCGCGCTCGCCTCCGGCAACGTCATCGTCACCACGGGCGGCGCCGGATCGGCCGGCTCGCAGGCGGGCGACATCACGGTCGCGAACGATGTGACGTGGTCGAGCGTCAACAGCTTGACACTTAGCGCCTACCGCAACATCGCGGTCAACGCCAACGTGACCAGCACGGGCGGCGCGTCGGTCATCCTGCTTGCCGACAATAGCGGCAAGGGCACCGGTGCGGTCTCGTTCGGTTCGGGCAATGCCATTTCGACGTCGGGCGCGGTGTCGATTTACTATGACCCGACCGGTAACAACGCCACCACCGTCAACACGACGAGCTACAAGACGCCGACCGATTACTCCGGCAATGTCACGGGTGGCGGTACGCTGACCAGCTACATGCTCGTCAATACCGTTTACGACCTCCAGAACATCCAGAACAATCTATCCGCCAATTATGCGCTCGGCCGCGACATCGACGCATCGGCGACATCAAGCTGGAACAGCAGCGCAGGTTTCGTGCCGCTCGGCACTTCGACAACCGGATTCAGCGGCTCATTCGACGGCCAGTACCACATCATCAGTGGCCTGACGATCAAGCGCGCGACGACCGACAATGTCGGCTTGTTTGGTTATGTGGGCGGCGCCAATTCCACTATTGTCCGCGTTGGTCTCACCGGCGTGTCCGTGACCGGACGCAATCACGTTGGCGCGCTTGTTGGTGCGGTTTACTCCGGCTCCGTCACGGATTCGTTCGCGACCGGCGTCGTGTCCGGCAGCAATCAGATCGGCGGCCTGATCGGTCAGACGCAAGGCCATGCCGGGATCTTTACGCGGCTCTATTCCGACGTCGCCGTCATTGGCGCGACCTCGTCCACTGATATCGGTGGCGTGGTCGGCCAACTTAGCAACGATTTAACCCAGGCCTACGCCTCCGGCGCGGTGAGCGGCGGCGGCAGCAGCGGCAATGGCGGGCTGACGGGCGGCGGCAGTCCCACTGCCACCGTCACCTATGGCTACTACGACACCTCGACCGCCGGAAATCCCGTTAATGGCGGCGGAACGGGTGAAACCACGGCGCAGTTGCAGGCCGCGCTGCCGACCGGATTCGACTCGAACTGGGCCATCGTTGCCGGTCAGAGCTATGCCTACCTGAAAGGCTTCTACGCCAGCGGCACGCCGCAGGTGATTTCCGGTTACGCCTTCACCAATTCCGGCGTCACCGGAGCCTCCGGCGCGACCGTTTCGGCGCTCGTCGACGGCGCCAGCGTCGGTAGCGCTATTGCCGGCAGCAACGGCTACTACAATATTCTCGTTGCATCCGGCACGATCGCAAGTGCTGGCTCGACGCTACTCGCTTACACCACGGGCACCAACGGTGGCGCGCATATCGAGACCGCCACGGGCTCGACCTCCGGCGTCGATATCTGGGGCAAGACCCTCATCGCGCCGACGACGGCGACCACCTATTCGGCAGCGAGTGCGACCACGTTGCAGAGCCAGGATGCTGCGTTGATCACGACGGCGGTCGGCTCGAACACGACTGTCGCGACCTTGATCGGCGGACTCACCAGCTACGGCTATGTTGCGACCGGCAGCGGCTTCACCATCGATACGACGCCGGCAAGCGCGGGGCTCTATGCCGAGACGACGGCGACTGGTGCCGGCATCACGGTCAACGCGCCGATTACCATCGCGAGCGGTAGCGGGCTCACGCTCGATGCCGCCGGCGCGCTCGATGTCAACGCGGCGATCACCGCCAAGGGGACTGCTGCGGTCAAGTTTGGCTATGATTCGAGCGATCCGACCAACCTCTCGTTTGCCTTGGGGGCGTCGGGCTTTACCGGCAGCCTGACCTATATGAGCTCGGCTGGTGCGGCGATCACCGCCAGCGCCGGCGGCACACTCATGATCAACGACGCGTCCTACACGTTGCTCTATGATATGGGCAGCGGCGCGAGCGGCGTGCAGGGCATCAACAACGGCCTCGCGGGCAACTATGCGCTTGCGATCTCGCTGAATGCCGCGTCGACCTCGGGCTTCGTCGCGCTCGGCACCGATGGCGCGGGCAATATCTTGAATGGGCTTCACGGCTTCAGCGGCCATTTCAACGGGCTGGGCCATACGATTTCCAATCTGACCGTTGACACCGGCACGCACTATTACGCCGGCCTGTTCGGCGTTCAGAGCGGCGCAATCGCGGGCATCGGTTTGGTCGGTGGCAGCACCAATGGCTATGCCGATGTTGGCGCTCTGGTGGGTTACAATTACATAGGTTCGGTCACCAATGCCTACGCGACCGGCACGGTCACCGACGTCTTTGACGCTGTCGGCGGGCTGGTGGGCTACAATCAGGCTGGGGTGATCGCCAACGTCTATGCAACCGGCGCGGTGAGCGGCACAAGCGGCGGCGGCGGGCCGGGCGGCGGTCTGGTGGGTCGAAACACCGGCTCGATCACCAACGCCTATGCGACCGGTTCGGTCAGCGGCGTCGGCTCTTACGCCGGCGGACTGGTTGGAAGCAACGATGGTAGCAATGGCGGCACCAGCGGTACGATCACCAACGTCTATGCGACCGGTGCCGTCACCAGTGCGGGCTACCAGGTCGGTGGGCTCGTGGGTTCCAGTAAGAAAGGTTCGATCACCGATGCCTATGCGACCGGCGCGGTCAGCGGGCTTGGCAATGTCGGCGGACTGATTGGCTATATCGATCGCGGCACGATCACGGATACCTATGCGACCGGCGCCGTCACGAGCACCGATACCACCACCGGCGGCGGGTTCGTTGGAACCGAAGCCTACCTCAATGGCTACCCGACGATTACCGATAGCTATTGGAATACGGAGACCACCGGTCTCACCAAAGCGACAGGCAAAGCCACGAACCTGTCCGGCGTCACCGGGCTTACCACGGCGCAGCTGCAGGGCATGGCGGCGAGCGGCAACATCGACATCGCCACTGGCTTCGCCAACGCGGGTTGGGCGGGCGGCACCGGTGGGCTCTACCCTTATCTCACCGTCTTCTACCCGAATGGCGCCGAGGCGGTTTCGGGCACGGCCTTTAGCGATGCCGGCGTCACAGCCCTGGGTTCGAGCGCGTCCAGCCTGGTCAAAGTCGCGGTCGTCATCAACGGCCAACAGGTCGGCAGCGCGATTACCGGCGCCAATGGCTACTATTACGTCATGCTGCCGGCCGGCACCGTCAGCGGATCGACCGGTGTCCTGACGTATCTCGCCAGCGGCGGCACCACGGGCTCAGGCTTCACCGACAGCGTGTCGGCGGCCGTGGCCGGTCTCAACATTTACGGCAATACGCTGCGTATGGTGACGGCGGACGCGAACCTGTCGACCGCGACCGGCAATCTCGCCACCGCCAAGGGCAGCTTGTCCTTGAGCGCGTTGCCTTATTCGGTGACGGGCGGCGCGTTGACGACCACAGCGGGCAATGTTGAAATCGATGCGACCGGTAGCGCGTTTACCGTAGATCGCTCGATCACCGCCGTCGGCACCCTGCTTGTCAATGTCGCCAATGGCAGCCTCACGCTCGCGTCCGGCACGCTGAAGAGTTCTGCGACCGGTAACGCCATTGTGCTCGTCGATGGCACCACCTTCACTAATAGTGTCGGCGCCTCGGCGCTGTCGGCTGCCAGCGGCCGCTGGCTCATCTACAGCCAGGCTGAGGCCAGCGATAATGTTGGCGGGCTGACCGGTGGCACGATCTACAGTTCGACCTACGCGGCCAACCCACCGAGTTCGATCAGCGCCAGCGGCAACCAGTTTGTCTATGCATCGGGTCCGTCGACGCTGCTAATTTCCGGCTATGTCTATAGCGACCTCGGCGCGACGCTGGTCGGCAGTGGGGTGACGGTCAACGCGCTGATCAACGGCGTGAGCGTTGGCGCCACGACCACTGGCAGCGGCGGCGAATACCAGTTCTCGGTCGCTTCCAGCCTGCTCGACGGCAGCAAGATGCTGATCACCTACACCACCGGTGCGACCGGTGGTGTGGCGCTCGCCGAGAATGCGTCGGGTGTGATCTCCAATCTGAACATCTATGGCAACGCGCTGACGACAGCCACCGCGTCGTCGAACCTGTCGACGGTTAACGCGAATCTGGCGACGGCGATCGGCGGTGTGTCCGGCGTGCCGTCCTCCTACGCGAACCTGTTCGTTAACGCGACCGGGTCGAGCTTTATGATTGACCAGGCGTTGAATAGCCTGTCGACCAATCTGTATTTGAACGGCACCAGCACCACGCAGCTCGGCGCGACCGCCGCGATCAACGTCGGCTCGTTCAATCTGCAAGGCGGCAACTGGGTGCAAACCGGTGCGCTGCCGGGCTTCGCTGCGACCAGCTTCACCATTAGCGGCGGTTCGTTCCTGCGCGTGGCCGGCGGAGATGGGTCGAGCGCTGCGCCGTATCAGGTTGCGGATGTCTATGGCCTGCAAGGCATCGGCTCATCGACGGCCTTCCTTGCTGCCGATTGGCAGCTCGCTAATGACATCGACGCCAGCGGCACGGCTAACTGGAACGGCGGCGCCGGATTCGTGCCGATCGGGAATTTAACCAATGGCTTCTACGGAAGCTTTGATGGCCGCAATTACACGATCAGCGGGCTGACGATCAACCGACCCTCGGCCGACAATGTCGGGTTGTTTGGCTACGCAACCGCAACCGGATCGATAACCAGTGTTGGATTGTCCAGCGTTGCAGTGACCGGCGGCGATAATGTCGGTGGGCTCGTTGGGCTATTGGAGGGACTGGCGTCGGTTACAAATGCTTACGTCTCGGGCTCAGTCAGTGGAAACGATAGCGTCGGTGGCCTCATCGGATCTAGTGACGCCGCGACTGTCGGTAGTTCTTATTCGAACAGCAGCGTCGACGGAAACAGTTATGTCGGCGGGCTCGTTGGCACGCTCACCCACGGCACCATTAATGCGAGCTATGCCGCAGGGTCTGTCCACGGCTACACCAAAGTTGGCGGTCTCGTCGGAGGTGTCGGTCAAGCTTTTCTGGGCGTATTGCCTAAAATTAAGGATAGCTACGCGGCCGCGACGGTAACTGCCGACACTGACGTTGCCGGTGGTTTGGTCGGTGAAAACCTTGGGAGTGTGCAGCGCAGTTACGCCAGTGGCGCCGTCACCGGCAGGGACTCCATCGGCGGGCTGATCGGGTGGAACGGTTCCTCGGGGATAATTGCGGCCAGCTATTGGGATACGGGCACCACTGGCGTTGGCGTGGCAATTGGCCTCGATCAAAATGCGACGTCTCAGTCGGGCAATATCGCCGGCCTGGCGACCGCGCTGGCGACCACGCAGGCTTGCTACACCGGCACGGGCTGTGGCGGCGCCGGCGGCTGGGATTTCACCAATATTTGGGGCATCGTCGAGGGCCAGAGCCATCCTTATTTCCTCTGGCAGTATCCCGCTTCCGGCGGCACGCCGCAGGTCGTCTCCGGCAAGGCCTATAGCAATTTCGGAACGACGGCCGCGTCCGGAGTAGCGGTCAACGCGCTGGTCAACGGCACGAACGTCGGCAACGTTTTGGCCGGCGCCAACGGCTACTACGAACTGCTGGTCGCGCCGGGCACCATCGCGGCCAACAGCCAGCTCGCGGTCTATACGACCGGTACGACAGGCGGATTGTCCTACCGGCAGGATGTTGCGGCCGGTTCGCAGACCGCGTTCAACATCAATGGCACCTATCTAACCGAAACAAGCGCGGCTTCGGCGCTATCGGGGATTTCCAGCGGCCTGCTGACGGCGATCGGCTCGAACGGCGTGTCGACGAGCTATGCTAACCGCTCCATCATCACCAGTGCCGCAAACTTCACCATTGACGAGGCGATCACTCAGTCCGGCATTTTGCGAATTTCGACCTTGGGCGGCAATATTTCGCAATCCGCCGGCGCGGCGCTCAACGTCAACGTCCTTCAGCTTCAAGTCGTCGGTAATGGCGCGCCGGTCGCCACGCTCGCCGATACCAACAACCAGTTTGCAAGTCTCGGCTTCGCGAACCTCGGTTCCGGCAGCCTCAACCTTTACGACAGCGTCAGCTTGGCCTCGGGGTCGGTCACGGCCAATGGCGGTGTGTTGATCCGAACCGCCGGTTCGTTGACGCTCAATAGCGGCGCTCAGATCGCATCGTCCGCCTCCGGCAATGCGGTCGTGCTCGATGCCGCCAGCAACTTTATCAACAATTCCGGTTCGAGCGCGATTTCCACGCCGGGCGGGCGCTGGATCGTCTATTCGGCGGCGGTCGGCGGTGATGTTTTCGGCAATCTCGACAGCGGCAATCACGCCATATTCAACTTTGCCTCGGATGGCCTGCCATATGGCGATGTCCCTGCCGGCAACCGTTACGTCTTCCAGGAGCAGCCGGTCCTGACGGTGACGTCGACCGGCGCGACCAAGACCTATGGCGATGTCGCGGATATTTCTTCAAATTACACCATCACCGGCTTCCAGGGCGTCGCTAACGCGTTCCTCACCGATACGGCCGCAAGCGTCGGGATCACCGGCGCGCCGACTCTGTCGTCGACGGGCACAGCGGCCAGCGCGAACGTCATCGGCGGCGGCTATACGATCAACGTCGTCGACAGTGGGACGCTCGGCACGAGTGGCTATGGCGGAGGCTATGTATTCTCGAATTTTGTTAGCTCAGGCAAGTTGACCGTCAATCCGGCGACGATCACGCTTGCCGGTACGAAGACCTATGATGGCGGAACGGCGTTCTCGGCCACCAACTTCGGGACGAACGGCGTCATCAGCACCGGCATCAATGGCGAGACGTTGACGCTAAGCGGCAGCGGTTCGGTGGCGAGTGCCGATGTTTCGGCCGGCACCCAGGCTCTGACGCTCGGGTCGCTGGCGTTGGCCAATGGTTCGGGGCTGGCGAGCAACTACCAGATCGCGGTGGCGGGTAACACCGGCAAGATCACCCAGGCCTTGCTGACGCTGACGATCACGCCCGATGCGGCCACCAAGGTCTATGGCGATACGCTGACCTTCGCGGGCACCGAGTATAGCCAGACCGGCCTGGTCAGTGGCGATGCGATCTCCGGCGTGACGCTCACCAGCACCGGCACCGTGGCGACCGCTAATGTCGGACACTACGACATTGTGTCGTCGAACGCGGTGTTCAGCTCGGGTTCGGCGTCGAACTACAACATCACTTATGTCACGCTAACTAACGGCCTGACGGTGACGGCACGTCCGCTCACCGTGACGGCTGATGCGCAAAGCCGTGTCTATGGCGATGCGAACCCGACGCTGACCTATCAGGTGGGCGGTTCGGGTCTGGTCAACGGCGACACGCTGTCCGGCGTGCTGGCGACCGTGGCGACGACGACCTCCAACATCGG
>WGNB01000010.1 GCA_016124795.1 Rhodopseudomonas sp. | reverse complement strand
GGCAAACCGGTATCTGTCCGCCGCCGTCGTGACCTCGGCGGCGACCCACCCTGAGCCGCTTTGCGTCCCTCCCGGGAGCCGTATTTCGATGAATTCTTTCGAACTGAACAAAATCCTCGGCGCCGTCCTGGCGACCTGTCTTCTGGTTCTGGCGCTTAGCATCGGCGCCGGTGCGATCTTCGCGCCGGAAACGCCGGCCAAGCCGGGCTACGCGATCGCCGTCAAGGAAGCGGGCAGTGGCGAAAAGGCCGCCGCGCCGGAAGCGTCGAAGCCGATCGAAGTCCTGCTGGCTGACGCCTCGGTCGAAAAGGGCCAGGCCATCGCCAAGCAGTGCCAGGCCTGCCACACCTTCGAAAAGGGCGGTCCCAACCGCGTCGGTCCGAACCTCTGGAACGTCGTCGGCGACGAGCGCGGCAAGGGCCGTGGCGGCTACGATTTCTCGGACGCGATGAAGAAGAAGGGCGGCGAGTGGACTTTCGAGGAGCTGAACAAGTTCCTCAAGGACCCGCGCGGTTACATCCCCGGCACCAAGATGAGCTTCGCCGGTATTTCGCGCGATCAGCAGCGCGCCGACGTGATCGACTTCCTGCGCACCCAGGCCGACAAGCCGCTGCCGCTGCCGAAGGTTGCGGAAGCCGCGCCGGCCGCCAAGGCGCCGGAAGCCAAGGCTCCGGCTCCGGCGGCTGCTCCGGCCCCGGCTGCCGCGCCTGCCGCCAAGCCGGCCGAAGCGCCGAAGACCGAGACCACGCCGCCGGCCGCGAAATAGCCGATACGGCAATTCCTATCGCGAGACGGCCGGGCCCAAAGCCCGGCCGTTTTGTTTTTCAGCGGCGATATCGCAGGATTGTGACCGGTGCGGCGGCTCGTCGCTGGCCGTGGACCGAAAAACCGACATAATCAACGTCGATTCCGTCAGTGATCGTTGATTGCCGCGTGCCGGAGAATTGTTTTCATGCCTTTGACCAGACGCGCCCTGTTCCAAGCCACTGCCGCCACGCTGGCCACGCCGACCTTCGGCGCATTGGGGCTGGGTCAGGTTTTCGCCGCCGACGGCGCGCCCGCTTCCTCGGCGAATTGGCGCCACGGCGTCTCGTTGTTCGGAGACGTCAAATACCCGCAAGGCTTCAAGCATTTCGACTATGTCAATCCGGCCGCGCCGCAGGGCGGCACCGTTCGGCTGTCCGGCTTCGGCACCTTCGATAATTTCAACACCGTGGTCGCCGGCGTAAAGGGCAATTTGGCGATGGGCACGGATCTGATGACCGAGACGCTGATGACGCCGGCGCTTGACGAGGTCTCGACCGAATACGGTCTGCTTGCGGAGGCCGTGAGCTACCCGGCCAATTTCGCTTCGGTGACTTATCGCATGCGGGCCAACGCCCGTTGGCACGACGGCAAGCCGGTGACCGTCGAGGACGTGATCTATTCGTTTAATACCTACAAGACCAATAGCCCGTTCTATGGCGCTTATTACCGTCACGTCACCAAGGTCGAGAAGACCGGCGAGCGTGAAGTGACCTTCACTTTCGATGGGCCGGGCAATCGCGAGTTGCCGCAGATCGTTGGCCAGTTGCCGGTACTGCCGAAGCATTGGTGGGAAGGCGCCGACAGCAGCGGCAAGAAGCGCGATGTGACGGCGACGACGCTGGAGCCACCGCTCGGCTCCGGCCCCTACAAGGTCAAGGAGGCCAATACCGGCCGCAATATCGTGTACGAAAGGGTCGCCGACTATTGGGGCAAGGATCTTAACGTCAATATCGGCACGCAGAATTTCGCGACCGTTCGTTATGAGTATTTCCGCGACGGCACCGTGGCGCTCGAGGCCTTCAAGGGCGATCAGGTCGACTGGCGCTCCGAGAACAGCGCGAAGAACTGGGCGACCGCCTACGATTTTCCGGCCGTGCACGACAAGAAGGTGGTGAAGGAAGAATTCCCGATCCGCAGTTCAGGCGGCATGCAGGCCTTCGCCTTCAACATCCGGCGCGACAAATTCAAGGACGCGCGGGTGCGGCGTGCGTTCAACTTCGCTTTCGATTTCGATGAGATGAACAAACAATTGTTCTATGGCCAGTATCATCGTGTCGCGAGCTATTTTGAGGGCACCGAGCTGGCGTCGTCCGGGTTGCCGCAGGGCCGTGAGCTGGAAATTCTCAACACCGTGAAGGCCGATGTGCCGCCGGAAGTTTTCACCACGCTATACAGCAATCCGGCCGGTGGCAGTCCGCAGGCGCTGCGCAATAATCTGCGCGAGGCGCTCAAGCTGTTTCATGATGCCGGCTACGAAATCAAGAATACGAAGCTGGTTAATTCCAGGACCGGCGAGCCGTTTTCGGTTGAACTGCTGGTGCAGGACCCGGCTTTCGAGCGTATCATGTTGTTTTACAAGCCGTCGCTGGAGCGCATCGGCATGCATGTGACAGTCCGCACGGTCGACAGTTCGCAATACGAGAACCGCCTGCGGCAATGGGACTACGACATCATCACCGCGTCGTGGGGCGAGTCGCTCTCGCCGGGCAACGAGCAGCGCGGCTTCTGGGGTTCGAAGGCCGCCGATATGCCCGGCTCGCGCAACCTGATCGGCATCAAGAACAAGGCGATCGATACGCTGATCGAACGGGTGATCTTCACCAAGGACCGCGACGATCTGGTGGCCGCCACCCATGCGCTCGATCGTGTGCTGCTGTGGCATCACTACGTGGTGCCGCAGTGGACTTATGGCAAGCAAAGAACCGCGCGTTGGGATCGGTTCAGTCATCCCGACACTATGCCGAAATACGGCGCGGCCGCATTTCCGACAATCTGGTGGTGGGACGATGCCAAGGCGGCCAAGGCGCCGCGCCGCGGATGATCACCCGCCGTCACGCGCTCATTTTATCGGCCGCGACTTTTGCCGCCGCGAAATCCAGTGGGCTCGCGATCGCACAACAGGCGGCGCCGGCCATCGATGTGACGTCCGAGCGCCACGGCATGTCCGCGTTTGGCGATCTGGCCCTGCCGGCGGATTTCCCGCATTTCGCTTACGTCAATCCGGCCGCGCCGAAGGGTGGCGTTTTTTCCGAAGCGGTCAGTAGTCGCGGCGTTAACGGTTCGTTCCTGACCTTCGACTCGCTGAATGCCTATATTCTCAAGGGCAATGGCGCGCTCGGCATGGACTATACTTTCGCGAGCCTGATGGTGCGTGCCGGCGATGAGCCGGACGCGATGTATGGCCTTGCCGCTCAAAGCGTCCGGATCAGTGAAGACGGGCTTACCTACCGCTTTAACCTGCGCAGTGGCACCGAATTTCACGACGGATCGCCTTTGACCGCCGACGATGTCGTGTGGTCGCTGATGACGTTGAAGAATGACGGCCATCCGATCATCACGCAGTCTCTGCGCGACTTTTCCGGGGCCAAGGCTGACGGCGAACGCGCGGTCGTGGTGACGTTCAAGGAAAAGCGCGGCCGCGACGTGCCGCTGTTTGTTGCATCGCTGCCGATTTTTTCGAAGGCGTATTACGCCAGGCAACCTTTCAATGAGACGACGCTCAAGTCTCCTCTTGGCAGCGGGCCTTACAAGATTGGCCGCGTCGAAGTTGGCCATTTCGTTGAATTCGAGCGCGTCAAGGGCTGGTGGGGTGCAAATCTACCGGTGGCGAAGGGGCAGAATAACTTCGATACTATCCGGTATGAATATTATCGCGACCGCGAAGTTGGCTTTGTCGGCTTTACGTCCAGGAATTATCTGTTTCGCGAGGAGTTTTCTTCGCGCACCTGGGCGATGCAATACGGCTTTCCCGCCTTCAAGGATGGTCGCGTCGTTCGTCGCGAATTCCCTGACGATACGCCATCGGGCGCGCAAGGCTGGTTCATCAATACGCGGCGCGACAAATTCAAGGACAAGCGTGTTCGCGAAGCGCTGATCGATGCCTTCGATTTCGAATGGACCAACAAGAACATCATGTATGGCGCTTATAAGCGCACTGTATCGGTGTTCCAGAATTCACCCCTGATGGCGACCGGAAAGCCGGGCGCTGCCGAACTCAAGTTGCTCGATCCGTTCCGCGGCAAGGTGCCGGACGAGGTGTTCGGCGAGCCCTATCTGCCACCGGTCACTGACGGTTCCGGCCAGGACCGGCGTGCGCTGCGTAAAGGCGCGGTGTTGCTCGAACAGGCTGGCATCAAAGTCGTCAATGGCAAGCGGATGTTACCGGATGGCCAGCCTTTCGCGATCGAATTCTTGTCCGAAGAGCAGGCGCTCAAACCGCATCATTTGACTTACATTCGAAGTCTGGAGACGCTCGGGTTCGAGGCGACTTTGCGGATCGTCGACCCGGTGCAGTATCGCAAGCGCGTCGACGATTTCGACTTCGACATGACCATCGACCGCATGAGTTTTTCGTCGACGCCGGGCGACTCGCTGCGCAATTTTTTTACGTCGCAGGCGGCCCATATCAAGGGGTCGCAAAATCTCGCCGGCATCGCCGACCCGGCGATTGACGCGCTGGTTGGCATCATCATCGCCGCTAAAACCCGGGAAGAGCTCACCGCTGCCTGTCGGGCCCTCGATCGGGTGATCCGGTCAGGTCGATATTGGGTTCCGCAGTGGTATGCTTCCACGCATCGTATCGCCTACTGGGACGTATTCGGCTTTCCAGAACGCCAGCCCCGCTATTTCCGCGGAATCCCGGACACCTGGTGGAGCGATCCGGCGAAGGCGGCGGCGGTGGACAAAAAGAGCTAACCTCGCATCGGCCTGTCGCGTGACGGCACGGCGAGAAAACGTTATTAGGGGTTCATGAGCGCTTACATCATCCGCCGTATCCTGTTCATGATCCCCACGATGCTGGGCATCATGCTTGTTGCATTTGTCGTGGTGCAATTCGCGCCCGGCGGCCCGGTTGAGCAGGTTATTGCCAAGCTGTCCGGCTCCGATACCGGCGCTACCTCTCGTATTTCCGGCTCGTCGGGGGGCGATTTCGGCAGTCGCGGCATGGCCCAAGGCGGTTCCGGGGTCGATGCCGTGAATTCGAAATATCGCGGCGCCCAAGGCCTCGATCCGGCTTTCATCAAGAAACTGGAAAAGCAATTCGGTTTCGACAAGCCGGCTTATGAGCGTTTCGGCCTGATGCTGTGGAATTACATTCGCTTCGATTTCGGCAACAGCTATTTTCGCGATGTCAGCGTCATCCAGCTCATCAAGGAGAAGCTGCCGGTGTCGATCTCGCTTGGCATCTGGATGACGCTTCTGACCTACCTGATATCGATCCCGCTCGGCATCAAGAAGGCGGTCGACGATGGCTCCCAGTTCGACATGTGGACGTCGAGCGTGATCATTATCGGCTACGCCATTCCTGGCTTCCTGTTCGCCATCCTGCTGATCATTCTTTTCGCCGGCGGGTCGTTTCTGGATTGGTTCCCGTTGCGCGGACTGGTGTCCGAGAATTTCTGGCAATTGCCGTGGTATGCGAAGATCGTCGACTATTTCTGGCACCTGACCTTGCCGATTGTTTCGATGGCGCTTGGCGCATTCGCCACGATGACGCTTCTGACCAAGAACTCCTTCCTCGATGAAATCCGCAAGCAATATGTTCTGACAGCGCGTGCCAAGGGCTGTTCGCGCAATCAGGTGCTTTACGGTCATATTTTCCGCAACGCGATGCTGATCGTGATCGCGGGATTCCCGTCGGCTTTCGTCAGCGCATTTTTTGCCAGTTCGCTGCTCATCGAAACCATCTTCTCGCTCGATGGTCTGGGTCTGCTCGGCTTTGAGAGCGTCCTCAACCGGGATTACCCGGTCGTGTTCGCGACCCTCTATATCTTTTCGCTGATTGGTGTGGTGGTGAACCTGATCTCCGATCTGACCTATACCTGGATCGATCCGCGTATCGATTTCGAATCGCGGGAGGTCTGAGGTGGACACGTCCATGGAGATCCGATCGCCCGATACGTCTGCCATTGGCGCGGCAGGGCTCGCTGTGCCGCCAGAGCGGCGCTGGATCCGGATATCGCCGCTCAACAAAAGGCGTTGGGAAAATTTCAAGGCCAATCGGCGCGGCTACTGGTCGCTCTGGATATTTCTCGCGATGTTCATCATTTCGCTGTTCGCGGAATTCGTCGCCAACGACAAGCCGATCTTCATCTACGTTAACGGTCAGTCCTATTTTCCCGCGGTCGTAACCTACCCCGACACGGCCTTTGCCAAGGAAAAAGACCCCTTGCTGTTCGGTACCGCCGCCGACTATCGCGACGATTATCTTATGGGTCTGATCAAGAAGGAGGGCGGATTCGTCGTCTGGCCGCCGATCCGCTTTTCTTATAATACCCAGGTCAGCAAGCCGCCGTCGCCGTTTCCGTCCAAGCCGACCTGGCTTTTGAACGCCAAGGATTGCGCCTTCGCGATCAAGAATGGCTTTGCGCCCTGCGGTAAGGTGGAGACGAATTGGCTGGGCACCGACGATGGCGGCCGTGACGTGGTCGCCCGTTTGATCTACGGCTTTCGCATCTCGGTGCTGTTTGGTCTGTGTTTGACAATCGTTTCCTCGGTCATTGGCATCGCGGCCGGCGCGGTGCAGGGCTATTTCGGTGGCTGGACCGATTTACTGTTTCAGCGGTTTATCGAGATATGGACCTCGATCCCCGAGCTCTATCTGTTGTTGATCATATCGTCGGTTCTGGTGCCGGGCTTCTTCGTTCTGCTCGGGATTTTGCTGCTGTTTTCCTGGGTGCGTCTGGTCGGGCTGGTGCGGGCGGAATTCCTGCGCGGGCGCAATTTTGAATATATCCAGGCGGCGCGTGCGCTCGGCGTCGCCAACATGACGATCATTTTTCGGCACCTGCTGCCGAACGCAATGGTCGCCACCATGACATTCCTGCCGTTCATTCTGTCTTCGTCGGTGATGACGCTGACGGCGCTCGATTTTCTCGGCTTTGGCTTGCCGCCCGGATCGCCGTCGCTTGGCGAACTCTTGAGTCAGGGCAAGGCCAATGTCCAAGCGCCGTGGCTGGGTCTCACGGGCTTCTTTTCGATTGCGATCATGTTGTCGCTTCTCATCTTTATCGGCGAAGCGGTGCGGGATGCCTTCGACCCACGAAAGACTTTCCGATGAGCGCGCCGATAGAAACATTGCTGAGCGTTCGGGACCTGTCGGTTTCGTTTGGTAGCGGTCCGCGTGAGGTCAAGGCCGTCGATCGTGTATCCTTCGATATCGGCAAGGGCGAGACGCTTGCGCTGGTCGGCGAGTCGGGCTCGGGCAAGTCGGTGACCGCGCTGTCGGTGATGAAGCTGCTGCCTTATCCTGCGGCACGTCATCCGTCCGGTACGATCGGTTTCAAGGGCAAGGAGTTACTCGGTCTCGGCGAGAATGAAATCCGCAAGGTGCGCGGCAACGATATCACCATCGTTTTTCAGGAGCCGATGACCTCGCTCAATCCGCTGCATACGATTGAGAAGCAGATCGGCGAAGTATTGCTCCTGCACAAGGGCCTGACCGGGCCGGCCGCGCGTGCGCGCATCCTCGAGCTGCTCGAACAGGTTGGCATTCCGGATCCTAAAGGCCGGCTCGGCAGCTATCCGCATCAATTGTCCGGTGGGCAGCGGCAACGTGTCATGATTGCCATGGCGCTGGCCAACGAGCCCGATCTGTTGATCGCCGACGAGCCGACGACGGCGCTCGATGTCACGGTTCAGGCTCAGATTCTGAAGTTGCTGAAGAGCATTCAGCAGCGTCTCGGCATGTCGATGCTGTTCATTACCCATGATCTCGGCATCGTGCGCAAGATCGCCGACAAGGTCTGCGTCATGCAGCACGGCAAAATCGTCGAGAGCGGCAATGTGGAGCGCGTTTTTACCGCGCCAGAACATCCTTACACCAAGGCCTTGCTGGCGGCCGAGCCGAAGCCCGATCCGGCGCCGCCCAAGCCCGAAGCGCCGGTGGTGGTGGCGACCGATAATCTCAAAGTCTGGTTTCCGATCAAGCGCGGGGTGCTCCGAAAGGTCGTCGGTCACATCAAGGCGGTCGATGGCATCAGCATGGAGTTGCGTAAAGGTGAGACGCTCGGCGTCGTCGGCGAATCCGGGTCTGGTAAAACGACGCTCGGCCTTGCGATCCTGCGGTTGATCGCATCGGACGGTCCGGTGGTTTTCATGGGCCGACCGATCCAGGGTCTGAAATTCAAGGACATGCGGCCTTACCGACGCGACATGCAGATCGTGTTTCAGGACCCCTATGGCTCGCTCAGCCCGCGAATGTCAGTCTCCGACATCATCGAGGAAGGCCTGTGGGTGCATCATCCGCATCTGAACGCCGCCGAGCGTGAAGCGCGGGTGGCCGCGGCCTTGACCGATGTCGGGCTCGATACCACGACACGCTATCGCTATCCGCACGAATTCTCGGGCGGTCAGCGGCAGCGCATTGCGCTCGCCCGGGCCTTGGTGCTGGAGCCGACTTTCATCGTGCTTGATGAGCCGACTTCCGCGCTCGACATGCTGATTCAGGCGCAGATGGTCGACCTGTTGCGCGATCTCCAGAAGAAGCGCGACCTGACTTATATGTTCATTTCGCATGATCTGCGGGTAGTCGCGGCTCTGGCATCCCGGTTGCTGGTGCTGCGTAATGGCAAGATGGTTGAAGAAGGTGCGGCCGCCGAACTGTTCAAGAACCCCAAAAGCGACTACACCCGCGCGCTGTTTGCCGCCGCCTTCAATATCGAGGCCGCGCCAGACGGTGTCGTTTCACAGTAGGTCCCGTCGCATAACGCAGTCGTGATTGGTCACCGATTGGATGGGCCGGCATGACTATGGGACCCGTCTGCCATAAACCTGCGACAAGGCGCATTTCATTCATGAATTCTCTCGCGCGACTGCTGTTTGCAGCTATTTTTGTCCTCGCCGCGTCCATGACCGTCAGGGCCGATGATGGAGAATTTCCGATTCTGGCCGAGGACGGCAGCCTGGTTGCCAACCACAGCATCTCGGCGGAATTGGAGAATGCCATCGGCAAAATGCAGGACGTCGTTGTCGCGGCCAATCCCAAGGGCAAGGTGACGCTTTACGAATTCTACGACCTGAACTGTCCTTATTGCCGCAAGGCGTCGGCCGATATCGATGAACTGGTGAAGAGCAATCCGCAATTGCGTCTGGTGCTGGTGCCGTTCGCGGTGCTTGGCGTGCCGTCCATTCTGGCGGCCCGCGTAGAATATGCGGTTGCGCGTCTGGCGAGCCCGGAGCAGTTCTATCGCTTTCACCGGCTGGTGTATCAGGGGCGCGGCACGATCGATGCCCAACGCGCTTTCGCGGCGGCTCGGCAGACCGGCCTCGATATGAACAAGGTTCTTGCTGTTGCCAACGAGCAGACATTCGCCGAGGTGATGACGGAGCACGTTCATCTGGGCGATGCGCTGGAAATTCAGGCGACGCCGAGCTTCGTGATCAAGGGCGTGACGATTGTCGGTTATCCCGGCAAGGAAACGCTTGCCAAGGTGATTGCGTCGGCCGAGCGCTGTGGCAAAGTCGTGTGTGAAGGCGCTAACTAGTGGTGGCACCGGTCGCTGCCCGGACAGCGTACGTCGTTAGTTGATCGCGATGCGTGACCGTGCGGCGGGCACGACGTCTTTTCGCAACCCGGTCGTGGATGGCCGGGACCAGCCCGGCCATCTGATTGAATGGGCAGTAAAAGATCTACGCCGCGAGGCCCAACAATTGCCGCGCTTCGGCGGTTGTCGCCGGACGGCGGTTATATTCCGCGCAGAGGTCGGCGACGCGCTTGACCAGTGCCGCGTTTGACGGTGCCAGCTTGCCGGTCTCGTCCCAGCGAATGTTATCTTCCAGGCCGGTGCGGCAATGCCCACCGGCTTCGAGACTCCAGCGGTTGAGCATCAACTGGCCTTTGCCGATTCCGGCGCCGGTCCAGGTTGCGTTCGGCGCCAGCCGCTTCAGCGTCTTGACGTAATAGTCGAAGGTTTCCTTGTCGACCGGCATGGCGTTTTTGACGCCCATGACGAACTGGACGTGCAGCGGCCCCTTGATCTTGCCTTCCTGCTCCATCTTCACCGCCTGGAAGATCATCGACAGGTCGAAGGCCTCGATTTCCGGCTTGACGTGATAGGTTATCATCTCGCTCGCCAGCCAGTCGACGAGTTCGGGCGAATTCTCGTAGACCCGGGTCGGAAAATTGCACGAACCGGTCGACAGCGACGCCATGTCGGGCTTTAGCGGCAACATGCCGCCGCGCTCGCGGCCGTTGCCGGAGCGGCCGCCGGTCGACAGCTGAATAATCATGCCGGGGCAGTGCTTTTTCAGTCCCTCGACCAGCCGGCCGAATTTTTCCGGATCGGAAGTCGTGGTGCCGTCATCGTTGCGGACATGGCAATGCGCCAGCGAAGCGCCGGCCTCGAACGAGGCGTGCGTCGACTCGACCTGTTCGGACACCGTGATCGGCACGGCGGGGTTGTCTTTCTTTGTCGGAACCGAACCGGTGATCGCGACGGTGATAATGCAAGGTGTCATGTGTTGCTCCCGTACTTGTCTTATAGACGTTTGATGGCGCTGATGTCGGCACCGGTTCGTTTGATGCGGAGGACGGCTTCGGCCAGGGGCTCGATCGCTACCATCATGTGATGACCATTGGCGTGAATGAGCGTGTCGGCGTCGCGGGCGATTGCGACATGGCCCTTCCAGAACACCAGATCGCCACGGCGCATCGCGTCGCGCGCCACCGGATGGCCAAGGGCGGCCTCCTGCATATAGGTGTCGCGCGGGCAGGTCACGCCGGCTGCCTGCAGCGCGACCTGTACGAGGCCGGAGCAATCGATGCCGAGGGAGGTTTTGCCGCCCCATAGATAGGGCGCGTTGAGAAACATCTCGGCGACGGCGACGAAATCGGGCTGGCGAGCGCTCAGCGGTGCAACATGCGAGAGCGGGAAGTGCCAACCGAATTCATTGAGCGCGAAGGCGTCGGTCTGCCGACGGATATCGAGCCGCGCGCCCATCGGTAGCGCGATCATCGGCGGCAGTTTGATATCGGGGCCGGGAAAGCCGAAGGTCCGGGGCACGGTGACGCGATGGGTCGGAACAGGTCCGGCGGGACCGAGCGCATTGGCCGACAGATAGCCGACATAGTTGTCGCTCTCCAATTGGCCCCAGGCCCAGCCTTCCTCGCTCACTTCATAGACCGTGACGCGCTCGCCTTTCATGGCCTGGGTGTCGAGCGGGGCTTCATGCGCCGGATCGCGACGCAGGTCGGCCAGCGGTTCGATGACCTCGTGCATGACGCCATCGACGAACTGCATCGCTTCCACCCGCCCTTCAAGATGCCGGGCGGCAATATCGCGTCGATAAGGACTGGTGCGAGGGTCGAGCATGCTGGGACCGTTCACCGCCGTCACAGCGGGACTTCAAGGCTTCTCAGGTCGCGGTTGAGACAATATTGGATTCGCGCGTTCGTGAACCGGAAGGAACGGGGCCGGTTCGCGTGCGGGGCGGATCGTTATGAATAGCGCTTGCTCAATAGCGCATACAAGGCCCGTGCTGCCATCAACTCGCCGCCTTCCGGCCGGCCGGGCCGGTTCGAATTGCTCCAGGCGAAAATGTCAAAATGCATCCATGACGGGGCGGTGACGAATTTCTGCAAGAACAGCGCCGCGGTAATTGCGCCGCCGAAGCCGCCGCTCGAAACGTTATTGGTATCGGAGACCTTTGACTCAAGCAGGCTTTCGTAAGGCTTCCAGAGCGGAAGCCGCCAGACCGGATCGTTCTCGGCCAGGCCGACCTTTGCCATCTCGTCGGCCAGTGCATCGTCGTCAGTGAACATCGCCGGCAGGTCGGTGCCGAGGGCGACGCGTGCTGCCCCGGTCAAAGTAGCGAAATCGGCGATCAGCTCGGGCTTGTCGTCGTCGGCCAACGCCAGGGCGTCGGCCAGCACCAGCCGGCCTTCGGCATCGGTATTGCCGATCTCGACCGTGATGCCCTTGCGCGAGGTGAACACGTCGCGCGGACGAAAGCTGTTGCCGGCGACGGAGTTTTCAACCGCCGGGATCAGGACCCGAAGCCGGACTTTCAGCTTGGCGGCCATGATCATATGCGCAAGGCCGAGTGCCGTGGCCGCGCCGCCCATGTCCTTCTTCATGTTGAGCATGCTGCTCGACGGTTTGATGTCGAGGCCGCCGGTGTCGAAGCACACGCCCTTGCCGACCAGTGTAATTTTCGGGTCGCTATCCTGACCCCAGGTGATATCGATCAACCGTGGCAGGCGCGGCGAGCCCATGCCGACGGCGTGAATCAGCGGAAATTCCTTTTCAAGCTTGGTGCCGGCGGTCAGTTCGATTTTGGCGTCATGCTGCTTGGCCAGCGTGCGGCTGGCCGCTTCCAGATCGCCCGGTCCCATGTCGTTTGCCGGCGTATTGATCAGGTCGCGGGCAAGACTGACACCTTCGGCGATGCGCGACAGGTCCTCGCCGTCGATGCCGTCCGGTACCACCAGCCGCACTTTACGGGCTTCGGCCTTGCGGTAGCGGGTGAATTGATAGGCATGGGTGACAAAAGCCAGCGCCGCCAATTTAGTGTCGTGTGGCGCATTGGCGAAGCGATAGATGCCCGGCGGCAGCAGGCTGGACAACTGGCCGGGACGGAACGGATCGATCAGGTCGCCAGGCTTCTCCAGGCCGAACAGCACGCCGGCGACGCGGCCGTCCAGTGCCGGCAGCAGCAACAACTTGCCGGGCTTGCCGTCAAAGCCGACAGCCGCCGCGAAATTGCGCTCGCGTTCGCCGAAACCATTGAGCACGGATTCGGCATCGCCGGCATTGACGAACCAGATCGGCGTGCCGCGCGCTTCGGTGGCGCTGGCGAAAAGGGGGTGCATGTCTTACTCCGCGGCGTCGCTTGCAGGGGATTGGGTCGGGCGCTGTGATCGGTAGCCGTCGCGGGTTTGCGGCAGCTTCCAGCCCAGCATCTTGGAAGCGACCAATGTGCGCAAGACCTGCGCGGTGCCGCCGCCGATGGTGAACATACGCACGTCGCGCGCCATGCGCTCCAACGGCAGATCGCGGGAATAGCCGCGCGCACCGAAAAACTGCAAGGCCTCGTGAACGATCTTGATCGCCGCTTCGGCGGCGAAGATCTTGGCCTGTGCCGCCAGCATCGGATCGGGAAATGCGCTGCCGTCGGCGCCGCGTGACCGCGCCGCCTGATACAGCATCAGCCGCGAGGCGGTCAGTTGCACCTGCATGTCGGCCAGCATCCATTGCAGGCCCTGGAATTCGCCGATCGGTCGTCCGAATTGCTCGCGCTGTTTGGCCCATGCCAGCGCATGGCCAAGCGCACCGCCGGCGATGCCCATGGCCACGGTGCCGGCGCCGACGCGCTGGCTGTTATAGGCATTCATCAGATCGGCAAAGCCGCGTTTGAAACCGGAGGGTGGCATCACCGCCATGTCGGCGGGAATTTCGAGGTCGGTGAACGTCAGTTCGCCTTCCGGCATGCCGCGCAAGCCCATGGTCTTTTCGCGCTTTGAAACCATAAGACCGGCCGGCGTGCCTGACTTTTCGTCTCGGATCGCGAGAAAGCCGCCGACGCCGAGGTCTTTGCCGTGCTCGTCAAAGACGCGGGCGAAAATCAGATGCAGCCTGGAGATACCAGCGCCGGTAATCCAATGCTTCCTGCCGTTGATGACGTAAACGTCACCGCGTTTGTCGGCGCGCGTGGTCATCGCCATGGCGTCGGAGCCTGCGTCCGGCTCGGTGATGCAGATCGCGGGTTTATCGCCGGCCAGGACCAATTGGGCAGCCAATTGCCGCTGTGCCGGACTGCCATAGGCCATCACGGTGGAGATCGCCCCCATATTGGTTTCGACAACAATACGGGCCGTCACGGTGCAGGACTTGGCCATTTCTTCGACCACCAGAACGGCGTCGAGAAAGCTGGCGCCTTTGCCGCCGAGTTCTTTCGGTATCGTCATGCCGAGAAAGCCGGCTTCAGCCAGCGCTTTCACGATGTCCCAGGGATATTGTTCGTCGCGGTCGATCTGCGCGGCGCGTGGCCCAACAACAGCCTGCGAGAATTCTCGGGCACGGGTCTTGAGGGCGAGTTCGGTGGCCGTGAGGCCGAGACGGTCTTCTGAGGTCATGAGCCGATCTTAATCGTGTGGCCGCCGATAATGCACTGTCTGGCACGGCCTTGTCTTGTGCGGCGAGGCCTTGGCCTGATGTCGCATCGGCATGGCTGGGGGAAGGATGGTCGGGGCGCGCGTCCCAAATGTACGGCGGCGACCTTATTCCCGGTTAACCAACTGTTAGGGTTAACGTTTTATTGCTGATCCATGCGCCGGCAATGCCCCGACAGCCTGTTTTCGAAGCCGATACCGATGTGCTCGCGTCCAAGGCGCGCCACGCGGTTGATGGCTTCGGCCGCATTGCTTTTGGCTCTGGCGCTACCGGTTGCCGGTTGCAAGACCACCGGCGACGATACGACGGGGTCGATCAGTGCGCAGGGCGCGCCGCCCACCGAGGCGCAATGGCGGCAATCGCTCGATGCCTGGGGCGAGCGCTACAAGAAAGACCCGGGCGACGCTCAGGCGGCGATGGCTTATGCGCGCGCTTTGCGCGCCACCGAGCAGACCGCGCAGGCGGTTGCCGTGCTCGAACAATCGACGATGCGCAATCCGCACAACATGGCCCTGCTGGGCGCTTACGGGCGGGCGCTCGCCGCCGCCGGCCAATATCCGCAGGCGCTCGATGCGCTCAGCCGAGCGCATACGCCGGACAATCCGGACTGGCGTATTCTGAATGCCCAGGGCGCGGTGCTCGATCAGATGGGCCGCCACGTCGAGGCGCAGCGGCTCTATGCGACCGCGCTCAAGATCGTGCCGGACGAGCCATCGATCTTGTCCAATCTCGGGCTTTCCTACGCCCTGACCAGAGACCTCAAGCGTGCCGAAACCACGTTGCGGCGAGCGATGGCGCAGCGCAACGTCGATCCGAAGGTGCGGCAGAACCTGGCCCTGATTGTCGGCCTGCAAGGTCGATTTGCCGAAGCCGACAGTATCGCCCGGCAGGGATTGCCTGAAGACGAGGCCGCCGCCAACGTTAATTATTTGCGGCAGATGCTGGCGCAGCAGAAGCAGACGAAGAAGGGCGGCGCGGGCCTCACGATGCCGCCGCCGAACGCCGGCGGTTAAGCGGCGTCGCCACAACCCCGTCGGGCGATGCGCGTCATGGGCGGATCGCGGCGGCCCGGGTGCGGCCTAGCGCATTGCCATCACTTTGATGATGGCCGGTCCGAGAATGACCACGAACAGCACCGGCAGGAAGAACAAGATCATCGGCACAGTCAGCTTTGGCGGCAGGCCGGCGGCTTTCTTTTCCGCTTCCGACATGCGGATGTCGCGGTTTTCCTGGGCCATCACGCGCAACATGCCGGCCAGTGGCGTGCCGTATTTCTCGGCTTGCGTCAGCGCCATACAGACCGAGCGGACGCCTTCCAGATCGGTGCGCTTGGCAAGATTGTCATAGGCCTGACGGCGGTCCGGCAGATAAGACAACTCGGCCGTGGTCAGGGTCAGTTCTTCCGCCAGCGGAATCGATTGCGAGCCGACTTCATGGCCGACTTTCTTCAGCGCGGCCTCGATCGACATGCCGGACTCGACGCAGATCAGCAGCAGGTCGAGTGTGTCGGGGAAAGCCCGCTTGATCGATTGCTGACGCTTCTGGATCTTGTTCTTGAGAAACATCAGCGGCAGATGCATGCCGATATAGGCGGCGAGAATGCAAAGGCCGAGCTTGATCGTTCCCGATTGATTCAGCTTGCTCAGCACGAACAGGTAGAAGGCCGAGACCAGAAGCGCCACCGCCGGCGTCACCATGCGGAAAAACAGATAAGTGACATAAGGCGCCTGGCCGCGATAGCCGGCTTGTACCAGCTTGAGCCGGGCTTCTTCCTGGCCGACCCATTTGCTCAGATTGAAGCGCTCGACGATCGCCTGAATGTACTGCTTGGGCGTTTGCCGCAGACTGGCTTTCTGTTCGCGCTGCGCCAGCCGTTCACGCTCACGGGCGCGAATCCGCTCGCGCTCGACCGCCACCGCTTTCATGCGCTTGTCGAGCGGGTCGACGAATACCAGCGGTGCCGCGACCGTCAGCACCGTCGCGATGGCGGCGATGGAAGCCAGCACCATCGTCAGCGTTTGCGTATTGATCGAATTGGCCAGTAAATCGAGCATGGGTACTCACACACTGAATTAACGCACGGTCAGAAATCGAAATTGATCATCTTCTTCATGACGAGAATTCCCATCAGCATCCAGACCGCCGACCCCGCGAGCAGGATGTGGCCGAGCTGCGCGGTGAACAGCAAGTTGATGTAGGCGGGGCTGGTGACCCAGACCAGGCCCATCACCGCGAGCGGTAGCGAGCCGATAATGCCGGCGGAGGCCTTGGCCTCCTGCGACATCGCCTGAATCTTGCCCTTCATTTTCTTGCGATCGCGCAACACCCGCGACAGGTTGCCGAGCGCTTCGGCCAGATTGCCGCCGGCCTTTTGCTGAATGGCGATCACGATGCCGAAGAAGTTCGCTTCAGGCAGCGGCATGCGTTCGTAGAGTTTGCCCGCAGCCTCGCCGAGTGGCATGCCAATCGCCTGGGTCTCGACGATGGCGCGGAACTCCGACTTCACCGGTTCGGGCGCTTCGACCGTGATCATCTTCATGCAATCGAGCAGCGGCAGGCCGGCTTTGATGCCGCGCACGATAATATCGACGGCGTCGGGAAAGGCATTGAGAAACTTGTTTTCCCGGCGCTTCTTGAGAAATGACAAAAACCAGCGCGGCAGACCGAAGGCCCCGGCAAAGCCCAGCGCCGCGGCGGCCGGCAGGCCGGCATTGCCGATGATTCCGCCGAGGAACATCACCACGCCGATAGCGACCGATATGATGATATAGGTCTGTTTCGACCAGCTCAGCCCAGCCTGAGCGATCCGGGTCGCCAGCACGACGCTCTTGCTTTTCTTGCGTCGTTCTTCGAGCTCCTTGAGCGTGTTCTCGACCGAGTCTCGTCGCGACCTTTGCTGACCGCGCACGGCGCGGGCGGCGGGTTGGCTTTTGGCGACGCTCGCCATGCGCTTTTCGGTCGTCCGTTCTCCCGACAGAATAGGATAGAGGAAGACGTATATGACGCCGCCGACGGCGACGGCAGCGAGGAAGAAAACCGCGAGCGAGTTCACGTTGCCCTCCGATCAGCCCATCATGGCTTCGTTGGCGGCTTCCGCGGCATCGAGCGCAGCAGCCAGACGTTTCTCTTCGCCGTAGTAACGGGCGCGATCCCAGAACCGCGGTCGGCCGATGCCGGTCGAACGGTGGCGGCCGATGATGTTGCCGGAGGCGTCTTCACCCACCATGTCGTAGATGAACAGGTCCTGGGTGATAATGACGTCGCCTTCCAGGCCGGTCACTTCAGTCACGTGCGTAATCCGGCGGGAGCCATCGCGCAGACGCGCGGCCTGAATCACGACGTCGACCGAAGCCACAATCATTTCGCGAATGGTGCGCGACGGCAGCGAAAAGCCGCCCATTGTGATCATCGATTCTAGACGCGACAGGGCTTCGCGCGGATTGTTGGCGTGCAACGTGCCCATCGAGCCGTCGTGGCCCGTGTTCATGGCTTGCAACAGATCGAAGGCTTCCGGTCCGCGGACTTCGCCGACGATGATGCGTTCGGGGCGCATACGCAGACAGTTGCGGACCAGATCGCGCATGGTGACCTGGCCTTCGCCTTCGAGGTTCGGTGGCCGCGTTTCCAGACGCACGACATGCGGCTGTTGCAGTTGCAATTCGGCCGCGTCTTCGCAGGTGATGATGCGTTCGTCGTCGTCGATGAACTGGGTCAGACAGTTGAGCAGGGTGGTTTTGCCGGAGCCGGTACCGCCGGAGATCAGACAGTTGACGCGGCTGCGGCCGACGATCCGCAGGATCTCGGCGCCCTGCTCGGTAATGGTGCCGAATTTGACGAGCTGATCGAGCGTCAGTTTGTCTTTCTTGAATTTACGAATGGTGAGCGCCGGCCCGTCGATCGCCAGCGGCGGGACGATGGCGTTGACGCGGGAGCCGTCCGGCAGACGCGCGTCGCAGATCGGCGAACTTTCGTCGACGCGGCGGCCGATCTGACTGACGATGCGCTGGCAGATATTGAGCAGTTGCTGGTTGTCGCGGAACCGGATGCCCGTGCGCTGAATTTTGCCTTTGACTTCGATGTAGACCGTGCCGGACCCGTTGACCATGATGTCGGCGATGTCGTCGCGCGACAGCAGGGGTTCGAGCGGGCCGAAGCCAAGCACGTCGTTGCAGATATCGTCGAGCAGTTCTTCCTGCTCGGAGATCGACATCACGATATTCTTGATCGCGATGATCTCGTTGACGATGTCGCGGATTTCCTCGCGGGCCGAGTCGGCGTCGAGCCGCGCCAGTTGCGCGAGATCGATGGCTTCGATCAGCGCGCCGAAAATCGTGCTCTTGGTCGTGTAATAAGTTTCGGATCGACGCGAATCGACGGCCGTCGGCACCATGTTGTGCGCCGATGGGGTTCGCGTCGGTGTCGGCGCCGAAACCATGGGCGCGCCGAGCCCGTCGGATGGAAACGGCGTTCGGCCGGTTTCCATCGCCGCGGCAACGCCCGGCTTTTGCGGCGCCGGCGCGATCGGCGGCGACGGAACCGTCGGCGCATTCGGTTGCATAGGTGCCGGCGCCGCTGGACGCGCGGCCGGCATCGGTGCAAAGCCGTCAGAGGTTGCGCTGCGTTTTCCGAACAAAACTGAGTACTCCAGACAGAAACGAACGATCTATTTTGGCCGGCGGGCGCGACCGGTGGCGTCCGCCGTGCGTCAACCCGCCCGTTTCATGATCGCCAGCAGCGGGCTGAGCAGTCCGCCACGGGCGCGCTTGGCTTCGGCCCGTCCGGTCAGCACCTGGGCCAGTTGCAGGAACATCTCGGTCGTTTTGTGATTGGCCGAAACCTCGGCGATCATCTGACCGTTATTGGCGGCGGTGCCGAACAATTGGGGATCGAAGGGGATGACGGCGAGCGGCTGTACTTCGAGCGCCTTGGCAAAGTCGGCCGGCGCGATTTCGGGGCGCTTGGGCACGCCGACTTGATTCAGGCAGTAATGCGGATGGTGATCGTTTGGCCGCGCCGCGCGCAACATGTCGACCATGTTCTTGGCGTTGCGCAGGTTGGCCAGGTCCGGGCCGGCCACGATCAGAATATCGTCGGCGCTCACCAGCAGCCGTTTGGTCCAGCCCGACCAGACATGCGGAACGTCGAGCACTACGCAGGGGATCGTGGCGCGCAGCGAGTCCAGGATTGAATCGAAGGCTTCGGGACCGAAATCGTAGACCCGTTCAAGCGTTGCCGGCGCCGCCAGGAGGCTGAGATGGTCGGTGCATTTCGACAACAGGCGGTCGATGAAATTGGTATCGATACGGTCCGGCGAGAACACCGCGTCGGCGATGCCTTGCGGCGGATCCTGATTATAATCGAGACCGGCGGTGCCGAAGGCGAGATCAAGATCGGTGACCACGGAATCGAGCGCGAGGTCGCGGGCGATCGCCCAGGCGATGTTGTGGGCGACGGTGGAAGCGCCGACGCCGCCTTTGGCGCCGACGACGGCGATGATGCGGCCGACTGGCTTGGCTTCCGGCGACGTGAACAGCCCGCAGATCGATCGGACGATATCGATGGTGCTGACCGGCGCGATCAGATAATCGCTGACGCCGCGCTTCGTCAGTTCGCGATATAGCGCCACGTCATTGATGCGGCCGACGACAATAACCCGCGTGCCGGCGTCGCAAACTTCGGCGAGCTGGTCGAGCCGGCCGAGAATGGCCTCGGCGCGGTTCTCGGCCTCGATGACGATGACATTGGGAGTCGGAGAGGCGCGATAGGCTTCGACCGCGGCTGCGCCGCCGCCCATCTGAATCTTGACATGCGCCTTGGCCAGCCGACGGTCCTCGCCGGCGGCTTGTATCGCGGCCGCGGTTTCGACCGATTCGCAGAAAGCCTGCACCGACACCCGCGGCGCAGGCGCGATGTGTTCGTCGGCGGCCAGGGGTTCGCTGGCGGCTGCCGGCATAGGCGCGTGATCGGCGATTGCGACTTGATTGGCGTGTTTGATCATTTACCCAGATCGCTGATTTTGCCGGCTTCGTAACCGGTATAGGTTCCAGACGGGTTTTCACCCTTGCGATATTTGTCGATGGAGACCGAGCGGCGCGCCTGGTAGGCCGGCTGCTCGCCACGCGGCTGCACGAGATCGGCCGGATTGGCGACCATGGCGGCAAGGTTTTGTTGTGTAGCGCAGCCGAGATTCCAGTACGGACGGTTGTCGCCGTCGGTGCCATTGGCGCTCGGACCGAGATCCTTCGGCCATTGTCCGCACGGGGCGGTCTGCGCGGTCAGTTTGCTGTAATTGATTCTGATATTGGCCAGCGCGGTGCGTGAAGGGTGGTACCGGCGGACATAGACCGCGTCGTTGGGCACCCCGGATGCGGCGAAGATCGAATGGATCTCGCGCATGGCGTCGGCGGCGGCGCGGTCGGTCGGTCCGCCCTGTGGCATGTCGATGACGATGCCGCTCGTCGCCTCATGTTTCCAAGTCTGCGCGAAGGCCAATACGTCGGCCCGCTGATCGGGATTGAGGCCGCCAGGCTTGCGGGCCAGGAAGACCTCAACGCTGTGGTTGGCCTCTTTCAAGGTGATCGGATGGCGCTCGCGATAATCGGTCGGATAGGGCGCCTGTTGCGCGACCTGAGTCTGATAGCAGCCGGCCAGCAGACCGGCGAGGCAGCCAGCCACCAGTAGCTTTGCCGCCGTCTGACCGCGGCGGTCAAAGAACGCCTTGTGTAACGTCGTCATCGAAACTCTCCGGCGTTCAATCGAGGATGAAGCCAACTTTGCCGTGGTAATCGGACGCCGGCTTCGCCGCCGTCTTGTTGCTGTTGCCATAGATGCGGTTGAAGCGGCCGAGCAGCACGGTCGACGAGTCGCTCGGGTCGGCGAAGCCGTCATCGGGCCGCGCCAGTTGCTTCTGTGCCACCGCCTGGACGATGTAGGGCGTCACCAGCACCATCAATTCGGTCTGCTTGTTGATGTAGTCGCGGCTCTTGAACAAGGAGCCGAGGATCGGAAGCTGCATCAGACCGGGGATGCCGTTGATCGCCTGCTTGGTCTGCTCCTGGATCATGCCGGCCAGAGCGAGCGAGCCGCCGGACGGAATCTCGACCGTGGTGTCGGCGCGACGGGTGCGGATCGACGGGATGGTCAGCGAGCTGTCGGAATTCGGCACCTGCAGGGTGATCGCGTTCTCCGACGACAGATCGGAGACTTCCGTCATCACCTTGAGGCTGATGCGGCCTTCCGACAGCACCACCGGTGTAAACACCAGGCTGACGCCGAATTTCTTGAAGTCGATCTGGGTCTGACAGACCGGCGGCGATTTGGTCGTATCGCACGACAGGCCGTTGGGAATCGGGAACTCGCCGCCGGCGACGAAGCTGGCAGTCTCGCCGGAAATCGCCGTCAAATTCGGCTCGGCCAGCGTCCGGATCACACCGGCGCGTTCCATTGCCCGCAGGGTCGCGGTGACGTTCTTGAAGGAGCCGGCAATCGAACTGGTGTTCAGGGACTGGCCGCTCGCGGAGAACGGGTTGGTATTGTTAAGATTCACCACCGCCGCGCCGTAGTTGAAACTGCCCGACAGATCGATACCGAGCTGCTTGATGACGTCGCGGCTGACCTCGGCCACGGTGACCTTGAGCATGACCTGGTCGCGGCCGCGCACGGTGATGCCGTTGACGACCTTGGTGCCGTCGCCGGCCAATCGCGAGGCGAGATCGTAGGCGTGCTGGGATTCCGCGGCGCTGGCCGCAGTCCCCGACAGCATGATGCCGTCGCCGATGCCTTCGATGCGGATTTGCGAGTCCGGCAGGCTTTGCTTGAGCGCGGCGCGCAGGCCATTGAGGTCGCGCGTCACGGCGATATCGAAGCCGGCGATCTGCTTGCCGGCGGCGTCGAAGAAAAAGATATTTGTCTGGCCGATGGCGACGCCGATCATATAGACGCGTCGCGACGACCGGATCACCGCGTTGGCGATCTTGGGGTCGGCGACCAGCACATCCTTGATGTCAGCCGGCAAATCGATGGCCACCGACTTGCCGATGCCGAGCGGGACGAAGCGCGACGTCGCTTCGCTGGCGGCGACTTGAATGACCGGTACATGACCCGGATCGGCGGCGCGCGCCGGAGCCGTCAGCGCGCCGATAGCGAGCAAAGCCGATAGCATGGCGCTGCGGAGCCATCGGGCGTTCAGACCGCCTTCGGCACGATGGGAAGGAGGGGCGTTGGCGCGAATATGGGCCATAGTCGTTGAGTCCTTTGTGCCGCCGGTCACGCTGTTGGGTGTGGGGCTGCTCATCGCGACGTCGTCATGGTGCCGACGCCGAAGCGGACGATGTTGACGCCGCCTCGGGCTTTCTCGATCGGCGCGTCTTTGGCCGAGGCATCGGTGATGCTGCGCAACGCCAGGGACAGCGTGCCGCTTTGCTGCGCCATGGCCAGCGTTTCGACCTGGTTGGGCGCCAGTTCGAGCGTCGCGGTCTTGCCCATGACGACTTTCTGGCCGTTCTTTTCCTCGACGTTCTGATCGATCGCCAGCACGCGGATATTGCTGAGAATGACTTCGCTGGAGTGGACCTCGCCATTGCCGGCCAATTTCTCGGCATCCTTATCGCGCCGCGACAGAATGACGTCGACGCGGTCGTTCGGCAGAATGAAGCCGCCGGCGCTGCTTTCCGGTGTGATCTGGGTGGCGACCGCGCGCATGCCGGAGGGCAGGATCGCCGCCATGAAGCCGGAGCCTTTGGCGTTCACCAGCTTGGCGTCGCGGATCGGTTCGCCGGATACGAAGGGCGAGCGGGCGATCTGGCCGGATAGTTGTTCAATCGCTGCCGGGCGATCAGGTCGACGGATGAAATTGCCGGTCGCCGCCATCGGCGGCCAGCCCTGCCACTCGACGTCGCCGGGCGTCAGCGTATGGCCGAGCGGGATGTCGGCCTTAGCCACCAGGATGTCGACGGTGTTGGGTTTGACGACGACGGTCGGTTTGGGCGCCGGCGGTTTTTCGGAACGGCCGGCCAACAGCGCGGCGATGCCACCGGCACCGAGGGCGACCGTCAATACGACTAGACGCGCGGCTTTCATACGCTCACTCTCACTAATGGAACGGCTTTTGGGACCGTCCAATTTACATGGCGACCAAGTCGGCCGCTTACCCGGGATTTCATCATCTAAAGGTCAAGGCATGGTTAAGGAGCCGTGACCAAATCGAGTTAATATTATGTTGCGCGTCAGGCGCAGGTCCGAAGCGGCGTCAACGCGGCAGGAGCGCAATCAAGCGCCCGGAAAATCGATGTCGAAAAATTGTCGGCGGCGAAATCACGCGCGCGAATAAATTTGAGAATGGTCTTGGGCGCTATGGCCTCTCGCGAGGCCGGCAGGTCGAACTAGAAGGAGATGCCGGGCATCCAGCCGGTCTTGGGATAGACGACCAATGCGGCGGCGGCCAATGCAATGCCATAGGGCACGCCGCTGCCGGCATTATGCAGACGTTCGATCCACTTCTGGCGAGCCAGACTCTCCGGCAGCGGCAACCGGCGGAACTGCAACAGGATCAGCGTCAAGACGCCGCCGAACAGTGCGGCGTAGATCATGTAATCGAGCAGATAGTCGAAGCCGAACCACAGTGCGGTCGCGGCCACCAGCTTGGCGTCACCGCCGCCGACCCAGCCTTGCGAGAAGAATCCGAAGGCAATGACCAGTACCAGGCTGGCCGCGGCCAGATGCATGCCGATCGCGCTCAGGCTCATGCCGGTGACGATGGCGAGCAGCAGGAAGCCGGAGGCCAGCGCCAGCGACAGGCGGTTCGAGATCGTCATGGTGAAGAGGTCGCTCGACGCGGCGAAAGCCATCAGCGCCGGGAACATGAGCAGCTTGATCGCGTCCGTCAGCATGGTTCTATATCCCCGCACGGGCCAAAGTGGCCTGACCGCCAGACTAGATCCCGCAAGCTTGCGGATCGGTTAGCAGACGTTCAGATCCGACACCGGAATGGCGTGTGCAAGCCAGGGCTTGCGTGAACGATGTGGCGGCGCCGGTTGTCGTTCTTGCTAGCGCGCCCGGCCTTAAGGGTTCGTGAACCAACGGCCTGCGCCCGACAGCGAGCGCGGCGGAAAATACAAAAGGCTCCGGCGACCGACCGGAGCCTTTTCTTTTGTCGTCAAGCGCCGGCGACGCGGTGCCGGCGTCAACAATCAGCCGCCAGCGCTGTTCAGCTTCGAGGTGATGTCGGTGAACTTGCTGGTCAGCGCGCTGCCGAGACCGTTAACGACCGCGATGATCGCGACCGAGATGCCGGCGGCAATCAGGCCGTATTCGATGGCGGTGGCGCCCGAGTTGTCCTTCAGGAAACGCGAAAACAGATTCTTCATCGGTAGCTCCTTGATCCACACATGGCTGTCTGAGCGGTTCAGGCCACCGGATTTGTCTCCGACCCACCTGAGCCATGACCGAACACTAACAACGAGGTCTTGCGCGTCTATTAATCCGATCAGAGAAATCACGGCCGATATTCAGTAAATACGACGTAGTTAATGATGTATAACTCTGTGAATATTACGGTTAACAAATTATTTAATCTGCTTATTGGCTTTGAATCGCAAATTAATACAGAGGGTAACTTATAATTCTTCGGCAAGATTTGATGTATTCTAATCTGTATACTGGAACTTCGACAGAGTTCCAACCGGCCATTACTACTGTGACATCCCGTGGATTGCTGCGATGCGGTCCCGGCGCTACGCCAATGCGGGTGCCGTGCTTGGCGAATGCCCAACGGTCTTGGGACCTGGCTTTATGCTGTTCCACCCTGTTCAGGCTTATTTAACCATGCGCGATAAAGCCGAGGTATCATCGACCTCCGAAAATTAACGCCGGCACTGGGGCGTGGCGGCGGACGGATCGCGCGGACGCGCATGAATATAGAGTGTTGCCCGTTGTAATTGCCGTCCGCGATAGCCGGACTGCCGTTATGGCGACATTAGACCGGAAGTTGATGCGCCGGTTCGGCGAAGCTGCGGGGCAATGGCGCGCGGCGCTCTTTGCACTTCGTTCACCAATTTAAAGTCAACTTACATTTGTCGTGTACCGCTGGCGTGTAGGGCCGGCGGATGAATGTTGCGTAGCGTTGGAGAGTGTCATGCCGGCCGTGTTCGGGCGTCGCAGACGATTGTTCGCCGTTTATGCCGGCGTGCTGGGAATCGGGGCAGCGCTGTTTATGTCTTCGGCGCCGGCCGAGACGCTCAGGGTTGCCATCGACAAAGCGCATATCATGAAGATGCCGGACCGGGTCGCCACCATCGTGATCGGCAATCCGCTGGTCGCCGACGCGAGTTTGCAGCCCGGCGGCATCCTGGTCATCACCGGCAAGGGTTATGGCGCGACCAATCTCCTGGCACTCGATCGTGCCGGCAAGGTCGTCATGGACGACACCGTGCAGGTGCAGGGGGCGGCCGGCGGCGATCTGGTCGTGGTTTACAAAGGCGTCGAGCGCGAGACCTATAGCTGCGCGCCGCAATGCGAGCATCGCATGACGCTTGGCGACTCGGCGGCTTATTTCAACGGGATCGTGGCCCAGGCCGGCAGTCGCACTTTGCCGACGCAAAACACGCCGGGCCAACAGCGTTGATCGGGTGGCGCATGGGCGCCGCCTTGGTTAGCCGTGACTTAATTTGATCGGATGCTTTCTCGGCAATGTGCGTAAGAAATGGCAAACGGGTTGTTGTTAAACTGACGCAGCCGTCGGGTATCCGTTAAGCGTTCGAGACCCCTGCCATGTTCAAGACCATTCAACGCAAGATTGCCGGCAAGACCGCTGGAATGATTGTCGGCAAGGTTCGCGGAGAAATCTCCGGCTGCTTGCGCCGCTTCGTCCGCCGGCAGGATGGCGCCGCCGCCGTCGAGTTCGCCCTGGTCGCGACACCTTTTCTGGCGCTGACATTCGCCATTCTGGAAACCGCGATGGTGTTCTTCGCCGGCCAATCGCTGGAAACCGCGGTGGCCGATTCGTCGCGCCTGATCATGACCGGCCAGGCGCAAACCGGCACGCCGCCCTTGACCAAAGACACCTTCAAAGACGCGGTCTGCCAGCGCATTTCGATCCTGTTCGATTGCTCGAAGCTCTACGTCAACGTCCAGACCTTCACCGACTTCTCTTCGGTCAGCAATTCGGCGCCGGTTACTTCCGGTGCGCTGGATTCGACGAAGACAACCTACAATCCCGGCGACGTCGGCAGCATCGTGTCGGTTACGCTCTACTATTCTTGGCCGATCTACGTGCCGCT
Source organism: Rhodopseudomonas sp. (assembly GCA_016124795.1). Lineage (GTDB taxonomy): Bacteria > Pseudomonadota > Alphaproteobacteria > Rhizobiales > Xanthobacteraceae > Pseudolabrys. Next base: position 170,966 of record WGNB01000010.1, on the reverse strand, counting down.
GCTCGACCTGCTGTCGAGTTCCAGCATGTCCGGCAACAATCACTTGCTGGTGGCGACCGCCGTTTTCCGCAACGAACCCTATAAGTGAGGCGGCGCGCTGTGACAGCAACCCATCGCAAATCGAATCTGCTGCGCCGCTTCGCCGGCGATCGACGCGGCGTCTCGGCGGTCGAATTCGCCCTGCTCGCGCCGGTGATGATCGGGCTCTATCTCGGCAGCGTCGAGATTTCCGACGGCGTCGGCGCAAGCCGCAAGGTCAGCCTGACGGCCGCGGCGCTCGCCAACCTGACGGCGCAGGTCTCGACCATCAGCGCCAGCGATATGAGCAATATCCTCAACGCTTCGAGCGCGATCATCTCGCCTTATGACGCGAGCAAGCTCAAGATCACCGTGTCGTGCCTGAGCGTCGACAAGAACAACGCCGTGACGGTGAAATGGACCGCGACACGCAACGGCGGCGTTGGCGGAGCCGCCACCGTGCCGGCCGCGTTGACGGCTGACTACACCGCGACCAAGACGAAAACCTATCCGGTCTATTTCATCTACAGTCAGGTATCTTACTCCTATACGCCGACCGTCGGCTATACGATCACCGGTTCGATCAATCTTTCCGACAAGATGTATATGAGCCCGCGTCTGACCCCGCCAACTTACGGCTCGATCGCCTGCACCTGACGTCGACTGGGCCGCGGGCTAGCTGTGTCGCGGTTCGACGATCGGCAAAGCGGTGGTCGACTTGATCCGCTCCATGGCGAAGCGCGACGTGACGTTTTTCAGCGGCACGGTGGCGATCAGCTTCTTGTAGAACGTGTCGTAGCTCTGCATGTCCTGCACCACCACGCGCAGGACGTAATCGACGTCGCCCGCCATCCGGTAGAATTCCATCACTTCCGGCATGGCGTCGACGACTTCGGCGAAGCGTTCGATCCATTCCTGCGAGTGGTCGCCGGTTTCGACGGAGACAAAGACCGTGATGCCGAGGCCGACTTTGTCCGGATCGACCAGGGCAACCCGGCGCATGATGACGCCGTCGGCTTCCAGGCGCTGCATCCGCTTCCAGCAGGGCGTTGATGACAGGCCGACCCGCTGGCCGATTTCGGCAACCGAAAGCGAGGCGTCTTGCTGCACAACGGCCAGGATCTTGCGGTCGATGGCGTCCATTCTCTGATCCTCTCGAAAATTAGCATGCGGATCCTTCTGGGCGCCGCATTTTGGAAGAATTTACTTATTTGTCTGTCCCATCTGTCTTTATAGAGAAGAATATTCTATTTCAAGGTCAATCTGACGCCGCTGAGGGCGCCGCGTTCTAATTGGACTGGACCCATGAGAAAAATTTTCGCGACTTTCGCCGCCGCCGTTCTGGCCAGCATCGTTCTGCTCGGCGCCACCTTCTCCGCGTCGGCGGCCGACGCCACGCCGCTGGTCAGCGTCGAATGGCTGAACACTCATTTGCACGACAAGAACCTGGTCGTGCTCGATATCCGCTCGGCCATCGACGGTGGCGGCGCGAAGGCCTATGCCGAGGCGCATATCCCCGGCAGTGTGCATAGCGATTACGACAAGGCCGGCTGGCGCGTGACCCGCGACAACGTCCCGTTCATGCTGCCGAGCGTTCCGGAGCTGGAGAAGCTGATCGGCGATATCGGCATCGATGAGAACACCCGGGTGGTCGTGGTGCCGGCCGGCGTCAGCTTCACCGATTTCGGCTCCGCGGCGCGGACCTACTGGACGCTCAAGGTGGTCGGCGTGAACAATGTCTCGATCCTCGATGGCGGCGTGGCCGCCTGGAAGAAGGCCGGTCTGCCGGTTGAAAACGGGGTCAAGAAGCCGTCGCCGACGATCTTCACGGCCACGCTCAACGAAAAGCTGCTGTCGCGGACGGCCGACGTCACCAAGGCCGAAACCACCCATAATGCAACGCTGATCGACGCCCGGCCGCTCGACTTCTACCTCGGCAAGGTCAAGGCGCCGGGCGCGCAGGCCTATGGTCACATTCCGGGTGCCGTCAATCTCGATAGCGCCTCGTTCTATGACGCCAAGACCAACAAGCTGAAGCCGCAAGCCGAACTGGTATCGCTGGCCGCGCATGTGCCGGCAGGTCCGGCCGTGGCCTACTGCAACACCGGTCACTGGGCCGCCACCGACTGGTTTGTGCTGCATGAACTGGTCGGTCGGCAGGATGTGAGCCTTTATGATGGCTCGATGGTTGAGTGGACCGCCAATGCGTCGCGGCCGGTCGCCTCGTCGCGCACCAAGTGGGACGATCTGAAGAAGGCGCTCGGCCTCGGGTCGTAACGCAACGTTCGGATAAGACCACGGATATACCGTCGCCCTGCCGCAGTCGCGGCGGGGTGACGGCATTGTCGCTGTGTAGTAGTCATACGGCGTGTAACGCCTACCGAGGTTCCATTCATGTCAACCGTGACCCTGTCGGCGCCCAAAGCGGGTGCTGCCAATGGCATCGACTATCTGTTTCTGAGCGCGGCGATGATCGCAACGGCGATTCTGGTGGCGCTGGTGCTGCTCGATGGCCAGACCGCATCGGCCGGCCTCATTCTCGGTGGTTTCGCGCTTGGCGTTGCATTCCTGAAAGCCGAGTTCAGCTACACTGCCTCGTGGCGTCGGTTCATCGCGCGCGGCGAAGCCGGCGGCCTGCTCGGCGGCTTGATCGTGATTGCGGTCGCGGCGCTGGCCGTCGTGCCGGTGGCGGCGCTGTCGAAGAACTTCGGCGGTGCGATTGCGCCGATCGGTCCATCGCTGCTGGTCGGTTCGTTCGTCTTCGGCATTGGCATGCAGCTCGCCAATGGTTGCGGCTCCGGCACGCTCTATACCGCCGGTGGCGGTTCGGGCCGGATGCTGATCGCGTTGGCGTTTTTCGTTATCGGCAGCGTCTTCGGTTCGCTGTCGTTGCCGGGCTTTCTGGCGCTCGGCGGCATCAATCCCATTCTGGCGTCGGATTATCTTGGGCCCTGGGGTGGGCTCGCCGCGACGCTGGCTAGCCTTGTCGTCGTGGCGGCGATCGTTGTGGCGATCGCGCGCAAGCGTGGCGCCAATTACAAGCCGTCGCGCACGTATATCGTCGGCGGCGTGATCATCGGCCTGCTATGCATTGCGGTCTTTGCCGCCGGCGGCCACCCCTGGAGCGTGACTTTCGGTTACACGGTCTGGGGCGCGAAGATTTTCAATGCCTTGGGTTTCGATTTCTCGCATGCCGAATTCTGGCAGTGGCCGGGCCCGAAGCACGCGCTATCGGAATCGGTGTTGTCGGATACGTCGAGCCTGACCGATTTCGGCATGGTGTTCGGCGCGATGGCGGCCGCCGCCGCGACCAAGCGCTTTGCCGCGACCGCCTGGCCGCCGTTCAAATCGTTGCTGGCTGCGGCCATCGGCGGGCTGCTGTGCGGCTGGGGCGCGCGGCTCGGCTTCGGCTGCAATATCGGCGCCTTCATCGGCGGCGTGGCCTCGGGTTCGGTGCATGGCTGGATCTGGTTCGTTTGCGCCATGGCCGGCAGCTTCGTCGGCATTCAATTCCGGCCGCTGTTTGGCCTGTCGAAGGACTGACACGATGCGCAAGGTTTATATGATCGTGGTGTTGGTCGGCTTTGTCGCCATCGTCGGCAATCATCTCATCAGCCCGTCGACCGGGCGAGCGGTGTCGCCGGAAGATTTCGCCGGCGCCTGCGCGCCCTGCGGCGCGCCCTGTCCGGTGAAGTAGCGGACGCTTTGGCGTTCGCTTTTGTGGAGCGCGATTAGGCGCGTTCTTGCAGGAAGGCTTCGACTTCCGCGCGCGTTGCCGCGCCTTTCAGCCCGCCGAAACGGGTGCATTTGATCGCGGCGGCGGCGGCGGCAAAGCGCATCGATTGCACCGCGTCGCCGGTTTCGGCCAGCCGTACCGCGAAGGCGCCGTGAAACGTGTCGCCGGCGCCCAACGTGTCGATGGCGTCGACCTTGAACGCATCCATATGCCTGATCCGGTCGCCGTCGCGCCAGTAGACGCCCTGCGGACCGTCGGTCGCGGCGAGGAATCCGCTATAACCTTCGCCGAGCTTCTGCAAAGCGGCCGGCAGCTCGTTCAAACCGGTGCTGGCGCGGATCGCGTCGGCCGAACAGATCACGTGGGTGCAAGCTTGCAGCAGGGGATCGCTGGCCGGCGTCGGCTTGTCAAAATCGAGCACACGCGGGATGCCGCGCGCCTTCGCCGCGATACAGATCGGCAGGCTGATGTTGCTATAGCGGTTATCGAGCATCACCACATCGACGTCGGCGACGGCGGCTTGTGGATCGACAGGCACCGCTTCGCTGAGGCCCTGATTGCGGCGGGTTGCGATCATCTTTTCGCCGGAGGTGTCGAGCATGATTAGTGACACCGAGGAGCGTGCGCCCGGCACGCGAATGGCGCCGCTGACGTCGATATGCTCGTCGGCGAAGGCCTTGATGATGCTGTTGGCGACGTCGTCGTTTTCGTCGCCGAGCGCGCCGATATAGCTGGTCCGGGCGCCGAGCCGGGCGGCGGCGACCGCCGCATTGCCGGCCTGGCCGCCGCTGGTCACGAGAAACTCCGACGCCGATACCTTGAGGCCGGGCGTCGGAAATTGCCCCACCCGCATGATGATATCCTGCACCGCGCCACCGGCGCACAGAATTCTGACGAGACGGTCAGTCAAAGCGAATGTCGTCCTCTGCCCATGCGCGAATCAGGTGATGCGCAATCGCCACCGGCGGTGGCGTGGTCAGGCCATCGGGATGCCGGCGCGCCAGCATGGCGACGGTCTCATCCTTGCTAAACCAGCGGGCGGCTTCCAGTTCCATCGAATCGATAACGATGTCGGTATTCAAGGCCTGGGCGTGACAGCCGATCATCAGGGTGGTCGGAAACGGCCAGGGCTGCGAGGCGAAATACTGAATGCGCCCGCATGAAATGCCGGCTTCTTCACGAGTCTCGCGCTTGACCGCGTCCTCGAAGGATTCGCCGGGCTCGATGAAGCCGGCCAGGCACGACCACATGGTGGGCGCGAAACGCGGGCTGCGGCCGAGCAGGCAGCGGTCGCCGTCGACGACGCACATGATGACGACGGGATCGGTGCGCGGAAAATGTTCGGTGCCGCAGGCCGGGCAGGATCGTTTCCAGCCGGCATCGACAACCTGCGTCGGTGCACCGCAATTCGGACAGAAGCGGTGGCGGGCGTGCCAGTGCAGCACTGCTTTCGCCTCGGCAATTGGTGGCAGGTGTTCGGCGTCGACCAGGCCTTGGACGGCGATCGAGCGCAGGTCGGTGACCATCAGGCCGTCATGCGACTTCAGCGCCTCGGCGGCCGCCGGCGTCAGGCCGTGACCGAAGCGAGGTGCGCCGTCGAGATGGCCGAGAAACACGGTCTCCACCGCCGCGCCGAGAGCGCGCGCCTGAGCGAGCGTGAACAGCGGGTCTGCGAGTGGTTCGGCTTTCTTGGTCACGATCAGGTCGCCACCGATCACGTAGGCGGCGGCGCGTGGATCGCCGGTCATGGCGGCAAGCGCGCGGTCGTTGGTGCGCAGCTCCGCGGCGCGCTCCAGACGGTTGCCGGTATAGCCAAGGCGGGGTGTGGGGCCGAGATCGGGAAGGGATGCCATCAGGTTGGAAAGTCGCATGGCGCAGGGACGAGTGCAATCGAGGTCCCGGACCGTCATGGCCGGAAGCAGGCGACCGATAACCAAGACCGCAATGATGGCCTTTTCCGGTCGGGTCAGCGGTCGATTTATTTGGCGATTGCGTTGATTTTCAACGCGTGCCGCAGCGCCGTCGCCAGTTCGTCGCGCTGGTTGGGGTCATAGACGGTAGGCAGGGCCGCGCCCCAGACCGCCTTGGGCCAGGCTTTGTCACCCGGGCGTCGTCCAATGACATGGATGTGAAGCTGGGACACGACGTTGCCGAGCGACGCGATATTGAGCTTTTCGCAGCCGGTGATTGCCCTGAGGGCACGTGAGGCAACGGCGACCTCGCCAGCCAATTGAATCTGTTCGTGGTCGGGCAGGTCGATCATTTCCGTTACATTGGGCCGGCGCGGCACCAGCAAAATCCAGGGGTAGTTGGCGTCCTTGACCAGAAGCACACGGCAAAGTGCGAGATCGCCGACGAAAACGGTGTCGACGGCCAGTTGCGGGTCGAGGGCGAAGGCGGGGGGTGGCATCAGTAACCGTCTGGACCGTAAAGCTTGCCGGACTTTAACCGTCCGCTCTCGCGGCGTAGGGAACATTCGGCGGGCTTTGGCAAAAACATGGTGGAAAAGCCGACGTCGGCGTCGCTTGCTTTCTGCCCCTATTCGCCCGATATAGGGGCCGGGAGGTTGGCGGTGGACGAGCCACTCGCCAACCGGGTCAGGTCCGGAAGGAAGCAGCCCTAACGAGCCCGGTTCGGGTCGTTGTCAGCCTCCCACCCTTTTTCCGCGTTTTTCGAAGCGAAAAGCTCATCGCCGGGCGCGGGCCGAACCGGATGGCATGATGAGCGAGCCTGGTAACATTCCGGATTTGGCCGCCGAGGCAGGCGTAAGCGAGGCTTCGGCCTATCGCGTTCTGGCGCGCAAATACCGCCCCTCCAGTTTCGAGGACCTGATCGGCCAGGAGGCCATGGTCCGTACCATCTCGAACGCTTTCGAGACCGGGCGCATCCCGCAAGCCTGGATTCTGACCGGTGTGCGCGGGGTCGGCAAAACCACCACCGCGCGTATTCTGGCCCGGGCTTTGAACTATGAATTGCCGGACGGCTCGATCAAGGGGCCGACCATCCATATGCCGGTGATGGGCGTGCAGGATCAGGCGATCATCGACAGTCGCCACATCGACGTGCTGGAAATGGACGCCGCGTCGCATAACGGCGTCGACGACGTCCGCCAGATCAATGACGCGGTGCGCTACGCGCCGGTGTCGGCACGTTACAAGGTCTATATCCTCGACGAAGTTCATATGCTGTCGACCGCGGCCTTCAACGCGCTGTTGAAGACGCTGGAAGAGCCGCCGCCGCACGCCAAGTTCATTTTCGCCACCACCGAAATCCGCAAGGTGCCGGTGACCGTGCTGTCGCGCTGCCAGCGCTTCGATCTGCGCCGCGTCGATGCCGCGGTGCTGATCAAGCACCTCGAAGGCATTGCCGCCAAGGAGAACATCGAGGTCGAGCCGGCGGCTTTGGCGATGATCGCCCGCGCTGCCGAAGGTTCGGTGCGCGACTCGCTGTCGCTGATGGATCAGGCGATCGCGCACGCCGCCGGCCCGGTGCGGGCCGAAGACGTGCGCCAAATGCTGGGCCTCGCCGATCGGGTCCGCGTCGTCGATCTGTTCGAAGCCTTGATGAAGGGCGATATCGCTGCGGCGCTCACCGAATTGCGCGCGCAATACGATATTGGCGCCGACCCGGCGGTAGTGCTGAGCGATCTCGCCGAATTCACCCATTTCGTCACCCGCGTCAAAGTCGTGCCGGCGGTGGCCGACGACGTGTCGCTGTCGGAAGCCGAACGTCTGCGCGGTCGCGATTTTGCCGGCAAGCTGTCGATGCGGGTGCTGTCGCGCGCCTGGCAGATGCTGCTGAAAGGCGTCGGCGAAGTGCAAGCATCCGGCATGCCAGTGGCCGCCGCTGAAATGGTGCTGGTGCGGATCGCCTATGCCGCCGATCTGCCGACGCCGGACGAAGTCGTCCGTTCGCTCGGCGACGGCCCCGGTAGTGGTGGCTCGGCGCGGCCATCGAGCAATGGCGCTGGCGCTTCGTCATCGGTATCCGCGTCGCAGAGTTTCGCGCCGCGCTACGATGCCCCGCGCGGCGCTGTGCGTTCATCCGGCGCTTCGGCGGCGACCTCGGCGCGCGCCAGCGAGGACCCGGCTGCCGGCATGGAAGTGTCCCAGCCACAGCCGCCGACGCTGTCGCTCGGTTCTTTCGAGGCGATCATCGCGCTCTCCCTTGAGAAGCGCGACATGAACACCAAATTTGCTCTGGAACGTGACGTCCGGCTGGTGCGTTTCGAGGACGGCCGGCTTGAGATCGCGGTCGCGCCGACCGCGCCGAAGACTTTCGTCCACGATCTGCAACGCAAGCTGACCGAATGGACCGGCAAGCGCTGGATCGTCATCGTGTCCAAGGAAAAAGGAGCGCCGACCTTGCGCGCTCAGGCCGACGCCCGCCAGGCCGAAGCCGAGCGCGAGGCCGAAAGCGATCCGTTGGTGCAGGCGGTGTTGAAGAAATTCCCCGGCGCCAAGGTGGTCGCGGTGACGCAGAATACCAATGATGCCGACGCCGCTGAGCCGACGCTCGAAGCGGTGCCGGACGACGACGATGAAGATAACTAGCGCGCGATTCCGAAAGCCCTGAACCGGGTTTTGGAAGAGGCGATGCGCCAAGGAGACTGATCGATGGCTGATTTTCTCGGCATGATGAAACAGGCCGCGCAACTGCAATCCAAGATGCAGGCGATGCAGGCTGAACTCGACAGCATCACCGTCGAGGGTTCGGCCGGTGGCGGCATGGTCAGCGTGACCTTGACGGCCAAAGGCGACCTCAAGAGCGTCAAGCTCGACGACTCGCTGATGAAGCCGGGCGAAACCGAAATCGTCGAGGACCTGCTGGTGGCGGCACATGCCGATGCCCGCCGTAAGGCGGAGGCCGTGCTCGCCGAGAAGATGAAAGCCGTCGCGGGCGGCCTGCCGCTGCCGCCCGGCCTGTTGGGATAAGCCGACGATGGCGACCGCCGTTGCCGGACCCGAAATCGAACGTCTCATCCAATTGCTGGCGCGGCTGCCGGGGCTCGGCCCGCGCTCGGCGCGCCGCGCCGCCTTGTTTCTGATCAAGAAGCGCGAACTGCTGATGGCGCCTTTAACCGGCGCGCTGCAAACCGCGATGGACAAGATCGTCGTCTGCAAGACCTGCGGCAATATCGATACCAAGGATCCGTGCACCGTGTGCACCGATCCGCGCCGCGATCCGTCGATACTTGTCGTGGTCGCCGACGTCGCCGATCTGTGGGCGCTGGAGCGCGCCAATGCCGTCAACGGTCGCTATCATGTGCTCGGCGGCACGCTGTCGCCGCTCGATGGCGTCGGGCCGCAGGATTTGTCGATCGATGCGCTGGTGTCGCGCGCGCACGGCGATGAGGTCAAGGAACTGATCCTGGCGCTCAACGCCACGGTCGATGGCCAGACCACGGCGCATTACATCACCGAGCTTTTGCAGAATGCCGGCGTCAAGGTCACGCGGCTGGCGCATGGCGTGCCGGTCGGTGGTGAGCTGGATTATCTCGACGAAGGCACACTGTCGGCGGCGATGAAGCAGCGGACGTTGTTTTAGCACCCGTTATTTCTGGCCCTGAACACTGTCGCGAAACTCACTCGGCGACAGGCCGGTGGCGGCGGCGAAGGTACGGCTGAAATAAGCCGGGTCGCTGAAGCCGAGGCTGTAGGCGATCGTCGATATCGCCATATTGGTATAAACCAGATTGCGCCGGGCCTCGCGCACGACGCGATCGCGGATCATCTGCGACGCCGGACAGCCATAAGCTTCGCGCGTCAGTCGGCTGAGGTGGGTCGGCGTGATTTTCAGCGTCGCGGCGTAACGCGCGACCGGCCAGTGTTGCAAATAATGGCTGTCGATCAATGCCTCGAATTGGCGGATCAATTCGGCGCCATGGCCATGACCGGGCGGCGCGTCGTTGTCGGCCAGTGCGCGTGCGACCAGGCCCAGCAGCAGCGCCGATCGTGCCTTGAGGATGTGGGCGCGGGCAAAATGGCGACCGCTATATTCGGCGAAGATTTCTTTCATCGTTTGCCGCATCGCTGGCGTGCCGCGTAGCACGGCGGCTCGCGACAAAGCCCGGCCGAGCCCCTCGGTCGGCGTCAGCACCTCGTCGAGAATTTCGCTCGGCATGGTGACCACCCAGCCCTGCGTGCCGGGCTTGAAGCTGAAGCCATGCACCTGGCCGGCCGGCACATAGACCGCCGACATCGGTCGCAGCCGGTGCTGGCGGCCTTCCAGCGTCGCCTGTCCGCCGCCGCGCGCGATCAGCAGCACTTGGTGCAGGCGGGCGTGGCGATGCACGGCGAGTTCCCAGTCGTGCAACACCGACCGGGCGGCAATCGTTTCGCAGTGCACCACGTCCGGCAGGTCGTGGACCTCGCCGAACAGGTTATAGGACCGGATGACGGGTTCGTGGGGGAGATGGGGCATGTTCGATTTGTACAAGACAATGTCGGCTTGATCCATTCCCCGGACCGGGCCATCCGCTAGACTTCCCTAATCGGGAGACGACATCCCAGACGGTGGAGGAAAGGCCGATGGACAAAACCATGAAGACGCAGGTCTGCATTATTGGCGGTGGCCCTTCGGGTCTGTTGCTGTCGCAGCTTTTGCACCTCAAGGGCATCGACACGGTGCTGCTCGAGCGGCAGAGCCGGGAATACGTCCTCGGCCGGATTCGCGCCGGCGTGCTGGAGCACGGTTTCGCCGATCTGATGCGCGAGGCGCAATGCGGCGAGCGCATGGATCGCGAGGGCGAGATCCATGACGGCATTTATATTTCCCATTCCAAGGGCATGGACCGGATCGACCTGCATAAATACTCCGGCGGCAGCTCGGTCATCGTTTACGGCCAGACCGAACTGACCCGCGATCTTTACGAGGCGCGCGACCGGATGAAGGGCAAGGTCATTCATCACGTCGAGGATGTGAAGCCTTGCGACCTCACCACCTCGGCGCCTTACGTGACCTATCGCGACGGCGACGCCACCGTTCGTATCGATTGCGATTACGTCGTCGGCGCCGATGGTTTCCACGGCGTCAGCCGCAAGGCGATTCCGAAAGACGTATTGCGCGAATACGAGAAGGTCTATCCGTTCGGCTGGCTCGGCGTGCTATCGCAGACCAAGCCGGTATCGCCGGAATTGATCTATACCAAACACGAGCGCGGCTTCGCGCTGTGTTCGCTGCGTTCTCAGGTATTGAGCCGTTATTACATCCAGGTGCCACTCAGCGATGCGGTCGAGGATTGGTCCGACGACGCCTTCTGGACCGAATTGAAACGGCGGCTGCCGGCCGACGTCGCGGCCCGCCTGGTCACCGGTCCGTCGATCGAGAAGAGCATTGCGCCGCTGCGCAGCTTCGTTGCCGAGCCAATGAGCTACGGCCGGCTGTTTCTCGCCGGCGACGCCGCCCACATCGTGCCGCCGACCGGCGCGCGCGGACTTAATAGCGCGGCGTCGGATATCTATTACCTCTATCACGCCATGCTCGATCACTATCAGAAAGGCGACGACGCCGGGCTGAAAGGCTATTCGCAAAAAGCGCTGGCGCGGGTGTGGAAGGCGCAGCGCTTCTCGTGGTGGATGACGACGATGCTGCATCGTTTCCCGGACAACATCTCATATGACGACAAGCTGCAGCAGACGGAGCTGGAATATCTGTTGTCGTCGGACGCGGCCAAGCAGTCGATGGCGGAGAATTACGTCGGCTTGCCGTTCTAGACCATCACGGAAGCGTCGATAACCCATTCATCCTGTCATCCCGCGGCGCGGCTTCAACGCGCCGTCGGGATGACGGATTGCATTTAGCGCGGCTTCTTTTCCAGTCCCTTGAAATGGCCCCGGCCTTGCAGCCAGGCGAGCAATGCGAAGCTCGGCAGCGCCGCCAAAGCGCACAGCACGAAGAACCAGACCCAGCCGGTGGCCTCGGCAAGATAGCCGGCACCGGCCGACAGGTAAGTTCGGCCGACGGCGGCGAGCGCCGTCAGCAGCGCGTATTGCGTCGCGGTGTGTAACGGGTTGCGGCACAGCGCCGACAGATAGGCGACGAAAATGACGGTGCCGATGGCGCTGGTGAAGTTTTCGACGGTAATCGCGACCGTTAGCCAGGCGAGATCGTGGCCGACCACGGCCTGCCAGGAAAATGCGAGATTGGCGGCCGCTTGCAATAACCCGCCGATCCACAGGCTGGCGGCCAGCGGCAGCGAGCGCGCGACGTAGCCGCCGGCAAAGCCGCCAGCCAATGTCGCGATAAAGCCGACGCCTTTGATGATCGCGGCATATTCGTTGCGGCTGAAGCCGAGCTTGACCGCGAAAGGCCCGGTCATCACGCCGGCCAGCGCGTCGGTCAGCTTGAACAAGACGACAAAGATCAGCACGACGACGGCGATAGTCATGCCCTCGCGGCCGAAGAAATCGGTGAAAGCCCCGACGATGGTGCGGCTGAGCCGTTGCAGCGGCGGCTCGCCGAGATGTGCGGCTTCGGCGGCTTCTGATTTTTTCGGCTCGGTCGCCAACAGGGTCGTGACCATGCCGATCAGCACCAGTGCCGCCATGATCATGTAGCTGGCGCTCCAGCCGCCTTGCCGGGTGAAGCCGAGGTTCTGGAAGCCGCTGACCAGAAACAGCGCGCCGGCGCTCGAGACCAGCATGGCGACGCGATAGGCCGCGACGTAAGACGCCGCGCCGGCGGCTTGTTCGTTCTCCGGCAGGCTCTCGACCCGGAAGGCGTCGATGACGATGTCCTGTGTGGCGGAAGCTGCGGCCACGATCAGCGCGCCGAGCGCGATCATCGCCGGCGCTTTCACCGGATCGTTGGCGCCGAGCAGCACGATGGCCGCCATCAGCGCCAGCTGGGTCAGCATCAGCCACGCGCGCCGTCGGCCGAGCCAGCGCGCCAGCAACGGTACGTCGAAGGCGTCGACGATCGGCGCCCACAGGAACTTGATGGTGTAGGGCGTGCCGACCATGGCGAACAGGCCGATGGTTTTAAGGTCGACGCCGACCTCCGCCATCCAGAACAGCAGCGTCGAACTCGACAGCGCCAGCGGCAGGCCGGACGAAAAGCCGAGGAACAGCACCACCAGCACGCGCGGCTGGAGATAGACGGCGAGCGTATCGGTGAAAGAGGGGCGGGAAGCGGTGCCGTCAGGTGCGGTGGTCATAGGTAATGATCTCCGTCATTCCGGGGCGCATGCGCTGGCGTGCGAACCTGGAATCCAGACATGGATGATAGCATCTCTGGATTCCGGGCTCGCGCCTTTGGCGCGCCCCGGAATGACGGGCGATTGCTTCACTCCGCCGCTCCGAGCTTGCGAATCGGCGTCCCGATCAGATCGGCGCTGCCCGGCGTGTCGGCGTCGAATTCCAGCGCTTCGATCTTGCCGGCGCGCTTTTCGATCTTGCCGGTCGATACCAGAATGGAATCGATGTCGGCATTGGTCTGGTTGAGGTGGTTTTGCAGTTTGCGAACCCGATCGGACAGCAGCGTCACGTCTTTCAGCATCATGCCGACCTCGGTGCGGATCTGGTCGGCGGCTTCGCGCATCGCCGCGTCCTTGCGGACCTGCTTGATGACCTGAATGGCCATCACCATCAAGGTTGGCGACACGATCATGACGCGGGCGCGCTGCGCCTTCTGCACCAGATCGTCGAACTGTTCGTGCAGATCGGCATAGACCGATTCCGACGGGATGAACATCAGCGCGATGTCCTGCGTCTCGCCGGGAATGAGATATTTACCGGCGATATCGGTGACGTGCTTGGTGATGTCCTGCTTGACGCGGGCGACCGCGAACTTGCGTTCCTCGTCGGTTTCGGCGGCGCGCAGCGCGGTCATCGCTTCGAGCGGAAACTTGGCGTCGATCACCAGCGGGCCGGAATCCGGCATGAACACGACGCAGTCCGGCTTGGTGCGGTTGGAAAGCGTATACTGAAAAGCGTAAGCGCTCTTCGGCAGCACGTCGGCGACGATCGCCTCCAACTGGCCCTGGCCGAAGGCGCCGCGCGACTGCTTGTTCGATAGTACGTTCTGCAACGACGTCACGGTGCCGGCGAGATCGGTGATGTTCTTCTGCGCCGAATCGATCACCGCCAGCCGGGCATGAAGCTGCTGCAAATGCTCGGTGGTGTGCTTGGTCGTGGTCTTCATCGACTCGCCAAGGTTCTGGCTGACCGCGTCGAGCCGGCTGTTCACCGTTTGCTGCAATTGGCTGTGCGAGTTTTGCAGCCAGCCGCCCATGGCGTCGAGGCGGGCGTTGAGTTCGCGCAGGCGCTGCTCAGCCTCCGGATCGGGGACCGCCGCCGGCTTGCGCAGCAGCAGGACGATCACGGCGATCAGACCGAGGACCAGAACGACCGCGATGCCGAGGCCGGTGGCCAGGATCGGGTCATGCGAAAGGCGGAAGAGGACGGTGTCGAGCATGGCGCTGTTCTAGCCCGATTCGGGGCCGGAGGCGAACGAAGAGCGAACAGCGGTGGGGCGTCTATTCCGGGCCGGGCCCCGTCGGCCACCTCCCGGACGGCTGGCGGCGCATTCCATTGACCCGGCCGCCGCCAGCCCTTAAATCGCCGCCATGGCGATCCGCGACATTCTCATTATCCCCGACAAAAAGCTTCGGCTGGTCTCCGAGCCGATCAAAAGCTTCGATGCGCCGCTGCGCGCCCTGGTCGACGACATGTTCGCGACCATGTACGAGGCGCCCGGCATCGGTCTGGCCGCGATCCAGATCGGCGAGCCAGTCCGGCTGATCACCATGGATGTCGCGAAAAAGGACGACCCCAAGGAGCCTCGGGTTTTTATCAACCCGGAAATCGTCTGGTCGTCGGACGAAACCTCGACCTACGAGGAAGGCTGCCTGTCGATTCCCGAATATTACGAAGAGGTCGAACGTCCGGCCTCGGTCAAGGTCAGGTATTTCGATATCGACGGCAAGGAGCAGGAGTTAACGGCCGACGGCCTGCTTGCCACCTGCATCCAGCACGAGATTGATCACATCAACGGCGTGCTGTTCATCGACCATATTTCCAAGCTCAAGCGTGCCATGGTGATGAAGAAATTCACCAAGGCGGCGAAGAAGGGCGTGGCGCCCTCGCTCGCCAAGGATAAAGAGCCGTCGCACCATATTGGGTAAGGTGAGCCTCTCCGCCGTCATGGCCGGGCCGGTCCCGGCCATCCGCGTCTGACTGAGCCGACCCCGGTCAAGACGTGGATGCCCGGCACAAGGCCGGGCATGACAAGAACTGAGTGTTTCTTGGACCTAGCCCGATGCCCCTTCGCCTGATCTTCATGGGCACGCCCGATTTTTCGGTGCCTTCTTTGGTGGCGCTTCACGCCGCCGGTCACGAGATCGTCGCGGTCTATACCCGCGAGCCGAAACCCGGCGGCCGGCGCGGCCTCGACCTGGTGCCGACGCCGGTCGAGCGCAAGGCGCGCGAACTGGGTTTGCCGGTGTTGACGCCGAAGACCTTGCGCACGGAAGAAGCGCTGGCCGAATTCGCCGCCTTCAACGCCGATGCCGCCGTCGTCGTCGCCTATGGCATGATCCTGCCGAAAGCCATTCTTGAAGCGCCGCGCCTCGGTTGCTTCAACGTGCACGCTTCCTTGCTGCCGCGCTGGCGCGGCGCGGCGCCGATCCACCGTGCCATCATGGCGGGCGATGCCGAGTCGGGCGTTACCATTATGCAGATGGACGAGGGGCTCGATACCGGCGCGATGGCGATGCGCGAGGCGATTCCGATCGGTGAGGACATGACGACCGGTGAATTGCACGATGCGCTGTCCGTGCTTGGCGCGCGGATGATGCCGCTCGCGCTGTCGGCGGCCGATCGCGGCACGCTCGCCGCCACGCCGCAACCGGCCGATGGCGTGACTTATGCCGAGAAAATCTCGAAGACCGAATCGCGCATCGACTGGTCGAAGCCGGCGCGCGCGGTTCACAACCATATTCGCGGCCTGTCGCCGTTTCCCGGGGCGTGGTTCGAGATCGACGGCGTTCGGGTCAAGGTGTTGAGCTCGACCTTGGCCGGCGGTTCAGGTGCGCCTGGCACCGCGCTTGACGACAAACTCGCCATCGCTTGCGGCGATGGCGCGGTGCGGCTGGTTCAGGTTCAGCGTGCCGGTTCGAAGGCGATGGCGGCGGAGGAGTTCCTGCGCGGCACGCCGGTGAAAAAAGGCGCGGTGGTCGGCTGATGCCGCGCTACAAACTCACCATCGAATATGACGGCGCGCCGTTCTGCGGCTGGCAATATCAGGCCGATCAGGTGACGGTGCAGGGCGTGCTGACGACCGCGGTGACGGCGCTCAGCGGCGAAACTGTGCTGGTGCAAGGCGCGGGGCGCACCGACGCCGGCGTTCACGCGCGGGGTCAGGTCGCGCATATCGATCTGGCGCGTGACTGGAAAACCGACACGGTGCGCGACGCTCTCAATGCGCACTTAAGGCCGCATCCGGTCGCCGTTTTGTCGGCCGAACAGGTCGGCGACGACTTCAATGCCCGCATGTCGGCGATCAAGCGGCATTATCTCTATCGCATTATCAATCGTCGGCCCGACCTGACCTTCGACCTGAAATATGCCTGGCGGGTGGCGCGACCCTTGAACGTCGCGGCCATGCATGCCGCCTCGCAGCGTCTGGTCGGCAAGCACGATTTCACCACTTTCCGCTCGACCGAATGTCAGGCCAAGTCGCCGGAGAAAACGCTCGATCAGCTGGATGTCGTGCAGGCCGGCGACGAGATCCATGTGCTCGCTTCGGCGCGGTCTTTTCTGCACAATCAGGTGCGGTCGATGGTCGGCTCACTGGTCAATACCGGACTGACCGGACCGGGTTCTTGGACCGCGGATATGCTCAGCGATGCGCTGGCCGCCCGCAATCGGGCCGCTTGCGGTCAGGTCGCGCCACCGGACGGGCTTTATTTGATGAAGGTCGATTACTAAGCGCGTGGCGCGAAATTCCTGTCATCACCGGGCTTGTCCCGGTGATCCCGCTTAGGAAGGCGCGGTGCGTCCCTAAACGAGATGGCCGGGACAAGCCCGGCCATGACAAACTTACCCGAAATACGTATCGAGAATCTTGCGATAGATCGAGGTCAGCGCGCGCAGGTCGGCGATCGGAACGCGCTCGTCGACCTGATGCATGGTTTGGCCGACCAAGCCGAATTCCACCACCGGGCAATGATGGGTGATGAAGCGCGCGTCGGAGGTGCCGCCGGTGGTCGACAGATGCGGCGTGCGGCCGGTCACCTGCTCGATGGCCTTCGACACCATATCGGTGAACGGGCCGGGCTGAACGACGAAGGAACCGGCATTTGACGGCTGGAACTTGAAGTGAAATTTGATCTTGCCGTCCGCGGCCTTTTCGGCCCGCTGTTGCAACAGCTTCTGCAGCGACTCGGCGGTGTGAATGTCGTTGAAGCGGATGTTGAACATCGCTCGCGCTTCGCCCGGGATGAGGTTGACGGTCTTGTTGCCAACGTCGACCGAAACGAATTCGAAATGCGACGGCTGGAAATTGTCGTTGCCGTTGTCGAGCGGCTCGGACTGCAAGGCTTCCATCAGTTTGAGGATGCCGCGGATCGGATTGTCGGCGCGTTCGGGATAGGCGACGTGGCCCTGCTTGCCGGTGACGATCAGATGGCCGTTGAGCGAACCGCGCCGGCCGATCTTGATGGTGTCGCCGAGGTCCTCGACGTTGCTCGGTTCGCCGAGCACGCAGTGATCGAAGGTCTCGCCGTGATCGACGCACCATTGCAACAGCTTCGGTGTGCCGTTGACGGCGACGCTTTCCTCGTCGCCGGTGATCAGGAAGGAGATCGAGCCCTTGCCGTCCTGTCGCGCTTTGCCGCCGTTTGTCGCCAGATGATCGAGGGCGGCGGCCATCATGCAGGCGATACCGCCTTTCATGTCGACCGCGCCACGGCCATAGAGCTGACCGTTCGACACTTCGCTGGCGAAGGGCGGATGTTTCCAGGCGGTCTCGTCGCCCGGCGGCACCACGTCGGTATGACCGGCGAAGACCAGGTTCGGTCCTTGTGTGCCGATGCGGGCATAGAGGTTCTCGACGTCGGCTTCGCCCGGCTCCGAGAATGTCATGCGGTGGACGGTAAAGCCGGCCGCCTTCAGCGTGGTTTCCATGAAACTCAGCGCGCCGCCTTCCGCCGGCGTCACCGACGGGCAGCGCAAGAGGTCGCGGGCAAGGGCAAGGGGATCGGCGGTCATTTAAAATTGCTTCTTCAGGCCGGCTTGTTTCAGAACATCGTTGGCGGTGTGCCGGGATTTGGTGGTGCGAGGAACCGTAACGTGACGGTGGGTCGTCGGATTGAACCAGATTTCGTGACTGCCTTTGCCAACACGAAGAAACTCAAATCCGTTCGCGCGCAAGATAGCGACCAGATCGCGGTAAAAATTAGCCATCAGGCTCCCGCGAGATCGAGATGCTCTTCGGCTTTAAAGGTCAAGGAAAGGTCCTGGCCGCCCTGGCCCGAAACGTCCATCAAGTCGGGCAGGACCAGTCTGACTTCCTCGATCATGCCGGGCCAAGTGTCGGCTTCGACGACGAGGCCTGGCACGTCGGCGCTGGTGGCGATCCAGACGCTGGCTTCGCCATCCCATCTTGCTTGAATGCTGATGTCGCGGCTCATGCGTTCAGAATCCGACGGTTTGGCGGGAACGTCAATCCCGCAGCAACTCGTTGATGCTGGTCTTGGAGCGGGTCTTTTCATCCACGCGCTTGACGATCACTGCGCAGTACAGGCTGGGGCCCGGCTCGCCATTTGGCATCGGCTTGCCCGGCAGCGTGCCGGAAACGACGACCGAATAAGGCGGCACTTCACCGTAGAAGATCTTGCCGGTGGCGCGGTCGACGATCTTGGTCGATTGGCCGAGATAAACGCCCATGCCGAGCACCGAGCCTTCGCGCACGATCACGCCTTCGACGACTTCCGAGCGCGCGCCGATGAAGCAGTTGTCCTCGATCACCACCGGGCCGGCCTGCAACGGCTCAAGCACGCCGCCGATACCGACGCCGCCCGACAGATGCACATTCGCGCCGATCTGCGCGCAGGAGCCGACGGTTGCCCAGGTATCGACCATGGTCCCCTTGCCGACATAGGCGCCGAGGTTGACGAAGGACGGCATCAGCACCACGCCCGGCGCGACATAAGCCGACTTCCGCACGACGCAGCCCGGCACGGCGCGGAAGCCGGCGGCGCGGAATTCGGCGTCGCTCCAGTTGTCGAATTTCGAGGCAACCTTGTCCCACCAGACCGCTTGGCCGGGGCCGCCCGGGATCACGCTCATGTCGTTGAGCCGGAACGACAGCAGCACCGCCTTTTTCAGCCATTGATTGACAAGCCATTGGCCGTCGGCCTGACGCTCGGCAACGCGCGCTTTGCCCGAATCGAGCATGTCCAGCGCGGTTTCGACCGCTTCGCGCACGGCACCCTGGGTGGTGGGGCCGATGCCGTCGCGGGCTTCGAAGGCGTCATCGATGGTCTTGGCGAGATGGTCGTTCGACATGCGGGTCCCCAGCAGTGAAGTTGGCAGCGGTTTGTCGGGGGCGGGGCAGGGGATGTCAAGCCGGGAGGCCGCTCCTTGGCGCCTGCCATCCGCCTGCCGCGGCGGCATTGCGCCGATCGGCCGAGGGAACGATTTTCCTCTTATTTCGTAATATCTTATGTCGCTGCCGCGCAGGCCCCTGGCCGTCCGGGATGCGACTTCATTTCCAGCCTTTGGCGGTTGCGGTAGCGCGTCGATGCGTTAACACGGCATGCAGAGGCACCTGGGGGGCAATCCGGAAGGAGCAATTGATGGACGTGACGAACGTCAAGCAAATCGGCGGCGAGATCAGTGTTTTTGTCACCCAATTGACCGCCTGGGCGGCGGTCGCCTTGCCGAGCCTGCTGAGCGCCATCGTGCTGCTGATCGTCGGATGGTGGCTGGCCTCCCGGGCCGAGCGGGGCGTTCGTGTGCTGCTCGGCCGGCAATCGCAGATTGATCTGACGCTGTCGGGCGTGCTGGCGTCGCTGGTGCGCTACGGCATATTGATCCTAGTGGTGGTGGCGGTGCTGGGCCAACTCGGCATTCAGACCACCAGCATACTCGCGGCGCTCGGCGCCGCTGGCCTTGCGATCGGTCTGGCGATGCAGGGCACGCTGTCCAACATCGCGGCGGGCATGATGCTCTTGTGGCTGCGGCCGTTCCGGATCGGCGATTTCATCGACAACGGCAATGTCAGCGGCACCGTCACCGATGTCGGACTGTTCGCCAGCGAACTGCGGACCTATGACGGCGTTTATATTTTCATGCCGAACTCCGATTTGTGGAACCGGCGTCTAATCAATTACAGCCGAATGCCGACCCGCATGGTCGACCTGAAATTCGGCGTCGGCTATGGCGACGATATCGCGACCGGCAAACAGACCTTGCTGGCGATGGTCGTCGACGAGACGAAGGTCAACGCGCAGCCGGAGCCGCTGGTTTTCGTCGACGAACTGGCCGACAGCGCGGTGGTGCTGCGGCTGCGATGCTGGACCGCCAATGCCGATTACTGGACGGTGGTGCGCGCCTTCAACGAACGCGGCAAGGCGGCGCTCGAAGCCGCCGGGCTGTCGTTCCCGTTCCCGCAGCGCGACGTGCATGTGCAAGGCGGGCCTTCCGTGCGCTCGTCGGACGAGGCTCGCGCCCAATAGGCGGCCTGTCTTGCGTCAGGCATTTCTTGTTTGTCGCGATGGCGCCTTGAGCGGGTCGTTCTTGCCGGGCGGACGAGCGCCGCGAATCTGGCGCCGCGCGAATTCGATAAAGGCCCGCAGCACCGGCGATGGATCGTCCTGCCGGTAGACCAGAAAGACATCGGCGGCCGGTGCGGTCGGACCGAGTGTATGAAAGATGATCTGGTCACCGGTGAGCCGCGCGATCGAAGCCGGCAGCAAGGCGACGCCGAAGCCGGCCGCGATCAGGCCGAGGATCGATTGCGAATCGATGACCTCGTGAGCGATGCGCGGCAGGAAGCCGGCGGCGACGCACCAGTCGATGATCGAGCGGGCGAAGTCCGAACTGTCCGGCGCCAGCACGATGTATTCTTCCTCGCGCAGGTCCTTGATCTCGATGCGCTTGCGCTTGGCCAGCCGGTGGATCGCCGACATCGCCACCACGACATCCTCGCGCCACGCCAGTTCCTGGGTGAGGCCGTCATGCGCCGGCGGGCTGCGGATGAAACAGACGTCGGTGCGGTGTTCGAGCAGCGCCATCATCTGCAGCTCGGGGGCCTGTTCGACCAGCTTGGTGACGACGCCGGGATATTCGTGGCGGTGGGCGGCCAGCAGGTCGGCAAGGCCGCCGCGCATAATGGAGCCGGTCGCGCCGATCGATAATTCGCCGACCCGGCCCTGACCGACCGCCCGCACCTTGCGCTGGGTGGCGTCGACCTGGGCCAGGATATTGCGACCGTGCACCACCAGGGTCTTGCCGGCCTCGGTCAGTTCGACCCGGCGGCTGGTGCGCCGGAACAGCGTGGTGCCGAGCGAATCCTCCAGCTCCTTGATCTGCTGGCTCAAGGGCGGCTGGGAAATGCGCAGCCGGGCGGCGGCGCGGGTGAAGCTCAGCTCCTCGGCGACCATGGCGAAGTATCGGAGCTGGCGCAGATCCATACGAAAAACCTATTGATTGCGAGCAACAATATATTGGACCTGTGTATTCCGCACTGCAATAGATATGCGAGGATGACACGGCCGGGGTGTCGTCCGGCCCGATCGCGATCCAAAACAAGGAATCTACGCATGCTTAAGCGCGTGACCAAAACCGGCTTCGCCGCCCTGATGCTCGCTTCCGGCATCAGCCTCCTGGGACTGTCCGCCGGCCCGGCCCGCGCCGACGCCCTGGCCGACATCATGAAGGCCAAGGTGATCAAGATCGCCGTGCCGCAGGATTTCGCGCCGTTCGGTTCCGCCGGCCTCGATCTCAAGCCGCAGGGCTATGACATCGACATGGCCAACCTGATCGGCAAGGCGCTCGGCGTGAAAGTCGAACTGATCGCGGTGACCAGCGCCAACCGCATTCCCTATCTCCAGACCCACAAGGCCGACCTCGTCATTTCCAGCCTCGGCAAGAACGCCGAACGCGCCAAGGTCATCGACTTTTCGGCTGCCTATGCGCCGTTCTTCTCCGCGGTCTATAGCGTGAAGGGCAAGGATGCCGGCATCACCAAGCTCGCCGATCTGTCGGGTAAAACCGTCGGCGCCGCGCGCGGCACCATCGAAGAGCAGGCCCTGAGCGCCACCGCGCCGAAGGATGCGACCATCAAGCGCTTCGAGGACAACAGCGCCACGATTGCCGCCTTTGTCTCCGGTCAGATCGATCTGGTCGCGACCGGCAACACCGTGGCGGCCGTGATCGCCAAGCAGAATCCGGCGCGCACTCCGGAGATGAAGTTCCTGATCAAGGACAGCCCCTGCTACGTCGGCATGAACAAGAACGAGCCGGCGCTGATGGCCAAGGTCAACAGCATCATCGCCGATGCCAAGAAGGCCGGCGAGATCGAGAAGCTGTCGGAGAAGTGGCTGAAGCAGCCGCTGCCGCCGGGCTTCTGATCGCGCAGCGCGGGGCCACCCCGCCATGCTGTACAAACTGCAATTCGCCGAACTGCTCCCTTACTGGGACGTTCTGTTGCAGGGCCTCGTCTTCACGATCGTATTGACGATCGTGTCGACGGCGGCCGGCGTCGCGGTCGGCACGGCGGGGGCGTCGGCGCGGACCTTCGGTCCAGCCTGGTTGGGCTGGATCGTGGTCGTCTATGTCGAACTGATCCGTAATACGCCATTCATCGTCCAGCTGTTCTTCATCTTCTTCGGTCTGCCGGCCGCTGGCGTGAAACTCGACGAGACGACGGCGGCTTTCCTCGCCATGGTGATCAATCTCGGCGCCTATTCGACCGAGATCATCCGCGCCGGTATCGAGGCTGTGCCGAAAGGCCATATCGAGGCGGGTGTCAGTCTCGCGATGACCAAGTGGGAAGTGCTGCGTCACATCGTGCTCAATCAAGCGTTCCGCAAGATTTATCCGGCGCTGTCGTCGCAGATCATCATCGTGATGCTGGGCTCGGCGGTGGTGTCGCAGATTTCGGCGCAGGACCTGACCTATGCCGCCAATTTCGTGGCGTCGCGCGACTTCCGTAATTTCGAGGTCTATCTGGTCGCGACCCTGGCTTATCTCGTGCTGGCGATCGTGACCCGCGCTGTGCTGCGGGGCCTGGGCCGCATCTTCTTCAAAGCGGCGAGCTAGCGCATGATCCCGAAAAGTGGATGCCGGTTTTCGGACCAGATCATGCGCCAGGAGCAGCGCTAATGGTGCAGTTCACCGTCTGGGATATTTTTTCGAATTTGCTGATCGCCACCGAGTGGACGATCATTCTCTCGATCATCGCCTTCGTCTGCGGCGGCATCGTCGGCCTGGTGTTGCTGTTCGCGCGGACGTCCGGCGTCAGGCCGCTGGTCTTTGTAACCAAGATCTACATCGAGTTCTTTCAGGGCACGCCGCTGCTGATGCAGCTGTTCCTGTTCTTCTTCGGCATCGCGTTGTTCGGCATTGAGGTCTCGCCCTGGATGGCCGCGACCATGGCGCTGACCTTCTGGACCAGTGCCTTCCTCACCGAGATCTGGCGCGGCTGCGTCGAGTCGATTCCGAAAGGCCAGTGGGAAGCCTCGACCAGTCTGGCGATGACCTATTTCGAACAGATGCGATACGTCATCCTGCCGCAGGCGTCGCGCATCGCGGTGGCGCCGACCGTCGGGTTTTCGGTGCAGGTCGTCAAAGGTACGGCGCTCGCCTCGATCATCGGCTTCGTCGAACTGACCAAGGCCGGCACCATGCTCAACAATGCCACTTTCCGTCCGTTTCTGGTCTATTCGCTGGTGGCGTTGATTTACTTCTGCCTGTGTTTCCCGTTGTCCTTTATGGCCAAGAAACTCGAAGGACGCCTGAATGTCGCTCGTTAGTATCCGCGAAGTCAGAAAGAGCTTCGGTCCGCTCGAGGTGCTCAAGGGCGTCTCGCTTGAGGTCGCCAAAGGCGACGTGGTGGCGATCATCGGCCGTTCCGGCTCCGGCAAGAGCACCTTGCTCCGCTGCATCAACGGCCTGGAGACGTTCCAGTCCGGCGCCATTCTCGCCGACGGGCTGGAAGTCGGCGGCATGCATACCGATGTTCGCGAACTCCGCCGGCATGTCGGCATGGTGTTTCAGCAGTTCAATCTGTTTCCGCATCTGACGGCGGCCGGCAACGTGATGCTGGCCCCGACGGTGGTCAACAAGACCTCGAAGAAGGAAGCCGCCGAAATCGCCGCCGAGATGCTGGCCAAGGTCGGGTTGTCGGACAAGCGCGACGCCTATCCGAGCCAGTTATCCGGCGGTCAGCAGCAGCGCGTCGCGATCGCCCGGTCGCTGGCAATGCGGCCGAAGGTTCTGCTGTGCGACGAGATCACCTCGGCGCTCGATCCCGAACTGGTCAATGAAGTGCTGCGCGTGGTCGAGCAACTGGCCAAGGAAGGCATGACGCTCATTCTGGTGACGCACGAAATGCGCTTTGCCCGCGATGTCGGCACCAATCTGGTGTTCATGCATCACGGCAAGGTGCATGAGACCGGCGTGCCGAAGGAGGTCTTCGCTGCGCCGAAGACGCCGGAGTTGCAGCAGTTCGTCGGTGGCATCGGGTGAGCTGATCCGTCGTCCCGAGGTGTGGGGGTTCGACCCGGTCGCGGGTCGGCGCGGACGGCGTTGAGTCATTAAAATCAGACATTTAGTACCGTTGCCGAATTGCCGCAGCGGTCAGGTTTGGCGCGGCCGCGCGCAGCTTCGGGTTGCAGTGCATCGACCCGATAGTATATTTTATGTAAAATTTATATTCGGGGCTCACTGATGGTCCGCATTTTTGCGGCGGCATTTTTTCTGGCGTCCATCATCGCATTGAGTCAGCCGGCATCCGCCGCTGAGACGGCGGTCCATGGCTGGACCGGTTGGTATGCCGGTCTGAATGCGGGCGGAGGCTGGGGCGGCGATCCGGTCAATTCGCGGGCGAGCAACAGCCAGTTTTGCGCACCACCCGCATGCACGCATGCGGTGGATTTTGCGAACGCGTCAATTCTGGGCGCGACCGGCGATTTTCCCGTAAGGCCCGATGGATTCATCGGCGGCGGTCAATTTGGTTACAATTGGCAAATCGCCAAACGCTGGATCGCGGGTTTTGAGACGGACTTTCAGGGCCTCGCCGGAGCCGGCAAGTCCAGCGTGACGTCCACGTCCTTCGAGGTTTCCGGTTTCGCCGGGCATAGCGTGGCGACGGATTTGCTTGCGTCCAAGCGCATCGATTTCCTGGGCACGGTGCGTGGCCGGCTGGGCTATCTGGTCGAGCCACGTCTGCTTGTCTTCGGCACCGGCGGATTCGCCTACGGTCATGTCAATTCGAATCTGGTCGTCTCCCAGGGCCTCGTTGGCTCGGGTCTGGGAAACTTCGTACCAAATTTCGGTATGGCGTCGAGTATCTCCCGGATGCTGGCGGGCTGGACGCTTGGCGGCGGATTTGAATGGATGCTGCCGGCGAACTGGAGCGCCAAGGTCGAGTATCTTTACTACGACCTCGGCACCGTGACCGCGAGCGGTCGATTAGCCGATCAGATCGTTACTCCCGGGGCGCCGACGCCCTATTATTTCATCAATGACGCGTCGTCCACGCTGCGATTCAACGGCAATATCGTTCGCATCGGCCTGAACTATCGTTATTAGCGTCGGAATCGCACAGCGGCGTTTCGCGCATCAGGGCTTTAGCTTCCGCCGTGCGCGACCGCCTCTCGCAAAAAGCCCGCCAGATCGTCGGTGACGTGATCGACGTGCCGCTCCTCGCGGCCTTCCATTTCCCAGGTCTCGCGGAACACCTCGCGCTGTCCGTCGGGCACCACCAATACGGTGGTCATGCCGAGCGCATGCGGCGCGGCGAGATTGCGGGCGAGGTCCTCGAACATCGCGGCGCGCGTCGGATCGACGCCATGCCGCGCCAGGAACCGGTCATAGGTGACCGATGACGGCTTCGGTTCCAGTTCGGCGGCGACGATGTCGAACACGTCCTCGAAATGATGATCAATCTGGAGCCGTTTCATCACGGCGTTGGCGTGCTTGGTGGTGCCATTGGTCAGGATCAGCTTGCGGCCCGGCAATCGCTCGATGGCCGCGCCGAGCGCCGGATTGGGCTGCAGCGGCGAGTGATCGATCTCGTGGACGTAGTCGAGATAGTCGTCGGGGTTAAGGCCGTGCTCGGTCATCAGGCCGCGCATGGTGGTGCCGTAACGCTTGTAATAGTCCTTCTGCACCTTGAAGGCTTCGTCGGCGGTCACTTTCAGGAATTGCGCGACATAAGAGCGGATGCGGTCGTCGACCTGCTGCCACAGCAGATGGTGCGGATAGAGCGTGTTGTCGAGATCGAACACCCAGGTGTCGACGTTCGAAAAACCGCGGGTGGCAAGGGGACTTGTCAATGTCGGGCGACCGTGTTGCGAGGCATGAAGGGTGTGTTCAACGTCATTCCGGGGCGCGGCGCAAGGCGCGCCGGCGCGGGACAGGCGAAACATCCGCCGGCCCGGCCGTTATAATTACTGTTCCTTGAAACGGATCGTGGTGACCGGCTGGCTGGCGGTATCGATGGCGGCGAATCCGGCCGAATTCAGGCCGCGCGCCGCGCAGTCTTTCTGGTCGCTGAGTTCGAATTTACCGTCGCGGGTGCAGAGCGTGACGTCGCCGCCCCAGGCCAGCTTCTGATTGCCGTGCTTGATGGCGCGTCCGGTGCTGTCGACTGCCTCGGCGTAGCTATAGAGCCGGTGCGGTTCGCCACGCACATCCGGTCGCAGGCATTTGCCCGCCTCGACGCGGTACCAGCCACGGGTGACGATGGAACCCATTTCGACGATTCCGAGCGAGGCCATCACCGGGTAGTGGGTGTCGTTGCACCAGGAAAACCCGAAGCCTTCCGGGTTGGCGGCGGCTTTCAGCAAAGTCTCGAAGAAGGTCGGCGCGGTGGCTTCGCTCGCCGGCAGTTTGCGATCGGCGAGGAACTTCGCGATCGCGCCTTGCGTCTTCGAACCCTGCACGCCGTCGATTGGATTGGCGTCGTAACCGGCGATCACCAGCAGGCGCTGAATGCCGGCGAGCCGGGCCTGGTCGTCGTCGTAATCGGCTTCTTCGGCGAGGTTGACCGTCGGGCCTTTCGGCGAATCGGAAGGCTTGGCCGGTGTGAAGCGAAGCTGCTGGCTCAACGGACAACTGCGGCCATCGGAAATCTTGAAGTCTGTGTCGTGCACGCAGAAGTCGGCATTGCCGTTCTGCGGCAGTGGCGCCGAGCCGTAGACCTCCGGCGTGCGGGCGTGGACATAGACCATGTCGGCGTCGAGGACGCCGTCGACGACCTGCCGGCACTGGCCGGGATCGACCGTGTACCAGCCACGGGTCTCGACCGTCGCCCGCTTTTCCAGACCGATGGCGATGTCCATGCGGTAGCTGGTGCGATTGCACAGCGTCAGTTCGGCGCGGGCCGGGCTTGCCGTCGCCAGCACACCGAACAGGCCGGCCGCCGCGATAGCGGGAAGAATTCGAATCATGCCGCGATGCTAAGCCCTGTGTCCGTAAACGGTGACACCCTTTTCGGAAATCGCCGGTCGCGGTGCGGAGCCCGCCCATCGTTGAGGCGTCTGCGGATTTCGCTTTGGACAGAGCGCGATCGATCGCGGCTTGACGCCATACCAACTGGTTGGTATGTGATTTTCAGGAGGTCGACGTGACCAAATCCGCCGCTAAACCGGACGCAAAGCACAAGCTCCTCGACGCGGCCTTGTCCGTCATCCGGACCAAAGGCTATTCGGCGACCACGGTCGACGAGTTGTGCGCGGCGGCCGGCGTGACCAAGGGCGCGTTCTTCCACCACTTCAAGAGCAAGGATGAACTCGGGGTCGCGGCCGCCGGGCATTGGTCCGAAATCACCGGAGCGCTATTCGCCGCCGCGCCGTACCACGACCTCGCCGATCCGCTCGATCGCGTGCTCGGCTATGTCGCTTTTCGCAAGGCGCTGCTGAAAGGCGGGGTGCCCGACTTCACCTGTCTTGTCGGCACCATGGTGCAGGAAACCTACGAGACGGCGCCGGCCATTCGCGCCGCCTGCGATCTCAGCATCAGCAGCCACGCCGCGACGCTGGAAGCCGATATCGAGGCGGCGATGCGCGACCGGAATATGTCGCCGACGTGGACCGCCAAATCGCTGGCGCTTCATACCCAGGCCGTTCTCCAGGGCGCGTTCATTCTCGCCAAGGCGAAAGGCGGCGCGGAAGTCGCCGCCGACAGCGTCGATCATCTCACCCGTTATCTGGAACTCTTGTTCAGCTCAGCAAAAACAAACCGCCCGTCATAAGGCCGGACCGGAAGGAGAGAGACATGCCCAACACAATCCGACTTCACCGGGTCATCGCGACCAGGCCAGAGAAAGTCTACCGCGCTTTTATCGAAAGCGATGCCATCGCGAGCTGGCTGCCGCCTTATGGTTACCTCTGCACTGTCCATGAGCTGGACGCGAAAGTGGGCGGCAGCCATCGAATGTCATTCCGCAACTTCACGACCGGCGTGAGCCATTCATTCGGCGGGACCTATGTCGAACTCGTGCCGGGCCAGCGCCTTGTCTACACCGACCGGTTCGACGATCCGAATTTGCCGGGTGAGATGCGGGTGACCGTGAACCTGAAAGCCGTTTCGATGGGTACTGAAGTCAACATCGAGCAGCAAGGCGTGCCCGAACTGATTCCGCCGGAAGCCTGTTACCTGGGATGGCAGGATTCCTTGCGAAAACTTGCAAAGCTCGTCGAGCCGGAAATCGTGCAATAGCGCGGCGATACGCCTTTCTTTCGAACAATTCATTTAGCGGAGGATATTCAATGGTAGCTCAATCCATCTCAGTCGAAACGACCGTCTCGGCCCCTGTCGAACGTGTCTGGGCCGCCTACACCACGCCGGACGACATCAAACAATGGAACGCCGCATCCGACGACTGGCACACGACGTCGGCTTCCGTCGATTTGCGCGAAGGCGGCGCCTTCTCCTCCCGAATGGAAGCCAAGGACGGCAGCATGGGCTTCGATTTCGCCGGGACCTACACCAAGGTCGAGGTGTGCAAGTTGATCGAATATAAGTTTGGCGACCGGCATGCCAGGGTGGAGTTTTCGCCCGTGGGTGGCGGTGTGCGCGTCAGCGTGACCTTTGATGCCGAAGGTCAGCATTCGCTCGAGCAGCAGCGGGCGGGATGGCAATCCATCCTCGACAGCTTCAAGCGTTATGTCGAGGCTTGAGACGTCAAGGTGAGGCATTGCCGCCCGAATCGGTCCGGGCGGTAACCTGCCTTTGGATCAAGATTTATCACCAAAATCTGGAGCGCTTCGATGCCGCCTACGATCACCGCTTTTGAGCGATCGCCGGATGGCGGCCGGGGGCTGGCGCGTGACATGCGGGTGCGTTGGGCTCTGGAAGAAGCAGGGCAGCCATACGAGGTTCGTCTCGTGTCGTTCTCGGCGATGAAAGCGCCCGACCATGTGGCGCTCCAGCCGTTCGGGCAGATCCCGACCTATGAGGAAGATGATCTCGTGTTGTTCGAGTCGGGCGCGATCGTGCTTCATATCGCGGAGCGTCATGCGGGCCTGTTGCCGGACCATGCCAATGACCGGGCGCGCGCCATCGCCTGGATGTTCGCCGCGCTCGACACGGTCGAGCCGCCGATTCTCGAACTCATCACCGTCAAGATTCTGGAGGGAGACAAGCCCTGGCGAAACGAGCGCCTGGCGCTGGTCGAGGATCGGATCCGAAGTCGCTTGAAGCAGTTGTCGGTCCGCCTGGACGATGCTGACTGGCTCGATGGTGCGTTCAGCGCCGCCGATTTATTGATGGTATCGGTGCTGCTCAGGCTGAAATCGTCGGGCCTTCTTGATGACTATGTGAATCTGGCCGCCTATGTCGCTCGCGGTGAGGCGCGGCCCGCCTACAAGCGGGCTTTCGCCGCGCAATTGGCGGTTTTCAATGCCGCATCGTCGGTCGGGTGATGGTGTCCATGCGCTTTGCTTGCGCCGAAGGGACGATGCGGTGCAGTCCCGCTCGGCGCGCCGGTCGATACCGGCGCGCCGAAGGTATCAAGCCGCGATGGTCTTGGTCCGCCGCGTCGCCATCCATTCGCTGACGACGAGTACGACGCCGAGGGCGAAGCCGGCGATGTCGGTCCATTCGCCGTGCGTCATCAATTCCGCCGGCAGGAACAACAGCACGCCGGCGAGCGCGAAGGCGAGCCGCATCGGCGTGCTCAAGGTCCGCATGGCGTAACCGGTGACCGCCGCGCAGATCAGCCAGACGCCGAACAGCGAGGTGATAACCGCCGTCACGATCGACTCCATCGAACCTTCCAGCAGCAGCGACGGGGCGCGAACGAACAGGAAGGGAATGATGTAGGCGATCCAGCCGAACCGCACCGCGGTCCAGCCGGTCTTCATCGGGTCGGTGTTGGCGAGCGACGCGGCGGCGAAGGCGGCGAGCGCCACCGGCGGCGTGATCATCGACATCATGCCGAAGTAGAGCACGAACATGTGCGAGGCCATCGGCGACAGGCCGACCTTGACCAGGGCCGGCGCAACCAGCGCCGCCAGCAGCACATAGACGCCGACCGTCGGCATGCCCATGCCCAGCACGATCGACACCAGCGCCGCCAGGATCAGCAGCAGCCACAGGCTGTTGGCGCCGACCTGGACGAGCAGCAGCGTCAGCGAGAAGCTCAGGCCGCTGATGTTGAGCACGCCGATGATGAAGCCGGCCGCGGCCGTGATCATCAACAGGTCGAGCGACACCATGCCGGTGCCTTTGAGCGCCGCGAAGATGTCGGAGAACTTCAACTTGGTCTTGCCGTAGCCGAGCGTCATGCCGGTCACGATCAACACCGCCGAGGCGGCGAGTGCCGCCTTTTCCGGCGACCAGTTCAGCCAGAACAGACAATAGATCAGCACGCCGAAGGGAATGACGAAGTGCCAGCCCTGCTTCAGCACCTGACCGATCGGCGGCACCTCCTGCATGTCGATCGGCGTCGCTCCGACCTTGGCGGCCAGGAGATCGGCCTGAATGAACAGAGCGTAGTAATAAAGCAGCGACGGCAAGGCGGCGGCGATCGCCACTTCCTTGTAGGGCACTTGCAGGAACTCGGCCATCAGGAAGGCGGCCGCGCCCATCACCGGCGGCATCAATTGCCCGCCGGTCGAGGCGACCGCCTCGATGGCGGCCGCGACATGCGATTGATAGCCGCCACGCCGCATCAGCGGGATCGTCAAGACGCCGACCGACGCGACATTGCTGACCGCGCTGCCGGAGATCATGCCGAACAGGCAGGACGCGGTGACCGCGATCTTGGCCGAGCCGCCGCGGAAACGGCCCATCAAGGTCAGCGCGATTTCGGTGAAGAAGGCCGAACCGCCGGAGGCGAATAGCAGGTTGCCGAAGAACACGAAGGCGATAACGATGGTCGCGGCCACCATCACCGGCAGGCCGAGCATGCTGCCCGGGTCCCAGGTCAGGTAATAAGCCAGACGCGGCACCGGCACCGGCAGACCGGCGAGCGAGCCGGGCACATATTGGCCGAGCGGTGCGTAAACCAGGAAAACGATCACGACGATGGTCAGCGTCCAGCCGACGGTGCGGCGCAGCGCTTCGACGATCATCGGCACGGTGAGGAAGGCGACGATCAACCCGTCGAGCGGGCGTTCGGTCATGCTTTCCGACAGCGCGGGAAACCGGAAGATCCAGTGCAGGCCGATCGCGATGCTCAAGGCCGCGAGCAGCCAGTCGTACCACGGTACTTGCGTGCGCGGCGCGCCCAGCTTCACCGGCTGGGTCATGTAGACCAGCGCCATCGCCAGCGAGACCATGCCGGCGAGGAACTGCTCGTTGTAAATCCGCAGGCCGAGCGTGCGGTAGAGCTGAAGGGCGAAGGCGATCGATGCCAGCGACAACAACGTGGCGCCGGCAAAGATCAGCCGGCGGGCCAGAATGGATTGCGGGCCCGCCGGCGCTTGATGTGTTTCTTCGGACAAGTTGGTTCTACCCGTTAGAGAGCGTGAGCCTGAAGCCGCGTCGACGTTACTTGTCGTCGCTCTTCGGCGGCCACTGGCCGAGTTCCTTGTAGTACTTGATCGCGCCGGGGTGGAATTTCACCGGGCCGAGATCCTTGGCCATGCGCGCCGGATCGAAGCCGTTGAGCGCGCCGAAGTTCGCCGCCAGTTCCTTCTTGTGATCGTGCATCAGCTTGGCGAGCTTGTAGACGACGTCGTCGGCGACCTTGTCGTTGGCCAGCACCAGATAGTCGTAAGCATAGGCCCAGATCGGCGCCTCGACGCCGGCGCGGCCCTTGCCGGGCTTGATCTGGGTCGCGTAGGCGACCGGGATGTGCTGGCGCAGGCGGGCCATCGCTTCCTTGGAGTTGTCGATCGGCAGCGCGCGCAGACCGCCGACCTGCGAGTCGACTTCCGCGACCTTGCCGGCGCCGAGCGCGAACAGGAACACGTCGGTCTTGCCTTGCGCGAATTCGTCGGCGCCGCCGACGACGTTGGGCACCGGCACCTGCGTGATGTCGTTATAGGTCAGCCCGGCATTGGCGAGCGTGCCCTTGGTCAGGACGTCGATGACGCGCTGGCTGGCGTAACCGGTCGGCACGCGCTTGCCCTTGAGATCGGCGATCGTCTTGATCGACGAATCCTTGCGGACGAAGAGTTCGGAATAGAGCGGCGTCAGCACGGCCACGACGCGCAGGTCGGGGTTCGGCTTGCCCTTGTAGATCTGGTCGCCGATGACCGCGAAATGCGTTTCGAGTTCGTTGGCGAGACCGAATTGCTGTTCGCCGGCATTGACGCCGGGCACGTAGGCGCTCGAACCGCCGAAGGGGCTGATGCGCAGGTTCAGGCCGCCGTCAGCGGCGACTTTGGCGATGGCCGCGCCGGCCGCGTAAGTGAAAAAGCCCTGCTTGCCGGTGCCGATGCTGTAGATCTGGGCCGACGCGGGCGTCGCGACCGCGAGCGCGGCCGCCAGAATTCCGGCCGTCATGCTGCCGGCGGTCAAAATCGTCGTGCGCAATACTGTCATAAAGTCCTCCCTGGTATTACTTGGCTTCTTCTTATGGCGTGGCGTGAGAATACACGCTGATGGCGCAATAGAACAGCCACCATTGGCCACGTCTATCACGCATCGGCGGCGAATAGTCGCGCCGACATGGTGAAACTACGCGATGGCGGCAGCGATTGCGACGCTGCCTAGCGATGCATCAGGGTCCCGACGCCGTGGTCGGTCATCAATTCGAGCAGCACCGCGTGCGGCACCTTGCCGTCCATGATGACGACGCCTTCGACGCCCTGATCGAGCGCATAGATGCAGGTTTCAACCTTGGGGATCATGCCGCCGGAAATCGTGCCGTCGGCGATCAGGCGGCGCGCATCGGCGATCGACAGATCGGTAATCAGGTTCTTGTTCTTGTCGAGCACGCCGGGCACGTCGGTCAAAAGCAGCAGACGCTTGGCCTTGAGCGCGCCGGCGATGGCGCCGGCGAAGGTATCGGCGTTGACGTTGAAGGTGCCGCCATCGGCGGAGGCCGCGACCGGCGCCAGCACCGGGATCATCTCCTTGCCCAGCACGGCGTTGAGCACGAAGAGGTCGACCTTGTCGGGCTCGCCGACGAAACCGAGATCGACGACCTTCTCGATATTGCTGCCCGGATCGACGACGGTGCGGGTCACCTTGCGCGCCTGCACCATGTTGCCGTCCTTGCCGCACAGGCCGATGGCCTTGCCGCCAGCGGCGTTGATGTAGCCGACGATCTGCTTGTTGATCGAGCCAGCCAGCACCATCTCGACGATCTCGACGGTTTCGGCGTCGGTGATGCGCAACCCACCGGCGAATTCCGACTTGATGCCGAGCTTCTTGAGCATGGTCGCGATCTGCGGCCCACCGCCATGCACGACCACCGGATTGATCGCGGCCTGTTCGAGCAGCACGATATCGCGGGCGAAGTCGCGCGCGGTCTGCTCGTCGCCCATGGCGTGGCCGCCATATTTCACGACGACGATTTCCTCGTCATAGCGCTGCATGTGCGGCAGCGCTTCCGACAGGATGCGGGCCTGTTCTTGCGGATCGACTGGAGGGGTCTGGCTCATCGCGGCGGGGTCCCGTTGGCTGCCGGGGTTCTAGCCGATAACGACCGCGCCCGACAATGCATGGCGGCCGACAATTTCGCGCGGCTAGCCGCGCAGCGCCGCGATCGCGGCGACCGTCACGCCGAGCCAGCCCAGGATCAGGATCATGCCGCCGGCCGGCGCCGCGAAGGGGAACAGCCGGTGGCCGAGATAGGCGCGGGCCGAGACATCGGCGGCGAACAAAATCGCGCCGACGACGAAGCCCGCGACCGCCACCGTCGTGAAGGGCCGCGGCATCACGCCCTGGCGCAGGGCGACAATGCCGGCGAGCGTGGCGCAGGCATGGATCAGCAGCAGCCAGCCGGCGCTGTCGAGCCCCGCGCCGGGTTTGCCATGCGCGCCGGCCGCGGTCAGCGCGATGCCGGCCGCGCCCATCAGTCCGGCCACCGCGATCAGGATGCTGTCCATCGGCTTCATTCTCCTCTCGGCGGTGCCGGCGTTACCGGCGCTTGCGTTCGTTGAGCAACCGCGCCACCGCGGCGCGCACCTGCGGAACGCCGGTGCCGTCATGGCCCGAGGTGACGATGACATGCGGGAAGGCCGACGGCCATTTCGCCAGCCCTGCCTCGACCTCCTTGACGCGGGCCTCGAGCTCGGCCGGCTTCACCGTGTCGGCCTTGGTCAGCAGGATCTGGCAACTGATCGCGGCGGCGCCGAGCACCTTGAAGGTGGCGTCGTCGGTATCCTTCAGCCCGTGGCGCGCGTCGATCAGCACATAGACGCGGGCGAGATTGGCGCGGCCGAGCAGGTAGGCCTCGATCAGCGAGGTCCAGGCCGCGATCTTCGACTTCGCCGCCGCGGCATAGCCATAGCCCGGCATGTCGACGATGGTCAGTTCGCCGCCGCCGTTGAAAAAGATCAGCTCCTGGGTGCGGCCGGGCGTGCGCGAGGTCCGCGCCAGCGCCTTGCGGCCGGTCAGCGCGTTGATCAGGCTCGATTTGCCGACATTGGAGCGGCCGGCGAAGGCGATCTCGGTGCCGCGCATTTTCGGCAGCGAATCCGGGGTCGCGGCGGCGGCGAAAAACTGCCAGTCGCCGCCGAACAGCTTGCGGCCGGTATCGATTTCGTCGCGGGTATAGTCGTCGGGCACGGCGCTCTCTTCTCCCGTCCCTGGAACGGGCAGGGGCGGGTGGGGTTCGGGAAATGCGGTTGCCGCGCTCTATCACGTTTCCTCCGGCTTGGCTTCCTCGTCGTTCTGTTGCATCCGCTCGACGATCACGTTGAGCCGGCGCGCCAGCTCCATGCGGAAGGCGATCATATCCGTCGGGATCTCGCTGCCGGGTTCGACGACGGACGCCTGATGCTGGACCAGCAGCCCGTTGAGTTCGCGCAGGGCCCGGGTCAGCGACGACAGCGCGCGGCCGGCATGTTCCATCTCGCGCGGGTGATGTGCGCCCGCCGCCAGCCGCGCGACGACCGTCTCGATCGCCGGCAGCAGCCGCGTCACCGCGTTTTGCAGGCGCGGTACGACGGTGGCGGGGTCGGCCGGCATCTGTTCGTGACCCGCCGCTGGAGCGGGCGCGTCGACGGTTTGAAAGGGCGCGAAAGTCGTCGGGATGGGGCGATCGGGTGCGGCTGGCGCGCCTCGCCCCGCATAGGCAAGTGAAGGCTCGCTATTCGGCGAGCCATGCGGGGAGAGGTCGATGTCCGGGTCCAGCGAGGACATCGGGTGCGGCGGCGTCTCATCGTCCTCGGGATAGGGCGGCGCGCTCTCACTTGGCCACCCCCGCTCCGCTCCGGCGGCAGCCCGCTCCCCGCGCACGGCGAGCGGTGGGGTCATCGGCACCGCCGGTGGCCCGTCGCGCGAAATCGGCGGCCGCCGCCGCGTCCAGCCCCAGCGCCGCATCCGGTCGCGCAAGGTGCCGGACGAGATGTGGTGTTCGGCGCAGATCCGATCGATGGTCGTGTCGGTGTGTTCGTAGGCGTAGCGGATCTGCGCCCAGGCCTCGGGCGTGGGAGTGGGCATGGCGAACGATCCTTTGGATTTGGCGCGCGCAACCGCGTTCGCCGGCGCGCGCAAAAAGGCGCGCGGCCGGACGGCGGGCGGCAGAGTTAAAAATGTGAGGATGCGCTTTTGCTAACCCGGCAGCGTGACGCTGTCAAGGAATATATTCAAAGGCATCCCTGTTGCCGGCAGGGCGCGGCACGAAAACCGGGTGATGGGCCGATCCTGTCGTACCGAGTTCATCGGCAGTCTTACCCGCGATAGCGAAGCGCATCGACCAGCAAGGAGAAAGCCGGCGTCTGCTGGCGCCGGCTCGGGAAATAAAGATGGTAGCCGGCAAACGGTTCGCACCAGTCGTCGAGCACGCGCACCAGTCGGCCGCTTTTGACGTGATCCTTGACCTCGATCTCCGGCACGTAGCACAGGCCGAGCCCGGCAAGCGCGCCCTTCAGCAACAGCGCGAGGCTGTTGAAGACCAGCTGGCCGTCGACGCGCACGCGCAGTTCGCGGCCCTTTCTTTCGAATTCCCAGGCGTAAAGCCCGCCATGCGTCGGCAGGCGCAGATTGATGCAGCGGTGGGCGGTCAGATCCTGCGGCCGCTCGGGCCGTGGCCGGCCCTTGAAATAGGCCGGGCTGCCGACGACCGCCATGCGCATCTTCGGCGCGATCGGAACGGCGATCATGTCCTTGGCGATGATCTCGACGGTGCGCACGCCGGCGTCATAGCCTTCGGCGACGATGTCGGTGAGGCCGAAATCGACCATGATCTCGACCTTGATGTCGGGGTAGCTCGGCAGGAATTTGGCGAGCGCCGGCCATAACACCATATTGGCGGCGTGCTCGTCGGCGGTGATGCGGATCGTGCCGGCCGGCTTTTCGCGCAGCGCGGCCAGCGCCTTGAGTTCGGCGTCGATGTCGTCGAGCCGCGGCGCCAGCGTCCGCGCCAGCCGTTCGCCGGCTTCCGTGGTCGCGACGCTGCGCGTCGTCCGGGTCAGCAGGCGCACCGCCAGACGCGCCTCGAGATTGCTCACCGTCTGGCTGAGCGCGGATTGCGACACGCCCAGCTTGGCCGCGGCTTTGGTGAAGCTGCGCTCGCGCGCCACCGCGAGGAAGGCGGCGAGATCGTCGAGGTTGTCGCGCTTCACTTATTAGCCCTCCTAATAGGTTCATGCCGATTATACGGGCTAATCCGGGCCGCGAAAAGCGCCTACCTGAAGGCTCAAGAGGTCGGCGTCCCGCCCGGAGCGGCGCGGTCGCCGCCCATCACATCCCAGGAGGCCAAAATGCAGATCCAGAAAAGCGGCTCGCAGCCGTCCGGCAAGGGGCCGGCGGAATACTTCACCGGTACCGTTCGCATCGATCCTTTGATGAATCCGCCCGATCCGGCGCGGGTCGCCGGCGCCAGCGTCACTTTCGAGCCCGGCGCGCGCACCGCCTGGCACACCCATCCGCTCGGTCAGACGCTGATCGTGACCGCGGGCTGCGGCCGCGTTCAGCGCGAAGGCGGCCCGATCGAGGAAATCCGGCCGGGCGACGTCGTCTGGTTCGCGCCCGGCGAGAAGCATTGGCATGGCGCCGCGCCGACCACGGCGATGACCCATATCGCCATTCAGGAAAAGCTGAACGGTTCGCCGGTCGACTGGATGGAGCATGTCACCGACGCGCAATACGGCGCCTGATCCCGGCGACATCGTCACAAGGAGCCAACCATGCCGCACGTCATCGTCAAGCTCTGGCCCGGCAAGACCGCGCAGCAGAAGCAGCGGCTGACCGACGCCATCACGCGCGCCGTCATGGACGCGTTGAACTACGGCGAAGACTCCGTCTCGGTCGCGATGGAAGAGGTCGCCGCCGGCGACTGGACCGACAAGGTCTATCGCCCCGACATCCGCGACAAATGGAACACCCTCACCAAAAAGCCGGGCTACGATCCGCTGTCGTG
The DNA here is from genome assembly GCA_016124795.1 of Rhodopseudomonas sp. Lineage (GTDB taxonomy): Bacteria > Pseudomonadota > Alphaproteobacteria > Rhizobiales > Xanthobacteraceae > Pseudolabrys. The sequence goes on along the minus strand of WGNB01000010.1, from coordinate 133,054 downwards.
ACAGCGTGAGCCGGCCAACAAGGACAAAACACATGAGCAATAACATCAAAGGCAAAGTCGTCATCGTGACCGGCGCGTCGTCCGGGATCGGCGAAGCAACCGCGAAACTGATCGCGGGCAAGGGCGCGAAGGTCGTCCTCGGCGCGCGGCGCGAGGACAAGCTCAAGCAGATCGCCGACGAGATCGGCAAGTCCGGCGGCGAAGCGGCCTATCGGACGCTCGACGTCACCAAGCAGGCCGACAACGACGCGATCGTGAAGCTCGCCAAGGATACCTTTGGCGGCGTCGATGCGATCTTTCTCAACGCCGGCCTGATGCCGAGTTCGCCGCTGTCGGCGATGAAGACCGGCGACTGGCATCAAATGGTCGACGTCAACATCAAGGGCGTTCTCAATGGCGTCGCGGCGGTGCTGCCGACCTTCGTCGCGCAGAAGTCCGGCTACGTGCTCGCGACCTCTTCGGTCGCCGGGCTCAAGGCCTATCCGGGCAGCGCGGTCTATGGTGGCACCAAATGGTTCGTGCGCGATTTCATGGAAGTGCTGCGTATCGAATCGGCGATGGAAGGCACCAACATCCGCACCGCCACGATCTATCCCGCCGCGATCAATACCGAGCTGTTGAACACGATCAGCGACCGGGGCACGTCCGAGGCGATGCATGGCCTCTACGCCCAGTTCGGCATTTCGCCGGAGCGGATCGCGGAGGTCGTGGCCTTCGCGCTCGATCTGCCCCGCGACACGACGGTCAACGAGTTCACCGTCGGCCCGGCGGCGCAGCCCTGGTGAGGGCGCGCCGTTGAGGCTTTGGGCGCGAAAGCGGGGGCTGCTCCGGGGAAGGTTGAAAGGTCCGGCAGCGTGACGCTTGCCAAAGCCCGTAAGGGCGAAGGCGGAAGCGCCGTAACCCACTAATTAGCTTTGCGGCGAATTGGAGTCGGTGGGTTACGCGCCTCTGGCGCTAACCCACCCTGCGCGCTGGGCGGTCCGAGAGAGGAGCTACTCGAAGCGACGGGCCTGTCGGCTCGTTGGCCTGCATCCGAAGACCTGTCGCTATACCTCCAAGCGTACTGGCGATGAAGAGCTTCGGAGCAAGCTGCGGGAGCTGGCCTCACAGCGGCGGCGGTTCGGCTACCGGCGTCTCGGGCTGCTTCTGACCCGCCAGGGCATCAAGCTGAATCACAAGAAGCTCTACCGCCTATACAGGGAAGAGCGGCTATCCGTGCGTAAATGCGGAGGCGGTAAGCGGGCTCTGGGCACCCGAGAGCCGATGGCCATCCCGCAAGATCGCAATCTGCGCTTGTCGCTCGACTTCGTCATGGATACGCTGATGAGTGGGCGGCGCTTCCGCATCCTCACCGTGGTCGATGACTTCACCCGAGAGTGCCTAGGGCTGGTCGCCGACACCTCGCTGACCGCTCCCCGCGTCGTCCGCGAACTCAGCCATATCATCGAGAGCCGAGGTTGCCCGCGCATGATCGTCAGCGACAATGGCACTGAGTTTGCTTCGAATGCCATCTTGGCCTGGCAGGAGGCGCGCGGCATCGAATGGCACTACATAGCGCCGGGCAAACCGATGCAGAATGGCTTCGTCGAGAGCTTCGACGGCAGTCTCCGCGACGAGTGCCTTAACGAAACCCTGTTCGTGAACCTCAGCGAGGTCCACGAGATAATTGAAGCATGGAGGATCGACTACAACACCAACCGGCCACACACGAGCCTCTACGGGCCACACCAACCGAGTTCGCAGCACGCCCCACCGAGGGCCATAACCGGAACAGACCCTCCTTATAAACGAGGGCAAGTTTGGGAGCAGGTCACTATACTGGCTCATAACCTTGAGGTCGGAAGTTCAAATCTTCTCCCCGCAACCAGTTCCTCAAATCATCAATGATTTACTGGGCCGCATAGTTGGAAAAAAATCTTTACTAGGTGAATGCTTTGCGAGCGCGAACGGATGCCTTGCCGGCTAATGATTGGGTATTTCTAGTTTGTGGCATCTAGCGTTTGGGAATTTGGTCGATCCATCCGGGATGATATTTTTTTACATCATCCAAAGAAACGGCGCGAACGAGAAATAACCGTGGGTTCCGAGTTTCAATATGCAGTACGCGCTCGCCACCAACGCTACCGATTTTTGTTTCGTACCTTCCGCCCAAGATATTGCTGATCTTAAGCAGAGAGGACTTAAACTCTTCAAAATTCACATTCTGCTTGATGTTCCCTAACAAGGCTATAGTCGCAAAGCGCCTTTCGAGAACGATCTTGGTGCCTGTTGGCGCCTTCCGTGCGCAGCTGTGCTGCAATCCTGATAATGCAATTCGCAGGTCTCTATCGCCGATTGTGAGTTGCGAGTATACTTGGCGTGCTTCTATGACCCCACTCTTGAGCAGATTTTGAATGAGGTCGAAGGCTGTTTCATATCCCGGAGTACCTTCGAGAAACTGTCGCAGCGTCTTCTCTTCGTACCCCAACTCGAAAGGTGCGGTGGCCGCTTCAGGTGCTTTGACGGCAAATGTGCCTAAGGCGTGGCTACCTGACAGGCAAACAACCTGATACGTACCATCAGGCAGAACACTAATCAGGCTCCCGATCTGTAAAGACTCGTCGTCGGTGATGCAGTCAATTTGGTTGCAATGCGTATCTGAATATCGAGACGTGCGTATAAGATTATCGTCTTGGCGGAGTTTTCTAATCGTAGACGGTAAATCCCCTGCGATCGTTGCCCCCGGTAACGCGATGAACATTAACGCGGCAATCAATCTGAGGATGTATTTAATGTGCCGAAAGAATCCCATAAGCGAGCTGGCGGTTGCCGCCTAGAAAAACCCTAAGCGGTCGGTTTCTACAGCGAACACGCGCTTCCGTCCAACGTAGCTAAATCGAAGCGCACTTTCGACCCTGCTTCTTATGGAACTTCCAACAGCCAAGGCATATCCCCTGTCCCATCGCACATAAATATTTACGTTGCCGACGTAGATTCGTCTTACAACCAGAGAACGGAACGGCTTTATGGCAAAAGCGCAGTTCGGGTCCGCTTTGATTTGTTTAATGGAGTTAGCAAACTGTTCATCGTTGACCTCATAGGCCTTAATGTTTGAAATCGTGTAGTCGACTTGGCGTACCCACGCCAAGGTATTGTCCGGGATATCCGCTAGCCCCTTGCTATTTTTGAAGTTGGCGATGGCCGATTGTGCCGAGAACGGCGAAGCAAGCACTATTTTAATGTCGTACGGAACATGCACCGGGTTCTCTTTCGGTAGCACGCGCGTAAGATCTTTTAGTCGATACAGCCTTTGAGGGCATGCCTGTGCCTCGCCTATAAAACCAGCTTCCCTTTTTAGAACGTCAGCAATCTCAGAGTTATCCGGAAGCACGATCGTACCCGGCGGAAACCGGAAGTTGTTGTGGCGCGATGTTGCTCTGCCCGAGGGGTCGAGGACGCGCGCGGTTTGGCTAACATGCTCGTAAACGACGTTGCGGAAGGTCGGTGGAGCGGCGCATCCAACAACAGTACCTGCCAAGGCGAGGGTGCCAATAATAGTCCTTAATGACAACATGTGAGCGCCGGCTGTTAAGGCTTGGTTGGTTGATAAGGCACATTGTTTGCTGGAAGCCTTAGGTAATCGCCGGCGGGCCGCATGTGAACACCGAGCACCATGTTGCCCACGGTTTGGTAAACCACGTTTTTCGCACAAGTCGTAGTTTGCTTTGCTCCAGCCGGTTGGGTCGCCGCTGGCTTGTCACCCTCCGTTGGCGTGGCAGTCTGTGGTTTGTCGGCTGTAGCCGTTGGCTTGGGTTTTTCAGTGGGCGTTGCCGACTTTGAAGTAACATTTGAAATCTGTTTTGGCGTAGGCTTGCTCATGATATGATCGGGCGAGATTTCGCCTTTGTAAGTTGCGTCGATTGTCCCCTCAGTAATCGATACTAACAAACCACCCGCAGCGGGCTTATCGGTAGAAGGTTTGTCTTTTGTTGCGTCTGCAGCGCCAGCGTTGCTGGTTGTGGACGACGCCGCTTTTGGGGTGCTGCTCTCGGCGAGGCCAGAGGCGTCCACTGTACAGTCGGAGGCTGCACCCACGGTGTCTCTTTTCCAACTTGCTTTGAGGCCGACAGCAAATTGCGAAAACGTTAGGTCAAAGGCGTTCAAAGACATTTCTTTTTTCGCCACCAGCGATACCGTTATCTTGCCTACGCAAGCCCGCTCGACGATTTTGGCCCTTGAATAAAGCTTAGGGTCGGAGGTCGCAGGACAATCGGGGCCATATTCTTTTCTAATTGCTCGAACGGATTTACCGATGTTGTCGGCGAAGGCCACAGAGTCATCCGTGCTTAGCCAGATTCCGAGCTGTTGAATTTTGGAAGCATCAAAATCGAGAATCTTCAGCCATTTCCCTATCGTTAGCTTTACCGAAGCGGATATCTCTTCCTTAAACCCAATGCTGGAGCGAATACCCGTTTTGTCGACGTCTTTCACGGCAGGTGGAAAATCTTCTGTCGCGTACATGACCGGACATATCGCCCCGATGCCGGAGAAGTCCCAGGTCTTCTTGTCAGAAGGGTCGCGTACCGGTACTAAGATAGTCCCGGGTGTACCCGCACCGGGCCTCTTTCCGACCAAGAAATCTGATGGCGGTGTAATCAACTCGCACTTATGAAAAACGGCCAGTGACTCAGCAATCGGATTTTGCTCTCTGCCGATATTCAGTATTTGTTGAAGCGTCTGAGCGCTGGCGAGTTCCGTAGATGTGGTCAGAACGCTCAGGATGATGGCGTAATACGTAAATCTCATCGATGCCCCCCAACTGATGTCCCCTCAAATTTCAGGGGGGTCAGCGTGTCCTTACATCGAGATCTAGTCAATTTAGGGTTGTACGAAAACTGGGGATGAATTAGAAATAAGTGACGCTGCCCGCGCTCGCGCCAGCCAATTTCCAATCTTCCGTGCTTAGCTTGTGCAGACTAGGATTCTCACTCGGCTTGCGCTTGCTACCCCGCTCCTCGCCAAAGTGGCCGGGTCATGATGGATCGTGACCGGATGCGATTATTTATTTCCGTAGCCGAGTGCCAAAATCCCAGAATTGTTGCGCAGAACAAAGGTGGTTAACGAAGCGGTAAGAATTTGCACACTTTCGTATACATGCACAGTCTAACATCAAAAAAATTTAATTATATCAAATAGATATAATATGGATAAGACGGCTCATAACCTGAAGGTCATTTGTTATAGGCCTGTCGTGCCAATTCTCGCCGTCGCAGAAATTCAACTGCTCTCAGCACTCAGACGCCATCAACAGCCCCGCTTCCCAAAACGAAAATCGCCGGGCTTGTGGCCCGGCGATTGGTATCTTGACCCGTGACGTGTTCGACGCCGCTCAGCTTTGCGGCTTCTTCTTCCCGAACAGCGCTTTGACGTTGTCGATCAGTTCGATCTTGGCCCCATGCTTGCGCATGATGATCGACTGCTGCGCGACCGACAGCGAGTTGTTCCAGGCCCAGTAGATCACGAGGCCGGCCGGGAAGCTCGCCAGCATGAAAGTGAAGATCACCGGCATCCAGTCGAAGATCATCTTCTGCGTCGGGTCCGGCGGCGCCGGGTTGAGCTTCATCTGCGCCCACATCGTGATGCCCATGATGACGCCCCACAGGCCGACATGCAGGAAGTGGCCGATCACCGGCACCTGCGTCGGATCGAACGGGATCAGGCCGAACAGGTTGAAGATGTTGGTCGGGTCCGGCGCCGACAGGTCGTGGATCCAGCCGAAGAACGGCGCGTGCCGCATTTCGATGGTGACGAACAGCACCTTGTAGAGCGAGAAGAACACCGGGATCTGCACCGCGATCGGCAGACAGCCGGCCAGCGGGTTGATCTTCTCCTTCTTGTACAGCGCCATCAGCTCCTGTTGCTGCTTGGCCTTGTCGTCGGGATAGCGGGCTTTCAGCGCCTGCATCTGCGGCTGCACCGCCTTCATCTTCGCCATCGAGGCGTAGGACTTGTTGGCGAGCGGGAAGAACGCCGCCTTGATCAGCACGGTGACGATCAAAATGGCGAGGCCGAAATTGCCGACGAGGTGATAGAGCCAGTCGATCACCTTAAACAGCGGCTTGGTGATGAAGTAGAACCAGCCCCAGTCGATCAACAGGTCGAAGCGGTTGAGGTTGAGCTCTTTCTCGTAGCCGTTGACGACGCGCACTTCCTTGGCGCCGGCGAACAAATTGGTCGCCACCGAACCGGTCGCGCCGGGCGCGATGGTCTTGGCGTCCTCGAGATAGTCGGTCTGGAAAGTCTTGGTCGAGCCCAGCGTGCCGGTCGAAAAGCGTGCCTTGAGGTGCGCCTTCGGGTCCGGCAGCAGCGCGGCGGCCCAGTATTTGTCGGTGATGCCGAGCCAGCCGTTGGTGGTGTCGTAGGTCTCGACCTTCTTGTCTTCGATGGTCTTGTAGGTGACTTCCTGCAGCTTGTCGTCGAGCACGCCGACGAGGCCTTCATGCAGGATGTAGTAGCCGGCGGTGACCGGCAGGCCGTGGCGCGAGATCAGCGCGTAGGGATAGAGCGTGACCGGCTTGTCGCTCTTGTTGGCGACCTCGTCCTTGACCGTGAACAGGAACTTGTCGTCGACCGAAATGGTGCGGTGGAAGGTGAGGCCCTGGCCGTTGTCCCAGGTCAGTTGCACCGGGTGGCTGACGTCGAGCGGGCCGTCGCCCTGCCGGGTCCACAGCGTGTCGGCGCCGGGCACCTTCACGCCGGCGTCGCCGGCGGTCCAGCCGAATTCGGCGTAGAACGGCTCCGGGCTGCCGGACGGCGACAGCAGCGTGATCGGCGGCGATTTCGGGTCGACGGTCTCGCGGAATTTCAGCAGCGACAGGTCGTCGATGCGGCCGCCTTTCAGCGCGATCGAGCCCTGCAGGCTGACGGTCGAGATCGGCACGCGCGGCGAGGCCGACAGGGCGGCGTCGCGGGTCAGCGGTGCGCCGGCGGTGGCCGGCGCGCTGGCGCCGGGGATGGCCGGGGTGGTGCCGGGCGCGGCCGGGGCGACGCCGGACTGGGCGGCTTGCGTCGGCGGGGCGGCGGGCTTCTGGGCCTGCTGTTGCGCCTGTTGCTGCTGCTGCGCCAGCTTCTGCTTCTCGGCATTCGGCATGGCGTAAAAATATTGCCACGCGATCAGCACGACCGCGGAAAGAACAATGGCGAGAATTGTATTTTTATTGTCGGTCATCGGGATCTCGTGTTGCCGCTGCGCCCCGCAATGGACGTCCCATGGGCACGCCGCAATGCGCCCTCGAATTCGCTCGTCATCTTGTCAAAAGGCAGCTTGAGCGCCGCCCGCCGCCCGACTAGCACATAATCATGTCCTGTGTGCATTCGGATTGGGTCGGAAAGCCGCACGATTTCCTTCAATCGGCGGCGGACCCGGTTGCGCTCGACGGCATTGCCGACCTTTTTAGAGACGGTAAAGCCGAAACGGACAGGCCCCTGATCGGCCCGTTTGCGCGCCTGTAGTACAAAAGCGGCGGCCGGCACCTTGGTCCCGCCCGCCGCTGCGATAAAATCCGCCCGTTGCTTCAATCGTTCCATTTAAGCAGACGTTGCGGCGTGGATAGGCCGCTTTTGGCGCTAGTGCGACAGAATGTCCAAAAACCGCCGGGCGATTTTCGGACTCATGCACTAGGCGCTCAGCCGCTTGCGCCCACGGGCGCGCCGCGCCGCGATCACCTTACGCCCGCCGACTGTCGCCATGCGCGCGCGGTACCCGTGACGGCGCTTGCGTACAAGCTTGCTCGGTTGATAGGTCCGCTTCACGATAAAATTCTCCGCTGGTCGTGCCGCTTGTGGCGAAGGCGAACAAGCGCCTCCGAAATCCACGTGAAAACCGGATTTTCAGCCCGGATCGGCACTAGATTTGCGCGGCTTATAAGGGAGCGACCCTTGTCCGTCAATGCGATAGGCGGCCAGGGACCGGTCGATTCGACGCATTTTCGTCCGTCCGGCCCGGCCGTGTCACAATCCGTCACAAGCGAGTGAGAAAGGCCGGAAAGCCCCGGTCTTGTGGGCTGGCTGCTGTATATAACGGCGAATGGAAGTACCGCCCGTCCCGACCGATCGATCCGGAAACATGAACCGCCGGCTCTTGCTACTCGCGTTGCTGGCGGGCCTGATGGCGGTATCATTTTACTTTTACGGCCGTGGCGGGCTGTCGCTGGAAGACCTGGTCCGGCACCGCGAGGCGATCGACGCTTTCATCAGGGCGCATGATCTGCTGGCCATCCTAGCTTTCGTCGGCATTTATATCGTGACGGTCGCACTGTCGGTCCCCGGTGCGACTTTCTTAACGATCAGCGGCGGTTTTCTGTTCGGTCTGGTCCCGGGCGCGGCCGCGGCGGTGACCGGTGCCACGATTGGCGCGACCGCCATCTTCCTCGTGGCGCGGACGGCACTGGGCGAGCCCTTGTTGAAACGAGCCGGGCCGCGCGCGGCTCGGCTAGCCGCGAACTTCCGCGACGAAGCGTTTTCCTACCTGCTGTTCCTGCGGTTGGTCCCGGCGTTTCCATTCTTTCTGGTTAATCTGGTGCCGGCCTTTGCCGGCGTCAGGCTGATGCCCTTCGTCATCGCGACCGCACTCGGCGTCATCCCGGCTTCGGTGGTGTTTTCGCTCGCCGGCACGGGCCTCGACAGCGTCATTGCCGCGCAAAAAGCGGCCTATGCGGCCTGCCTGGCCACTGGCACCGGCAACTGCCATCTGACCTTCGACGCCAAAGACGTCCTGACGCCGCAGCTGATCGGTGCGCTGGTCGGACTGGGCCTGCTCGCCCTGGTGCCGGTCGCGGTGCGGCGGATGCGCCGGCCGGCGCACGGCTGAGCGGTTTTTCCGCTATGGTCGCGGCAACAGTCATGAGGGCGCGGTGGATATTCTCAAGCCTGACATTTGTGTGATTGGCGCCGGCTCCGGTGGCCTGTCGGTGGCGGCGGCGGCGGCGGCATTCGGCGTCCCCGTCGTGCTGATCGAAAAGCACAAAATGGGCGGCGATTGCCTGAATATCGGTTGCGTGCCGTCGAAGGCCTTGCTGGCGGCGGCCCAAAAGGCGCAGGCCGCGCGCAGCGGCAAAGACTTTGGCGTGACCGCCGAGTCGGACGTCGACTTTCTCAAGGTGCGCGATCACGTCCGCGGCGTGATCGCCGCGATCGCGCCGGTCGACTCCGCCGAGCGCTTCACCGGCCTCGGCGTCCGCGTCATCAAGGGCGAGGCGACGTTCAAGAACAAGCGCGCCGTCACCGTCGGCGATGTCGAGATCCGCGCCCGCCGCTTTGTCATCGCCAGCGGTTCGACACCGGCGCTGCCACCGATTCCCGGTCTCGATGGCGGTCCTTACCTGACCAATGAAACTATATTCGACCTCGATATATTGCCGCGTCATCTGATCGTGATCGGCGGCGGCCCGATCGGTCTGGAAATGGCGCAAGCCTTCCGCCGTCTCGGAAGTGAGGTCACCGTCATCGAGGCGATGCAGCCGTTGGCCAAGGACGATCCGGAGGCCGCCGCCATTGTGCTCGATCAATTCGCGCGTGAGGGCATCGTTATCCGCAGCCCGGCCAAGGCAGTGTCGGTGGTTTACGGGCAAGACACGGTCAGCTTGACGGTCGAAACGACCAATGGCGATCAAACACGCCAGGACAAGATCGATGGCACGCATCTGCTGGTCGCGGCCGGCCGCAAACCGACCGTCGACGGTCTCGGCCTGGACGCGGCGCGGATCAAATACGATCGCGCCGGTATCGCGGTGAACAGAAAACTCAAGACCTCGAACCGTCGGGTCTATGCCATCGGCGACTGCGCCGCCGGCCAGCTCCAGTTCACCCATGCCGCCAATTATCACGCCGGTCTGGTGCTGCGCAGCGCGTTATTCCGGTTGCCGGTGCGCGTGAATAACGATGTCGTGCCGTGGGTGACCTATACCGAACCCGAACTTGCCCAGACCGGCGTCAGCGAAGCAACCGCGCGCCGCCGCGGCCTGAAATTCCGCATTTTGCGTTGGCCTTATCACGACAACGACCGGGCTCAGGCCGAGGGCGCCACCCACGGCCATATCAAGGTAATCGTGAGTCAATCCGGTACCATATTAGGCGCGACCATTGCCGGCGCTCAGGCTGGCGAATTGATTGCGACCTGGACTCTGGCGGTTGCGCAAAAGCTCAATATCCGGACCATGGCCGGCATCGTCTTGCCCTATCCGACCTTGTCCGAAATCGGCAAACGGGCGGCCATCGACTCGTTCGCGGCCAGTTTGACGAGTCCATGGGTGCGGCGCATCATCCGCTGGCTGCGAGTCTTCGGTTGAGGCAATAAGCGTTTGGAACCGGAAGTCGAGACCACCCGTAAAGCCGATCCGGCGCCCGCGCCACATGCGGTTCCTCCGATTCGCGTCGGTTTGTCGGGGAAATTGCTGTTTCTGACGATCCTGTTCGTGATGCTGGCGGAAGTCCTGATCTACGTTCCGTCGATCGCCAATTTCAGGCTCAATTGGCTCAACGACAGGTTGGCCGCCGCCCATACCGCGGCACTGGTGCTGGACGCCGCGCCAAGCGGCATGGTGCCGGAGAGCCTGGCCAAGATGATCCTCGACAGCATCGGCGCGCGCGCCGTCGCGATGAAGATGGGCGACCAGCGCCGGCTGCTGGCGGCGTCCAACCTGCCGTCGCATATCGAGAACGACATCGATATGCGGCACCTCACCTGGTCGAAGTCGATCCTCGATGCCTTCGAAGTCTTGTTCTTCGATCAGCCCGATGACGTGATCCGCGTGGTCGGACCGGCGCCGATGGCGGAAGGGCAGTTTATTGAAATCATCCTCGACGAAGCGCCGCTGCGCCATGCGATGCTCGGCTTCTCGGTCAACATTCTTCTGTTATCGCTGGTGATCTCCGGCGTCACCGCAACGCTGGTTTTCTTCGCCCTGCATTATCTGCTGGTGCGGCCGATGGCGCGGATCACCGACAACATGGTTGCGTTTCGCGCCGACCCGGAAAATCCGGCGCGCGTTATCGAGCGTTCGGGCCGTCGCGACGAAATCGGCACCGCCGAGGAAGAGCTCGGCGCCATGCAGCGCGAATTGTCGTCGATGCTGCATCAGAAAAGCCGGCTGGCCGCGCTCGGTCTGGCGGTGTCGAAGATCAATCACGATCTGCGCAATCTGCTGGCCTCGGCCCAGCTTTTTTCCGATCAGCTATCGAACTTGCCCGATCCGAAGGTGCAGCGCTTTGCACCGAAATTGATGCTGGCGCTCGAACGCGCCATCGCCTTCTGCCAATCGACCTTGTCATATGGCGCGGTTCAGGAAGCGCCGCCCGAGCGGAAACCGGTCAAGGTCGAAGAATTGATCGACGAAGTGCACGAGGCATTGGGGCTCGGTCTTGACGTGCCGATCCGCTGGATCGTCTCGGTTGAGCGCGGCCTGACGATGCAGGCCGATCATGACCAGATGTTTCGCGTTATCGTCAACCTGGCCCGCAATGCCATGCAGGCGCTGGAGGCGCGGGGACAACGCGACCCGGCGCGCGACCAGATTCGCACCACTGGCCGGCGCGATGGCGGCGTTGTGGTGATCGAGGTTTCCGATACCGGGCCGGGGGTTTCGGAAAAAGCGCGGGCCCATCTCTATCAGGCGTTTCAAGGCTCGACCCGTTCGGGGGGCACCGGCCTCGGGCTGGCGATTGCCGCCGAGCTGGTCCGGGCCCATGGCGGCGACATCAAGCTGGTGCCCGGAACGATTGGCGCAACCTTCAGTATCGCGATCCCCGATAGTACGGTCGACTTTTCCTCACTGCGCGAACAGCGTGCCCGAGCTTGAAATGCCAGGGAACTATGGCGCCTGACGCGGTGTTCGTTTACACATGATTACTTGTCACAAAGAAGGATGACGCCATGATGCCGCCGCCGGTAACGATGCTATCGCTCGCAACCGCGGTGCCGCCTTACATATTAGATCAAGCGGAAGTCGCCGATTTTGCTCGCCGCATTTATGCCAAGCCGTTCGAGCGCTTTCCCAATCTCGCCGATGTTTTTGTCAATGCCGGCATCGAGGAGCGCCGGTCGGTGCGCCCGATCGAATGGTTCGATGCGCCGCATGACTGGAGCGAGCGCACCGAAGCCTTTCTCGACGGCGCCGGCGCCCTGTTTGTTGCGGCGGCGCGCAAGGCGCTCGACAGCGCCGGGATTACCGCGCGCGATGTCGATACGATCGTGACCGTGTCGTCGACCGGCATCGCGACGCCGAGTCTGGAGGCACGCGCCAGCCACGAGATCGGGTTTAAGCCGTCGGCGGCGCGAGTGCCGGTTTTCGGTCTCGGCTGCGCCGGTGGCGTCACCGGCCTGTCGCTCGGCGCCCGCCTGGCGCGTGCTGAACCGGGCAAGAATGTGCTCGTCGTCGTGGTCGAACTGTGCACGCTCGCCTTCCGCGGCGACCGCAACGATATGACCAACGCCAAGGCTGACGTGATTTCGACGGCGCTGTTCGGCGACGGCGCCGCGGCGGTGGTGCTGCGCGCGGAAGCTGACGACAAGACCGAAGGTGCGCAAATTGGCCTGGCCGCCGAACACACCTGGCCCGGCACGCTCGACATCATGGGCTGGACGGTCGACCCGGCCGGTTTCGGCGTGCTGCTGAAACGCTCTTTGCCGAAATTCGTCGAGGAGCGGCTGGCCGCGCCGGCGCGGCGTTTCGTCAAGGCTGCCAAGATGGTGGCGCCGCAATTCGTGTGCCATCCGGGCGGCGCCCGGGTGCTCGATTCCATCGAGACCGCGCTCGAACTGCAAAACGGCACGCTGCGCGACGAGCGCGAGGTGTTGAAGCATCACGGCAATATGTCGGCGCCGACTGTCTTGTTTGTGCTGGAGCGTGCGCTCAAGCGCGGTTTGCGGGGACCGACGGTGCTGGCCGCTCTCGGGCCCGGGTTCACCGCCACCTTCGTCGCGCTCGAGGGGGCCAATGCCTGACGGCTGGTTCGGACCGGGCGCCTGGTTGATTGCCTTTCTGGTGGCGCAGCGGCTGGCCGAAGTGGTTTACGCCAAAGGCACGACCGCACGGCTGCGTGCGGCCGGCGGCGTCGAATTTGGCGCCGGGCACTACCCCGTCATGATCGCGTTGCACAGTTTCTGGCTATTGGCGTTGCTGCTCGCCGGCCATGCGAATCCGGTCAATCCGTATTGGCTGAGTGTGCTGGTGGTTCTGCAACTCGCCCGATTGTGGGTTGTCGTCAGTCTCGGTGCGCGCTGGACCACCCGGGTCGTCGTCCTGCCCGGGGTGGAGCCGGTTACCGACGGCCCGTTTCGCTGGCTGAAACACCCGAATTATGTGGTCGTCGTACTGGAAATTGCGATTGTGCCGCTGGCGCTTGGACTGCCCGGGCTCGCTTTGGGCTTCTCGCTGGCGAATGCGGCGATGCTGATTCACCGAATTCGGGTTGAAAACGAGGCTCTGGCCTGGGCTGTGGGCCAGAAACCGGCATTGTCACCATAATCCGCTTCAACGCTTGCCAATGGCCGGCCAAGGCGATAGCTATGCGCCCGTCGCCGCCGGTTTGCCCGGCAACGGCCAGTGCGCCCGTAGCTCAGCTGGATAGAGCACCAGACTACGAATCTGGGGGTCAGAGGTTCGAATCCTTTCGGGCGCGCCATTATTTCAATGACTTAGCACCCCTCTCTTGGTCGCCGTTACCGGATGTTACCGGATGTTACCGGATGTTACCGGTTTTGTTACCGAGAGGAATTTGCACGAATAGACGCCTCACAGGGCAAGCGCGATTTCGGCGATTGCCCAAGTCGTCACATGCCGCTCCTGGATCAACCCGCTGTCGCGTACGGTCGCTGCGTATTCTGCCGAGCCTAGTACCGGTTCGGTCCATCCGAGAGTGGCGAAGCTAATCGTGCCTCGACCACCGCCGAGCCAGTTGCGAGCGATGGCTACACGCGGCAATTCTTGCGAGCCCGTACTGGCCGCGGAAATAAGCGTGAGCGCGAGGGGAGCCGTAACTTCTTTGCTTTTCCTGATATAGTCGGCAGGCAGATCTGAACGGCGATCGATCACGCGTTGCATCATCCACGCAAGGTGCTGCTCCAAATTAAACCGAGGCGTATCAGTCGGATCCGGCTGGGAACGTCTCGAATGCCGGAGGGGTTGCAGCTTGGCAAAGGCGTCGAGCGTGGCTCTGGAGTCTTTCACCAACTGACTTCCGGCCACCGCAAGCATCAACCGCACAGCGTCGCGGGGCTGCATCGCCGCTGCTGACCGCCCGTAACCGGAAAATGTGATGGTGTTCGGCTTTCGGCGGATGTTCCGAAGATGCTCGCGCACCGTCTCGAACGGCACGCCCAGCGCCTTCGCCATGATATCAGTTAGTTCGCCCGACGTCGCCATGCAGTCCCCCGAGAATCAGTCTTCCGGTAACCATACACGAAATCCCAACCAGCGACGTATTGCGTCGCTGGAGTTCCAGAGATATAAAACGTCTCTGGAGGTGTTTCCGTGTCCGAAATTCAGGCTCTTCTTGTCGGTAGGCGGCTTTTGGTCGCCCCGCTGTATGTCGATGACGGACTTCTTTCCCAGATCGTCATGGGCGAGAAGGTCAAGCAGTGGCCGGCCATCAAGGCGATGCTGCGGCGTGAAGGCATGCCGGAGCCACGGCGCGCGATGGGGAGCCTTTATTACCTTCCCGCCCAACTCCGCTTCCTGGACGCGCGGGAGGGTCTGGCTCCGCTCGACTACGGCGGCTTTGCCGAGGACGCCCCGGCGAGCTTCGGTCCATGAGCACGCTGCGGCCGCGGAAGTCCATCTTGGAGATCGGCGACCAGCGTGTCGAACTCGACGCGCCGGGTCTCAAGGTCATCCGGCGCAAGCTGGAGAGGAACGTTTACTGGGCGGTCGACGAAGCGGAGGAGTTCAAAGGGTACAAGCCGCGCACTGTGCGGATTCACGTCGACCTTAACGCCAGGACACCCGAAGGCGTCCACGCAACGGCCAGCACCATTGAAGAGATTTGTGCGCGGGAGCAGCAGGCACTGCTCTCATGGGCGGACGGAAATCTTCACGATCGCAAGCGCTTGGCGGCGAGGTTCGATGGGACTTTGCGCAGCGTGATTGAGCTCTATCGATCGGACCCGGAAAGCGGCTTCCAGGATCTAAAAGGGAACACCCAAGAAAATTACGAAGATTGGCTCCGCATCGTCGAAGAGACCATCGGTTCTCGCCGTGTCGATTGCATTTCACCTAAATGGTTTAGGACCTGCTACCGCCGCTGGCGTGAGCCCGCTCAAAAGGGCGGACCCGAGCGCGTGCGGCGGGCGTACGGCTGCATCCAGATGGTGAAGGTGGTTCTCGACCTTGGCGTTCAGTCAGATCTTCCGCACTGCCAGCGGCTGCGTGTGGGAATGGAAAAAATTCGCTTTGGTAAGAACGCTCCGCGCGAGGAGACCATGTCCTACGATCAAGCGAAAGCAATTGTGGATTTCTGCCTGAGCAAGAAAAACGTGGCAATGGCACTGTCCCAAGCAACACATTGGGACACCATGTTGCGGCAGAAAGACGTCATCGGCCAGTGGCGCTCTGAAACCGATGACTACGTACTCAAGCCCGGCGAAATCAGGAAGGGTGGGCTCGTGTGGTCAGGTTTGACTCTCGACATGATCGCTCCGGGCAAGACGCTCGTGGTCCGGACGTCGAAGACGAGCCAACCGGTGGTGCATCTGATCGATGAGTGTCAACTGATTATGCGCTGTCTGCCCTTCATTGACCGGAGCGTTCCGAATGCACCTGTAGCTCAAAGTTCGCGCGGGACGCCCTGGCACGACCATCGCGCGTTCGGAAAGGCTTGGCGCCGATACGCGAAGGAGGCCGGCATTCCTCCAGCCGTTTGGAATATGGACACCAGGGCATCTGGCATTACCGAAGCCACGGCCGGCGGCGCTAATGACGATGACCTCGCAAGTTCCGCCGGTCACGGCAGCAAGGCCACAACGCGGCGTGTCTACAAGCGCAAGGCTCCAGCGATTTCAAAGCGTGTACAGGAGAGCCGACGTGCGGCGAGGCAATCTATTGAATGAATAATCGGTGAAGCCGCTGCATCGCTTGCAACGGCCGAAAGTAACAAAACCCTGTCTAGGAGAAGCTGCCATGGACGAAGATAGCAAGACGCCTGACAACCAACCTGAGCGACCCTCGTCGGAAAACCTGAAGGTCGAGGAGAATTCCCGCGCTCCCGGTATGCCGGCCGCAGACGTCGGCTCGGCCGCGCAGCATCCTTCCACCGAAACGTGGGAGCATCCTGAATCCAGTGCCGAAGCGAGCCCCGACGCCCCGCCGTCACAGGCGTCGGATGCAGACGGAAAGCCCAAAACCTCCAACAAGGCGAAGGCTGGAGCCGAGGCCGGGACTAAGAATAAAAAAGCGAACAAGGGGAGGAGCAAGCCGCCGCAGAAACGTGCCAACGCCAAGAGCGCTGATGAAGGAGCTGCGAAAGAGCAGGGTGGTACCGAGGACGCCGGAAGCGCCTCGTCGGGGAACGCTGACGGGCCCATGCAGGTGTACTTGCAGGGGTGCAAGGTTGACCCCGCCCCGCTGCCGCCGGTGAGGACGTTGCCGCCTCAACTCGCACCACTGTTCCCGGACCTGCTGTCGGTCGCTGCCGTCCTCGCGACGACCGCCGCTGCCGCCGGTCATGGCCTGTACTTCGACCGCACCGAAAGTGACGGAAATGGATCGCCCGCGCTTCGCGTAGCGGTCGTCGGCAAAGACCGCTATCTCCCGCAGAGCCTGATGCCGGCCATGGAGGCGGCCTACGCGTTAGAGCGGTTGGATATCGAGCGGTGGGCCGCGGAAAAGGAAAAGGCCGCAGTGATGGTCGGCATCGATGCCGCGCGCCAACGGACATACCAGCAATTGGTATCGAGTGCCGTGCTCCTCGGAATCGCTGAAATGGCCGGCGCGCCCGTTCCCGTGAAAGATGCCATGGCCGCCCTGCCGAGGCCCCAATTCGTGTTGCGGGACCCCGTTCAAGGCCACGTCAAGCGAGCGCTTGACGTGGCGCGAGGAGGCCTTCTGCTGATCGACGGCCGGCGGCTTCCGACGGTGTCGGGCTTCGGTATCAATTACGACGACATCACCGCGGATATCGTCAATTCCTCCGCCGCCGGATGTCCGCTCGCGCTCTCGGATTCTCGGCTGGCCGGCGCCGTCGATTTGCGCTGCATCGTGGTCTCCGTGATCGGGACGATCACCGACATTGACGCGCTCAGCCTGCACAAGGCGGAGGTCGCGATGTTGACGGGCACGGTGTTCGTGCCGACCGACGGGCGCGCCGCGGACAGTCCGACCGTCGATGCGGCGGCCGTCTTGACCCAAAGCCTCGCCCGGGTTCGAAAGCTCGTCGATTCCGCCCAGAAGCTCGGGGTGCCGTTGAAGCTCTCGCGCGCCGCGCGCAAAGCCGAGGAGCAGGCGAAGGCGAAGTTCTCACGATCGGCAACTGAAGTCCTGCCGCCTCTGAAGCATTATTATGGCGTCGCCGCTGATCTCGTGCGGCGAATTGCTTATGTCTTGCACCTGCTGGATCATGCTGCCGCTCAAGCTGATCGCCTGCCGGCGGAGGTGGATCGAGGCGTCATTCTGCGAGCGGTTGCTCTCGTAGAGCGAGCCATCATGCCGGCGGCGCGCAATACGCTCGCGCCGTCGAGCGTCGCGCCCGAGGTTCGCGATGCACGGCGGATCTTGAGCTTTATTCAGCAGTATACCAGCCAGCAGCACCCCAAGCTGGCGCGACGAGACGTCGTTCGAATCTTCCAGAGAACGCTGACGGTCTCGGCGATCGACCGGGCGATCCGCCGCCTCGTCGACGATGGCCTGTTGACGCAGTCGGATTCGGATGCGGGCGGTGGCCAGGCGTTCCAGGTGAATGATGCCGTGTTCCTGGCATCCCTGCCGGACTTGGTGAGCGACCCGCGGCGGCCACGCCAGTAGCCTCCGGATGGTCGCTCCCTGCGGCAGGTGTTTGTTCGGAGCGCGTTTCCGACCATCTACTGCAGACCAGGCTACTAGGCGAGCAGTGATCGCTGGTGCCGCATTTGTGTCGTTGCATCGGATTTCCTTGGCTCAAGGGCGGCCTCCACTCGGAAACCGTCTGCGAATGCGAAGTGCGCATGGTCCTGGTCGCTCGTGTCAACAGGGGCCATCACAATACAAGGCGCACGGCATCGGCCCCCTGTTGACAGCTGAGGCCGCACGGACGGTAACGAATCTGACGCGTTCAATAGGTGCGCCGTGAATTTTCGTAGTGGCAGCATCTGTAAGCCGCAAGTGACTCAAAGTTAGTTTTCAAACAAATTCACTCATAAACTAGTCGGTCAGTAGCATATGGGAACCAAAAAATTTTCGTCTAAAATATTTTGTAAAAACATTTCCGGCTTTCAGGGTTCGGCTGTTAAATGAATTTCAAAGCTGTTGGCTGCCCAACAGCGAAACAGGAGGTCAATATGCCAAGCTGTCAGTTTTTGCACCTGGGGACTTACGGCCGCTCGCCGCGCGCCGGTCAACCACGATGGTCCTGCGTTGAGGGGATCACCGAGGAAGGGGCCCGGTCACCAGGCGCGGCCAATCATGTCGCCTATCCGGCGCAGCCGAAGGTCGTCCATGGAGTGTCGCCGATCGAAGCGGGACGACTTGCGACCGAGCGCGCCAACCGAGCCCGCGACGGAGGCAAAAAATTCCGTCGGTTGCGCAAGGACGGCATCTGTCTGTTGGCAGGTGTCGTGAGCTATCCGTGGGACCGCCAGTCGCTGCGCGAGGACCCGGTGGAGTGCGACGTGCACTCCTTGTGGCAGCAGATGACGCTTGAGTGGCTGCGGGAGCAGTTCGGCGACCATCTCAAGTCGGCAGTCGAACATCGCGACGAGCGTTTTCCGCATATACATTTCTACGTGGTCCCTGAGTTAGGGGACGACGGACGGCTCGACATCAACGCGATCCATCCCGGCCGCCGCGCCAAGGTCGCGGCCGCGGCGGCGGGCGCTGGGCTGAAGCAGAGGGAGCGGGCCTATCGCCAGGGAATGCGGGAATGGCAAAACGTCTTCCATCGCGACGTCGGCGAATTTTTCCGGCACGACCGCTTCGGACCCAGGCGCCAGCGAGTGAGCCGCCGGCAGCATCAGATGGAGCGAGCCATGGCAGCGAAGGAGGAGCGCATGCTCGATGAAATCGAGTATAAGCGCATTTTCATTGAGGACGACGCCCGCCGACGTGGCTGGGAGCGCTACGCCGAGCCGTACCGAGCCCTGCAGCGGGACGCCGCCATTCTCGCGCAACGCTACGGCGCCGAAGTGGAGCGGCGCCGGGCGGCCGAGGCGGAGTGCGAAGCTCTGCGCGAACGGCTGGCAGCGCTCGAACCGACGCCTGCCTCCGTACCCGCCGCCTAGCGGCGACCGCTTCGTCCAAGCCGGCCTTTGGCCCGCCTGTCGGCTGATCGAACCGCCCTCAACCGTGTCTCGGCAGTGTTGCAGCCGATAACGGGCAGCACAGCGCCACACCACTCGTCGTCCTGCGGCGATGGGTGGGCTCGGCGCTGGCCATACCGGGGGGCGTGTCCGGGTCGAGTCGGGTCGGGGCGACAGGGTTCGGCATCGCTCGAGATCGGTTAACCCAGTGAGCGGAGCGGCGTTGAAGCGACTAGGTACGATGTACAGTGCAGTGGTTTCCTAAACCGAAGGTCGGCGGTTCAACTCCTCTCGGGATCGCCATGAAACTAAATGAGAATTTCCAGTTTGTAGCCCGAGCGCATTTCGATTTTTATTGGCAAAACCGCCTCGGGAGCTACATGGGGCTACAAGCGTCGATACGGCAGAAAATGGCAAACCGTGTTTTAAGTTCGAAACCCACTCGCCCCGCCATTGCCTGTAGCGAAAGCCCGACAGATCTGATTTTGACGGCAAAAGACCGCGCAGATTTTAGGTGATCTCAGGCTCGCCTCTGTACTGTCGCACGTGGTCGGCCACCTAATGCTGCCTCTAAGAGGCTACTATCTCGGCGGCTCTGTACCCTCGCCCCGAGTTACGGCTTTGAAATCCGGCTAGAAGCAGCCGCTTATTAAAGGTGTCTCGCGTCAAGTTGAAATTCGTTTCGCTCGACCGAAATCTCAAAGTGGAGGGTAAGTTTCTTAGTCGATATGACCAGATGTTTTAGGCCTGCTCGCCTCTAGCAATCCCTGAAGCGCGTTATGGAGACGGTCCATTGAACCCGTCTGGTCAAACCACCATTCGGTCGACCAAACCCGCAGGATTTCCCAGCCCAATCCGCGCAGAACCTGTTCCCGGACTTTGTCGCGATCGCGGGCAATCGGAGCACTGTGGTAGGTTGCTCCATCGCATTCGATACCAGCCAAATAGGCGCCCGCGCGATCCGGATGTTTGATACCTATGTCGATACGAAATCCCGAGACGCCAACTTGAGGGATGACCTGCCAACCCTTTCGTTCTAGCTCGGTGGCGACGGCTTCTTCGAACGGAGATTCAAGCGATCCTTGCGAACCGGCGTCCTGCGCCGGCAAGGCGATCGGCCCGCGTTCGGCGTAGTCGAGGAAGGCTTTGAGATGGTGTGCGCCTGTGGCCTTCGTCCGCCCTTGGTCAATCTGGTCGGCCGTAATGCCGGAAAATACCACCAACTCCTCGCGGGCGCGGGTAACTGCAACGTTCAGGCGCCTTTCTCCGCCGGGTCGATTGATTGCACCAAAATCCATCGTTAGCTTTTCGGTTGCGTCTTTGCAGAATGTAATGGAAAAGCAAATAACATCACGTTCGTCGCCCTGCACATTTTCGAGATTCTTGACGATGACGGGTTCGATACGGTCTTCTGAAAAGAACCATTCAAGTTCCGGATTGGCGCGTTGCTCGTCGTCAAGTAAATCCTGGATGAGGCCTTGCTGTTGGCTGTTAAAGGTGATGACTCCGATCGTCGGGCGCTTCTCTTCAGGTAGCTTCAGCCATTGCTGCAGGCGGCCCGCAACGTCGCGGGCAACCGCTTGAGCTTCCGGCCGATTCGTCCGGCTTTTGCCACGGTCATAAACCCCTTCCTTTACATGTCTTAGGGAGACTGCTTTGTCGTCGGTCACGGGCGACGGAAAGGTGACCAGCTTATTTTTGTAATAATGCCAATTGGAGAAGGCGATTAGCGATTCGTGTCTGCTTCTGTAATGCCAGCGTAAATCGTGGATCGGCAGGCCGGAGGCTTTGACCTCGTCTAGAATGCTTTCGAGATCCTGTTCGTAGACTTCAGTATCGTCGTCATCGGTATCGTTGCGACCAAAAAAATTAGTCGGCGGAAGTTGCTTCGGATCTCCGACAATAATTGTTTGGCGGCCGCGCGCGATGGCTCCAACTGCATCCCAAGTCGTGATCTGAGATGCCTCGTCGAATATGACGACATCGAAAAGTGCTTGATCCGGCGGAAGATATTGGGCGATCGACAATGGCGACATTAGCAAGCAAGGCGCGAGTTTAGTAAAACTCTGCGGCATCCCAGCTATCATTTCCCGGATTGCGCGGCTAGGCCTTTGCAATTCCATCTGATGGCGTAACAGACCAAGTTCGGACCTGCGAGGCACCTCGGTGCTTGGCGGCAGATCGTGGGCGATGGCGCTGGTAACCCGCGCCGTCGCATGTTGTCTCGCCATATCGTCGAGCGCGCGGAACTCCTCGATTGCGTTTTCATGATGAAAGCGCCGAAAATTGCGAAGGACCGGCTCGGCGTCGATGGCGAGCGGCAACCACCATCTCGCATATGCCAGATGGAACGCTTCGAGTGATTGTTCGGGTACGACGGCGCCGCAGACGAGATCGGCGACCAGCGGCGCCAACCCTTGTGCCTGCGCTAGGTCGCGGACTTCGCACCAAGAAGACCAATTGCGAAGTAGGTGGCGCGCCTGCTCGATACCATGCGCAACTTCAGAGGCGTCGTTGAGAAGCGTCGGGCTTTCTGGATTGATCGGCGGGCGTCCCGCTGAATCGCCAAAGGCTTTGATCGCAACGACGAAATCCTTCAGCGCGGCGAGGTAACGATCTGATAGTTCGTGTAGCGATGTTTTTCCCGGTTCAGCCAAGACGGCGGCGACGCGAGCCGCGATGCTTTGCACTTCGCCGGTGAGGCGGGCTAGCTGCAAAAGTGATGTTCGAAGTTCTGTCGCAGTGGCCAGGAACGCAGAAAAGTTTGAGGTGTCCGTGTCTAGCCCAGCGAAGCGGGCCGAGCGGCTAGCCAGCATGTTTTCGGACACAGAAGCGTGGGACACCTGCAGTTTTCGGATAATTGGCAAATCTACAGCCGGATCTGGCTTGCCGCCTGAGGCATATGACTTCAAAAGCTTGCGAGTCTTGCGGATACCAAACCATGACTTTGGCCAGAATGCTGCGTTGGCCAGCCGCCATTGCTGTTCAAGATCATCAACCGGTACGCGAACCAATTCATCCCGGCGGTAAGGCGCCGAAAGTGCGGCTTCATTGGTCCGGAATGTTGAGATCGCGCCGTCGAGGGCGGCCAGTGAATCGTGCAGTCGATCGAATTCACGGTCGAAAATGATCGTAAATTCCTTTCCCGCACTCGATAGTATGGATTGGGCAAAGGCGGAAAAACGCTTCAGCCCGTCGAGGTTTGTGTCGTCGAGCGGGGGAAGCCCAAGTTCGATACGAAAGCTTTCGAGAACTGCGCGAAGATTCTCAGTCGCCGCCTGCAAGGATCGCGCGGTAGCCATCAGCCGCTCTTGCCAGGCGAAAGACCATTCTTTGACGTTAATGGCTTCGAGGGCGGGAGTCCTTTCAACGGCAGCGAAGGTCAGACCAAGTCTTTTGGCGAGGTCTTCCAACTTGGCGTAGCGGTCGCGGTCATGACTGTTTTGAGATGGCCAAGAGATGGCCGGCGCGTACCGGTCTTTGCCAAACAGCGCTATTCCCATGGCCTTGAAGGCAGTGAGGCCATTGGCGGCCTTGCGATGAAGAGCGTCGACGTAAGCATTCAGTTCGTCGCGGCGAATTTTGAGTTTGCCATTGATTGTGACCCACTCGGACGCAGTAGTTTGGCCGCCGTTGTCCCAGGCATTCTTAAGCTGACCAAGAAAATGCCGACGGTCGGCTTTGTTCGAATGAAGTTCTAGACAGTGGTCGCCGAGGCCATGTTCGCGAAGCCGGCGATAGACGACATCGAGTGCGGCGGTTTTTTCCGCAACGAACAATACTGTCTTCCCGGCTGCAAGGCAGTTCGCGATCATGTTGGCGATGGTTTGACTTTTTCCGGTGCCAGGCGGCCCGACGACGACGAAATCCTTGCCTTCTGCGGCCGCGAGGCTTGCAGCGATCTGCGAGGAATCGGCCGGCAATGGCGTCACGATATCGACGGGCGCATAGTTGCGATCGATTTCGCATTCGTTCGGGAAGGAACTGCCTTGCGTGTCGAAGACCCGGTCGGGGGTATCGATTAGGTGTTTGACGACGCGATTCTGGCGTAGCACGTCGGTCCGCTCGGTCAAATCCTTCCACATCAGGTATTTTGCGAAGGAAAATGTCGACAACGCCGTTTCGTCCACGACCTCGAAGCCGGGAACATCCCGGACCGCCCGTCGCATTCTGTCGAGCAGTAGGGGGACATCTATACCATCGTTATCGAGCGGTAGAGGGCCTTGGAACTGGGAAAGCGATATGTTGAAATCGCGCTCGAGAAACTGAAGGAGCGTCGCATTAAATCGGGGTTCATCCTCATGATAGAGGAGACTGAATCTCGATGAAGCACTGCGGCGATCGAGTTTGACAGGCAATAATAGAAGCGGGGCGCGGTAACCGCGTTCGTCGTCAGGTTTCTTTTTCCAGCGCAGAAAGCCAATGGCCATGTAGAGAGTATTGGTACCGCCCTCGGCGAGATCGTTCTTGACCTGCCGGTGCAGCGCAATAAGCCGAGCTTCCAATTCGCGCTGCTCAAGAGGCGAGGGAAGCTCGTCGCGCTGGAGCGCTTCGGCAGCAAAGGTCCGGTTGAGATCGTGCCCGCGTGTCTCGCGAAACAAGGCAGCGTCGCGTT
Organism: Rhodopseudomonas sp.; assembly: GCA_016124795.1. Taxonomy (GTDB): domain Bacteria; phylum Pseudomonadota; class Alphaproteobacteria; order Rhizobiales; family Xanthobacteraceae; genus Pseudolabrys. The sequence continues at coordinate 108,980 of WGNB01000010.1, read as the reverse complement.
CACCCAAAGGGTTTTGTTCCGGTAGCGAAATCAGGCGAATGGCGGCCCGGTTGGCAAGGCGGTCTTCAAGATCGGCTATATCGGGGCAGAGAAACGGCACTGCCTTCTTAGATTCTGTGAAGTTTAAAAGGCGGTTGCGTAAAGTTAAATCCAATAGCTTACGCTGCCAGCGGTCGATCCGGCCGGTTGCAGTGGTTGGCTTCTCTTCGACAGTTTCGGCCGGCATTGCACCGAGTTCGGGTGGTAACGGTAAAGATATTTTTGTCGACGCCGCGTCACTTTTGGGCGCTGTATCCGATGCGGCCTGATGCGAAGCCAGCGGCGTGATTCCGCTGCTGCGACAACGATTAATGTCAATGGCGGCCAAGAACGAAGATGCGTCGGATTCTTCAAGCCGCTGTTCGGCCAGCCGACGAGCATTGTCCAGTGTCATCGGCGGTCTATGCGTTACTCCGGTTGTCTCAAAGACGATCAGTTCGTGGGCCGCGATTGACTTCCTGATCTCGGTGGCGTCAGTCTCTATTGATCTCGGCAGAGTTCGCTTGGTCAACCAAACGCCGGCGGTCGAGTGGCCTTTGAACATGATCACGATTGAGTTCAGTCCTGCGGCTTCCAGCGCGCCGGCAAACAGCAGGCTTGTATCGAGGCAGGTGGCGAGACCATCGCGGGCTATCGCGTCGGGCCGCCTGATCTTCTGCCCCCGGCTTTCGAAGCTAGCCGGCGGTTCGGCGTAATGCAGTGATTGACCTGCGACGGTGGCGTAGATTCCGCCTAGAATCATATAGGCGCGCCGAGGGTCACCGCTCTGGTAGCCGTCCATGCCGGAGGGATAGCCGTGGTTCGCTAGACTGTCGGCCGCTGTGCGCAATATTTTACTGATTGCCGGATCGTTGGGCATGACGAAGGCCGGCAACAATTGCGCCATATCTTCCGTTCCACCCCACTCGTCGCGGGCTAGTAAACGGACGGGTACATAAAGTTCAGCAAGAACTTTGCCACGACATTTAAGTTGTAACGCCACACTGCCGCGTTCTGCTTCATTCAGACCGGCAAGGTATCCGGCGTCGAGGTCTACCTTGCGATCCGTAAGGCTCAATAGATCGCCAGCTATCAGGCGATCGATTGTCCACGTCTTCGGCCGCAAGAATGTCGGGCTTGCCGACAATTCAACGACACAGCCCTCAAAGTTGTCGGGCGTGGGATTTTCGACGCGGATCGACTTTAAGACCGGAATTGCGTTTTGGAACGAGGCATAGGTGAAACTGGGGGCTATCTCCGCCGCAATGGAGACGGACGGTCTTTTCTCGGCGTTTTCTCCAGCGTCATCGGGCGCCATATGGCTTTTGGATTCGTCCATGTTGCCTCGCCTAAACACACTAGCTATAGTTACCACTGGTTGAAAATTTTAGCCAATAGCGCAGATGTTTGGATTGCTTTATGGCGGCGCTGGTCAAAAATTTTCAATCGCTCCACCGCGCGGGTGTATTTGCAGAATATACCCATACAGCGGATGTCCCCGACTTTCGTCGGTTTAACCTGATCTACGGGTTCAACGGCTGCGGAAAAACTACGTTGTCCCGCATCCTTCGCTCTATTGAGCAAGGCGCTAAATCGGCCCTGTTGCCGGAAGATTGTGAGTTTTCAATTTGCTGCACGGAAGGGCCTGATTTCACGGATGCATCGTGTAACGGTGTAAAAAATCCCACCATTGTTGTGTTCAATGAGGACTTCATAGAAGAAAACCTGAGATGGCGTGAGGGACAGGCGAGCCCTGTATACTTTATCGGTCAGGAACAGGCGCGCTTATCAGAGTATGTCGATCGGGCCACCGAGAGACTTGACCGCAGAAAGCGTGCGCAGCAAACGGCGGAAACCCAACAAGCTTCTCTTACTAGTGAGCTCACTGAATTTAAGAGAGACCTGGCGCGCCTCATAGCAAATGAATTGAACCTCGGAAGACGGTATGTCGCGACGCAGCTTGAGCACGACTACAGCTCCATCAACCTAGCGGCTCAACAACCGCTCGGGGATGCACAGATAAAAGCCAAGAAGGAGTTGATAAACCGAACCTCTGCCGCGAGCACAGTCGCACCAATCGAAGGCCTGCCCGTCGAATTGTCAGCCTATTTTGGTCAGATCAAAGCTGTTTGCATGGAGTGTTTCGCGGCGGCTGCGCTTGATGAATTGAAGCAGCATGCGGAGATGCTCAAGTGGGTGAAGGAAGGCCTCGATTACCATACGTCCCACTCTATGGAGAACTGCCTTTTTTGCGGAAACAATTTTACTGGCGAACGTGCCGACGCCCTGCGAGCCAGTATTGATGCTCGCTTTGAGAAAACCATCGAAATGGTGCAGTCACTGCACGAAGCTAGGGCGGAATACTTTGACGAAATAGACAAATTTCAGCTGCGGTTGCCGGCCGCCGTCGCTCTGGACGCGAGCGTGGCTGATAAGTATGGCGCGGCGCGCGAGCAATTGATCGCCTGCACATCCGCCTTGCACATGATTCTGACACAGGTCCGCGGACCTCTGGATGCAAAGCTACGTGCCCCCAACATTGCGATCGACGTCTCGCTAATCGACTTAGTGGAAGCGCGACGCCAAGAAACCCTGTTGCACGATCTTATCGAGCAGGCAAACACTCATATTGAGGCGCACAATGAAAAGGCGTCGCGATTTGAGCAGAAAAGCCGAGGCCGCGGGTGCACTCAAAATTCACCACCTACTGGAAGGCAAAGCGCGCTATGATGAACTAACGGCCGAACTGGGCAGAGCAACGAACGAATTTAAGGTTCGCACGGCGCTGGTGCGAACGCTTCAGATGAAGTTGGACGGAGCGCGCCAGCGACTTCGCGCGCATAACTTGGCGATCGAGCCAATCAATAAGCTGCTGGCGATCTATCTCGGTCACTCAGAGCTCAGCCTAGCTGCGGTCGAGGAAGGCTATAAAATACAACGTAACGGGACACCTATCTTAGGCCCGTTGAGCGAGGGTGAAAAGACGGCACTCGCAATTTGCTATTTCCTGTCCAAGCTGGAGGAAGACGGTCGAAAGAAAAAGGACCTCATTGCCATCATAGACGGCCCGATTTCTAGCCTTGATAGCAAAGCCCTCAACTACGCATTCAATCTGCTTCGTCTGGCGTTAGAAGACGCCGCACAGGTCATCATTCTCACCCATAACCTGCAATTTATGAACGAAACGAAGAAATGGCTTAGGTCTAAGCTCGCGGACGCCAACAAGCCCGACAAAGTACCGACTGCTGCACTGTTTTTTCTGAAAACGACCCCAGTGTCGCCATCAGTCAGAAGCGCGGCGATCAAAGCTCTACCGAAGTTGTTAAGGGACTACGATTCTGAGTACCGCTACCTATGTTCGTTGGTGTTCAAGTTTGTCGAAATGGAACCTGACAACCCATACTTAGGCTATACGCTACCAAACGTTCTACGCAAGATTCTGGAGCTTTTTCTGCACTTTAAAAACCCAGGGCCTGATGGCGTGGGTAACAAACTTAGGCACCGAATGGTGCAGGATTGCGGTCTCGACCAAGCGCGCATCAATGCTCTTCTTAGGTTGGCCGAATTGGAGTCGCACGGTGACAACCTAGACGACATCATTGCGTTTTCTTCGATGACGATCGAAGAGATTCGGGACGCGGCGTGGTCGATGTTTGCTCTTATGGAGAAATTGGACGCTCATCATTTTGCGCGGATGAAATCACTCTGTCAGTAAGACATCGCTGCGGTTGCGAGAGCCGTCTCAGGGCAGAGCGAGTTCGGCAGATCCGTTATGTTGCAGCCATTGGATAGCCCGTTAGTCAGGTGGTTGTGCAAGTTGGCGCTACGAACATTCCTTAGTTGAAGCGGGTATTGGCAGACCGCAAATATGAGTGGATTCGGTCGTGTTGCATATGAGAGCAGACTGCGGAAGAATAGTCGCAAAAGCAGAAAATATTCCATAATGGACCTTATCCGCGATCGGAAAATCGTTCGAGCGCGGTCATTGCCCGGCATTCGATATCGGCTTCGCGCTGGTAGATTACTTTCTTCAGGTAGTTAAGCTCGGCGTCGCGCTTGTCTTCGGCGACGTCGATGAACCAGGACTTTGGACGTCCGTCCGATCCGTCGTTCCAATGATAGCCGCGGGCCTTCAGCGTGTCTTTCAAGTCGAAAGGTGAGCCTTGCGCCCAGACGCGGACCGTCGTTCGACGTGCGCAGTCGAGCAGTTCGGTAAATACCGACCGGGCTGCCGCCGGCAGTGGATAAGACAGGAGCTCGACGAGGGCATGGCAATCGTCGATGGCGCGATGCGCATTGTGGAAATATCCGATATCGGCCAGGAGATAACCGAGCTTTGCGCCACCGAAGCCGAGCTTACGCCAGTCGATCTCGGTCTGGGTGCAGGCCCAGTGCTTATGCTTGAAGGTTGGTGATAGCCGCTCGGCGAATTTCCTGTCGAACCCGGCGTTATGGGCGATGACAATGTTGACGTCGAAAACAAATGCCTCCAGCGCGGCGATATCGAGCCGGTGGCCGGCGACCATTTCGTTGGTGATGCCGGTTAGGTCTGTGACCAAGGCCGGGATGGGGACTGACGGTTCACTGTAGGATTGGAAAACATCGCTGACGCCGGTGATCTCGTCAGCTTCCGAATACCAGAATTTGACCATGGCGACCTCGATGACCTCATCCTTCGTCGGGTCGAGTCCTGTCGTCTCAAAATCGAGGATGATACCGATCTTGCCGGTATAGCCGGCGGGCGTCGGCGTCGGACTTCTCGGGACCAGGCGACGGAGGATTTTGTAGTTGCCGGTTGCCTCAAGCTGGCGCGCCAGCCGTTCGGCGTCGTCAGCATTGGTTGGCGTTTGAGATATCACGGACGGAGCATGAATATTCATAGCGACATCTATGCCTGATTCTTGAAGGTTGAGCTGGAGGGCGGGACGTCGGCGATAGGCGTATCTTCGCCCGGCGTCGTGAGAGTTTCAGTGGGCAGGATTGTCGGCGATGCCACCAAGGTTTGGGCCGCAAGCGGCGAATGAACCAGGATCGCCTGAATATCCATCCGATCGAGATAACCGCCGGCGAATAAGGCAGTGGCAAGGGCCTCCAGCGCGTGCCGGTTCTGGCGGAGAAGGTCGAGCGCCGCCGCATAGGCGCGATCGATGGTGCCTCCGACTGCCGAACGCAGCGTGTCGAGCAGAAGCAGGTCCCGTTCGTTCACGCCACCGGCCATGCAGACCAGCCCGAGCGCTCCAAGGCCGTAAGCTGTCTCCAGACGTGTCGCCAGCGCCGTGGCGCGTGCCAGATCGCTCCCCTCGCTGCCGCCGGCGCCTGCGGTTACCTCGCCGAAGATGAGTTCTTCGGCGGCGCGCCCCGCGAGAAGCGCGACAATGAAATTCTCCAGGTGGGAACGAGTAATCGCGCGCATTTCTCCGAGGTCGCTTTCGGCAAGGCCGCCGCTGCCACCGATAGACAACGCTTGGGGGTCGGCGATGCCGAGGGCCAGGAAGGCAATGGCGTGTCCGGATTCATGGTAGGCGATCCGGCGGCGCAGATCAGCAGGCCATTCTGGCTGACCATTGCGTACGGCGACGAGGAGGTCAGCCCGGTTGATCGGGCGGTTGGCGAGGCGAGCGCGCCGCCGTGCTTCGCGCACAAAGCGTTCGACGTCGGCGCCGGTGCCGCCGCGAGCGGCCAGCGCCACTTCGCGCAGGTCGACGTCGGCCAGATCGGTGGCAAGATGGGTGCGGAAAATGCCGATTAGCGAAGGAACATCGGGCAGCGGAATCTCAATATGGCGGTCGAGACGTCCCGGACGCACCAACGCGGGGTCGAGCCGCGCCGGATCGTTACACGCAGCGATAACGACGACGCCTTCACGTCGCTCGAACCCGTCGAGGCACTCCAGCAACGTGTTGGTGATCGAAGTCCACCAGTCGTCGTTCCACTTGCCTGTGCCACGTGCGGGAATCGTATCGATTTCATCGATGAACAGAATCGAAGGGCTCTGAAGCAAGGCCTCGGAAAAGGCCTTGCGGATGGCTTGCGTCACGTGGCCCAAGTGACCCTCGCGATGAGCTTGCCATTGGGCGTAGCTGGTGGCGATGAAATGGACATTCGCCTCTCTCGCGAGGGCCCGCGCGAAGGAGGTCTTGCCGGTGCCGGGCGCGCCGGTGAGCAGGCAACCCTTGTCGACATCGCCCCATGCCAGCCGGCCGCCGGCGTAGTCACGCAGATCCTGGATCAGGGCCATGCCCCACGACTTGGCGGCGCCCAGCCCGTGCATGTCGGACAGCAGGGGGCCAGTGTCCACATCGCGGTCAATGCGACCAACAAGATGTTGGAGCCGGGCTACAGAGCGATCGGCGCCGAAGTCGGCCCGGACCGCGATGTTTAAGATCTCCAGGGTCGCGCCGCGGATAAGCGCGGCTTCGCCTGCGTCAGGAGCGCGGCCCGTAATCGCCTCAATCACTGCGGCGATCGTCGAACCGTCGATCGTTCCCAAAACAAAGCGATGTTCTGACATCCGAACCAAATTCTGCGGAAGCAGGCGATCGGGTTCGGTGGCAATACCGATGATTGCACAGCGCTGTTGAATCGCTGCCGCCAGCTCGGCGTTGCCGCTGAACTCCCTCTTTTTCGACTTACCTTCGTCGCGGCGCCTAAAAATGGCGGCCGTCCATCGCGCTGCGACGCCGCTGTGCAGCAGCGATAAGCCGTCGCCGTCAAGCACCGGCGCGTCAACTCCGAGGACGAAACGTTTAAATATTCGCTCGACGATGTCGATATAGTCGTCACTCGGGACCTCGATAATCGCCACCATGTCACGGTCCCGGATCTTGGCCAGCACATCGCGGTTCCGGTCGAGTGCCTGACCCAGCAGAACGGCGACGGCGACCTCGTCCGGCCGCAAGATGCGGGCCGACCCGCTGTCGACGCCGCCTTCGTCGTTATCCTCAAGGCGCAGCTGATACTGAGGCTGGTCGTCGTCATCGTCGGATGCTAATGTTCGAAGCTCGAACGGGGAATTTCCGCTAGCACGCATGGCGTCGACCAGTACCTCGGCAAGCGGCCTGGGTGATGATGCCAGCATTTGCACCCGCGTCATGACCCGATCTCCACCACCAGCGCCGGGTCGAACCGAGAGTTTTCAGTGCCATAACCATGGGGATTGCAGACCACCCTAGTAGCGCCGACCATGTAGTCGAAGCTCTCGTGCACATGCCCATGGACCCAGAGATGGGGCCGGCCCGCCTCGATCAGAGCCGCCAGGTCCGAGACGTAGGCGGCGGTCAGGAGGTCAGACTTGTAACGAGAATGGATAGAGCCCGGGTGAGGGGCGTGGTGCGTCACCACGACCGTGGCGCCGTCGAAGGGCGCCGCCAGCGTCGTCTCGATAAAGGTGCGCGAGCGCTTGTGCAAAAGCAACGCCTCCTGTGGCCGGAACCGACGCCATGGCTGTTTCGACCACTTGATCCTCTTATGGTCGTTGAGACCGCCCCCAGCGACGAGCATGGCGCGCGGCAAATTGTGTTCGCCGAACAAAGCGTAGTCGGTCCACAGACTGGCGCCGACGAACCGCACGTTGCCCATGACGACGGTGTCGTTTTCCAGAAGATGGATGCCGTAGAGCGGGGCAGCAGCACGCGCCAGCGCAAGTTCATCCGACCAGCAGCGCCGGTAGAACTCATGATTGCCAAGCACGGCGATAATGGGGATTTGCATCGGTAGGTTTTTGCGGAGGCGAGCAAAGCCGCTTTCCGCGCCTTCACATGTGTCGCCGGCGACGATGACCGCGTCGACGTCCGGCGCCACCGCGATCGGCTGCGGTCGGGCGACGTCGGCATGAAGATCGGAAAAGATCTGAACCTTCATGCCGACACCGGCAGGCCAGGAAAGGTCTGCCCGTTGTTGGGCGCGTTCGATTTTCCTGAACCGCGGCGCGGCAGGGCGGAGTGCCGTTTCGCCGTCAAGGCGCGGCAAAGGTTGAGCGCCAGCCACGACGCTGAAAGATCAGTACCAAAAGGGTGATCGAGCGGGGTGCGCCGCAGGACATGCGCCAAGACCAGGGCGGCGCCGGCGCTGCCGTCCAGCGCGCAGAGCGCCAAGGCCGACATGGCCAGGTCCACTTCGAGAGTCACCTGATCGGTGGGCATGGCTCCGATCGCGATGGCGATGCTCGCTGCAGCGTCTCCCCCCAAAGCAGACAGCCATCGGTGATCTTTCAGTATGCAGATCTTTTCCAAGGTGGCGCCGAGATGACGGCGCTCGACGTCGCTGAGATGATCGGCCGGCATCGTGCGCCACCATTCCAGGGTCGTGACGTCGTCCACATTGAACGGCCATGGCGACTGTACCCGTTTGCTTGCTTTCGCCGGTTTGCCGGCCGGCCGACGGCGATCCGCCGACCGGTCTTCGGGATTCGGCGCAGCCCGTCCCGCACCAATGGTTTCGACTATTTGCTTACGCATTACAAAGCTCTCGCCGTTGGACCCCTTGCGGGGCGTCTCTTCCGACTTGAAGATTGTGGAGCAGCCCCTTTTCAGGGGCTCTCGCCCTGCCTCGCCACGCCGGGCCGTGCGATGCCTCGCCGGGCCACGCCCCGCCACGCGGTGCCGTGATTAGTGGATCGGCGTCACCGAGAACTTGCCGAACTTCGGACGCCAGTCGCCCAGGCCTTCGCGGAAGCCGGCGATCTCGAAGATCTCCAGGACATCGTTGCGATTGAGCAGGCTCGGGAGGAACTCGACCTCGGCGGTGACGTGCCAGGTCGGGAAGCGCGCCCGCGTGCGCATCACCTTCGAGCTATTGACCGAGACCGGGAAGCGGAACTGGAAGTGCTTGTCGTTCCACAACGACACCAAGTCCGTCGGCCCTTCGTATTCCAGGAGCGGCGACACTTTGCACAAGAAGCCGGCCTTGGCCTGCGGGCCCTTGCGGCGGGTCCTGGCGGCGGTGACGAAGGCGGACTCGATCGCTTCCGCGGGAATGCACGGCTTGCCATCGCTCAGCCAGAGGCCGCCATGCCACTCGACCTTGGAGATTTGCTCGTGGTCGGCGGTGGTCTTGTCGCGCTTGCGCGTCAGGCGGTCGAGTTCGACCGTGATCGGATCGAGCGGATCGGCAAGCCGAGCGCTGTGCATCAGGAGCGGACGTTCGCCGCTCAGACGAACGCGGAGAGTTTTAGTAGACATCAGATTGCCTCCTTGGCGGTTGGGTCAAAAAGTGAGGATGGGTTGTCCAGCGCAGTGCGGATGTTCGCGTGACTCGGTTGACGCTGGCCAAAACGGACACGGCGCAAATGGTCGGTCACGACGCGATGGCAGGTCCTGCACAGCGCGGTGAGATCGCCCACTTGTTCGTTGAAGAGGTTTGCGTAGGTGCGGTGATGGACTTCGAGTGCGCTGCCGGCGCCGTCGTCATTGCAAACCCGGCAGCGGAAGTCGGCGGCCTCAAGCTCTGCGAGCCGGGCAGGGTGCTGTCGCCAACGATGGCTTGAGATGTAGTTGAGATAGTCCACGAGCGGCTCATTTTCGGTTATAATATATAACCAATAAGGTCCGCGGATTTGATTTACAAGAACTTCGGTACTAAAAACCGTACGAAGTGGCGGGCATGCTTAACAAATGGTAAAGACGTCGAAAATCTGGCCCTCGCCCCGCCTTATTCGGGCGGCGCGCGGTTTGATTGGAATTAGTCAAGCAGCGTTGGCTGAGAAGGCGGGCGTGACCCAGAAAACAATTACTAAGATTGAAGCGGACGACAGTGAGGAAATGGATCCGCGCCGGCTGAAGGTGCTTCGAGATCTGCAGCGTGTGTTGGAGGATGTTTACGGCGTCGAGTTCTTCGCCGCGTCAGAGCATTCGGGTGAGGGCGTGCGATTTCGAAAAAAGTAAATGAGCATCCTATCTATGGATGCTCTGCTGAATTTGAGGACGACCGAACATAACTCAGAATTATGAGTGTATGTCGGTGCAGGCCGAATTGGCCTCCACTGCCGCCGGCAGTTGGTCGGCTAAGGCTCGACTTGAATACACCGTGCGGTGGCACGTGAGCATTGCGATGACCTAGGTGGATACCTTTCGATCCAGCCTGTGAACAATCTTTCACCGAGGCAATACGATCCGGGCGCGAAGGCCGCCGGCCGACCTATTGCTGAGTACAAGTTCGCCACGTTGTGCCTGAACGATAGACTGGGCGATGGCCAGACCGAGGCCGACGCCGCCGGTCTCGCGGCTTCGTGATTGTTCAAGTCTGTAGAAGGGATCGAACACGCGGGCGAGCTCTTGTTCAGGAATTCCCGGGCCGCGGTCGTCAACGGTAATTTCGACGGTTTTCGGCGTCGTTTCAATCGTCACGCGCGCCGTCTGACCATATTTGACCGCATTGTCGATCAGGTTGCGAATCGCACGCTTCAAGGCATTGGGCCGACAGCCATACACAATCGAGTCAATCGGCTGCATATCGACTGGCATGCCGGCGTCGGACATGTCATCGACTGTGCTCTGGACAAGCGCCGCGATGTCTGTGGGCCGCCGTACTTCGGTCGCCGCCTCGTCACGGGCGAACTGCAGGGTTTCGCCGATCATCGAGTCCATCTCCGCGATGCTGGCCAGCATTTTCTCACGCTCTTGTGCGTCTTCAACGTTTTCGGCGCGTAGGCGCAACAGCGTCAATGGCGTGCGCAGGTCGTGCGAGATTGCCGCGAGCATTCGTGTCCGGTTTTCGATCAGGCCGCGCAAGCGGGCCTGCATGGTGTTGAACGCGCGCGCCGCCTGACGCGTTTCGACCGTGCCGGTCTCCGGCATCGGTGGCGCATTCAGGTCGTTGCCGAGCCGTTCGGCCGCGACCGACACTGCGGCGAGCGGCGCCGTCACACGGCGCACCGCCAAGAATGAGACGGCGAAAATCACGATCGCCATGATGACCATCGACAGAAGAAACTGCGGCGAGAATGTCGCGCCGATCTCCGGCAAAGCGGTCGCGAACGAGAGCCATTGGCCGTCGGCGAGAGGGACCGCGACCTGCAAATCGCGGAAGCCGCCGTATCCGCCGAAACCGTGCATCATCGGGCCGGGTCCCGTCATCGGACCCATGCCGCCGAACATCGGGCCGCCCAGCGGCGATGCCGACACGCGCGGTAGCCGTTGTGGCCCGAGCGACAGTTGATCGACCAGAAAATCCTTGATCGCCCGGGCCACCGCCGCGTCTTCGGCGTTCGAAACGATCGCGGGCGGCCGGGCCGAAATTGAGACGCGAAAGTTCTGATCGCTCAAGCCGGCCACAATCCGGTCGCGCCATTCGGGTGGGGTGTCCTGCACCAGCTTGGTGAGGTTGGTGATGCGCTGCGCGGCGGAAAGTCCGCCGACGGCGCGAACCGCCTGCTCGCGGTCGAGTGAGTAGATCCACGAGCCCGCGATCAGCGACACCACCAGACCAGCGACCAAGACCAGCAGCGTCTGGCCGAACAGGCCTTTGGGCAGAAGCCTTGTCATTTGCGGGCCACGGCAGGCGTGAACACGTAGCCGCCGCCCCATACCGTTTTGATGAGTTGCGGGTCGCCGGGATCGCGCTCAAGTTTCTTGCGCAGGCGGCTGACTTGGGTGTCGATGCTGCGGTCAAGGCCCGTCGCCGCACGGCCGCGCGCCAGATCGAGCAGTTGATCGCGATTGAGCACGCGTTGCGGGCGCTCAACCAAGGCCATCAGCAGATCGTATTCGCCGGTGCTCAGCGGCACGTTGACGCCGTCATCGCGCAGCAGCGCGCGGGCGCCGGTGTTCAGACTCCAGCGGTCGAAATGGAAACTCTTTGCGTGCGGCTCAGCGTCGCCGGCCTTGTCCGGGCTGCGGCGCAGTACGGCTTTGATGCGCGCGATCAGTTCTCGGCTGCCGAACGGCTTTGACAGATAATCGTCAGCGCCCATCGACAGGCCGATGACGCGGTCGATCTCGTCGCCCTTGGCGGTCAGCATGATGATCGGGATGTTCGATTCGGCGCGCAGCGTCCGACAGAGCGTTAGGCCGTCCTCGCCCGGCAGCATGAGATCGAGCAGGATGAGGTCGATCCGGCCGTCGGCCAGGACTTTGTGCATGGCGCGTCCGTCCGCCGCCGTGCTGACCCGGAAGCCATCCTTGGTCAGCGCGCGGCACACCAGATCGCGAATCTCGCGGTGATCATCGACGATCAGGATATGCGGTCCGTCTTGCATGGCGGCAATATAGACCAAGGCCCGCGGCCGGTTTTGCGAAATATGTGTCGAATTGTGGCTGCCGCCGCGCCTGACAAACTTTGTCACAAAAAGCCCTGATCCTGAAAAACTTGGGTGAAACCGGGCCGCTCCAATGCTCCCAAGCAACGGGATTTCTGTTGCCCAGCCATTGGAGATTCAGATGAAAAAGAAAACATTGGTCATCGGCGGCATCGCCGCCGCCACCTTGTTCATCGGCGGCTGGGCTTTCGCGCAGTCGGGCGGCCACGGCCCGGCCGGCTTCCGACCCGGATACATGCATGGCCGTGGTTTCGGTGGCATAGGTCAGGGCGGCATGGGTTCCGGCCACATGGGTCCGGGCGGAATGAGTGGAATGCGCGGCCAAATGGGTCCGGCAATGCAAGGACAAATGCAGAGCCAGATGGACGGCATGCGCGGTCGAATGGGCGGCGGCATGATGGCGATGATGGGCGGCAACGCCACCATGGATGAGCGCAGCGACATTCACGGCCTGCTGTTCAATCATGCCAGCATCAAACGCAGCGTGACGAATCTCCCGGACGGCATTCGCACGGTCACGGAATCGGAAGATCCCCAGGTCGCGGCGACGATCAAGAAGCACGTTGCCGACATGGGCAAGCGGGTCGATGAAGGACGCGATCCGGGTCTGCCGATCGAAAGCCCGGCTCTGCATTCGATCTTTCGCGACAACGACAAGATCAAGACCACTTATGAGACGACCGACAAGGGAGTCGTCGTCACCCAGACGTCGGCTGATGCGGGCGCCGTCAAAGCCCTTCAGGATCACGCCGCCGAAGTGACCGATCTTGCCCAACGCGGCATGATTGCCGAGCAAGAGGCCATGATGAAGAACGGCGGCATGATGGGACGGGGCATGATGGCAGGTGTCATGATGGGTCGTGGCATGCACGGCGCCATGGCCGAACAATAGCAGCGAGGTCAAGGCCAATAAAAAGCCGCACGCGATCGAGTTATCGTGTGCGGCATTCGTTCAAAGCTGGACGGCTTAGTTGCGGCCCGCGGCAGTGGATTGATTTATACCGATTGCTTTCCTTGTTACGAGGAACGAAAAACCCGGAACAATGATCCATTGCAGGATAGGCGAGAGCTCTATATTCAAGCCGAATAACGAAACAATCGGCATCCATTCAGAATAGGCCCAGGTCGCATGAACGGTGACGTTAAGCCACTCGCTGTAAGCCTTGTAAATAAGGCCTAAGCCTATGGCCACACTCGCGACGCGCCAATATCGATCTCTCGGCCAGCTGCGTCCGCTGGTGATAATTAGCGCGACTATTAGTGCACTCAAGACGATAAGAAGGTCTCCGAAAGTGCAATGACCGGCGCCAATGCAGCCGGGAACCAATCGGCAGCAAATCAGATAGCGCCCGGTCTCATCGTGCCGGCGATGGATCCTGTGCGAGGCAAGCAGCTCTTTGCGAGCAAAGGCTGCGTCGTGTGCCATTCGATCAACGGGGTCGGCGGCACCGATGCTGCGAAGCTGGACGCATCGACGATTGCGCCGGCGATGAATCCATTCGAGTTCTTTGCGAAGATGTGGCGCGGCGCTGCCCCGATGATTGCCATGCAGCAGACCGAGCTCGGTCAGCAGATCGAATTTAACGGCCAGGATCTCGCGGACATCGTTGCTTTCGTGCATAATCAGCAAGTCCAGAAGACCTTCACCGAGGCCGATATTCCTGCCGCCATCAAAAAACATATGGAAGGCGGTGACGCGAAGGGCGGCTGCGGAGGGGTGGGGTCGGGTATGGGCGGAGGTATGATGAATAACCGAACCAAATAACCGCTAAGGATTTGTCAGAGCGGAAAGCTACCTTTGGCGGCCTTCAGGGTGTCGCCAATGGCCGCCAAACTCATGACGAACCAGCATTGGAGCATACACAAATCCAGCGGCTGAGTGTTCGCTGGTTTAAGCGAGCCAAGCGGGGATAATAAAGCCCAACTGCAACAATTCAGTGCATTCCACGATGACGAATCGGAACTAGTTCCCAAGTAGGGCGTTGCGTTTGCGAGACTGGAAAACTTTTTACGCGATTGATCTGCCTCAACGTGAGCGTGGGCATTCGGAAAATTATAGTTTAATCCTATGTCTCCAGGATATTTGTCATGTCTAGAATGCAATGCATTGCGGCGCGTTTGTTTGCTATATCCGCGATCGCGACAGTGAGTCTCGCGACCACTGCGAACGCGCAAATGTACGGTCAGGAGTCGGGTCAGGGTCAAGGCGGCGGCGGAATGATGAGTGGTGCCTGGGGATGGGGCGGAGGTTACGGAATGGGTGGATTCGGCGGGATCGGCGTGCTTGCGCTGGCCCTAGTTATTCTGGGTGTTGCCGTTATGGCATTTCGGCGCCGCCGCCCGTAGCGCGATCTTTACGCGGTCGCCAACTTCAATGAGGTCCCATGAAATATTACATTGCAAAGACTGTAAAAGGTAAGTTCGCCGTTGTCGTCGATCGCGCGATCGAGGCGCTTAAGGCCGAGGGCTTCGGTGTGCTGACAGATATCGATGTCAAAACAACGATGAAAAAAAAGCTCGACCTGGACTTTCGGGACTATAGAATTCTCGGAGCCTGCAATCCGCCCCTGGCGCATCAGGCGCTGACTGCCGACGACAAGATCGGGACCATGTTGCCGTGCAATGTCATCGTGCAGGATCTTGGCAGTGGTCAGGTCGAAGTTGCCGCCATTGACCCGGCCATATCGATGGCCCAGGTCGGCAACGCAACGCTTCAAACAATCGCCGATTCCGTCTCCAGCAAGCTTACGCGCGTTATCGACGCGATCTGACAATAGGTAACAAAGAAATAGGCCGCCGATGAGGGTGGCCTTTTTTAATAATTCGGCGGTGTTCAGCTACAGCAACAACCTCTTTTCTCATTCTTTTCAGGTTTGTCGTTGCAGCATTCGCTCTTTTGCGAATTCGGAGCCTGCTGTTCGCCGGCCGCTTGGGTAGGCGCAGACGCCACGGTCGCCGCAATTTTATTCGGCTCGGATTTGGAAGAGCCGCCACAGCATGAACTGGACATGATCGATCTCCAAATGTTGAAACGGTTTCACATTCATAAATTGATATGGCTATGTAGCGCGGCAATGCAAGACCAAATGCGAAGGTATGCCGGGGATTTCGTCTCAGTGCATGTATTGGCCAATTAGCACCATCGCGCCGATCCCGAGCGCAAACGCTGCAATCGAAGAGCTCGTCACCCAAATGATCTCGCTGCGTGATGGTGTTGCGCGGCCTGCATGCCCTTCGATGGCCGCGGCGGCTGGGGATGCGTGCGCGGCATGGGCAGGCGCGGCCGCGACCGGCGCAGCATCCGGCCGGCGCACTGTCATCATCCCATGTTTTAATCCTCTGGTGACCAGCCACCAGTTGATCGGATAGGCGACGATAAATCCAAATAGCAGCGCCATGCTCATGACGAACCAGAATGCCGGTCTGAGCGGCTCAAGGTCTCCACCCACTGCGATCCGGCCGAGCGTGGCGACCGGCATCATCCCGGCCATCAGGAAGTTCATCGACAGGAACTCGGGCATGAAGGTGGATGCGAGTGAGCGGGTATACGAGCCGCCCGCCATGTCGCGCATGAACAGCGCCTGAAAAATGCTCCAGCCGAACCCGAAGCCGAGGGCGTATTCGAGTGTGATACCGGCCGGCCGCGATAGAGTCAGATATGAGGCGATCACGGCGCCGGCCAGAATTCCGACCCCATCGCCGGCAACGCAGTGCATGGTCGAGCCGAGTACCTGCCGCCAGCGCACGGCAATGTATTGCTCGTGAAGTCCCGGCAGAGGCTCTCGGCAGCCCAGGACATAAAGGAAGGCACCGATGGGGCCGGTATAGGCAGTGAGAAGAATGAAGCCCCACTTCAATACCGGTGATTCCGGCGTCGACTTTATATCGATTGCCACGAAAGCGGTGGCCATCGCCGTCAGGACAAACCAAAGCAGCATGATTCCGTTTAACATTGGAATTCCATTCTATCCGAACTGTGCGTGCAGACACTATTTAAGCCAAGAAAAGTATTGGCAAAACGATTGGAAACGGACCCTGTTTAGGATCGCGCTGCTGTGAGGCAGTTTTCCAGCGCCCTGGTTGCAGTGACGGATTGCTTTCCGACGCAGTTGGAATGCTCTTCAAGAAAAAGCGTATCGCTGAAGCCAAATTCCAAGCTGAAAGCGGCGCCCCCCAGTTCAGCGGACTCGCGTCTTCGTCATCTTACCCATCGTATCCTGTTTGCATCTCCGGTATGCGCGGATATGACTTTCGGATACGATAGGTTTCCTCCATTTTTTGGTCGTGCGTTAAAGTTTCACGCCGCGCAGCCGCAAAGCATTTCCGACGACGCTGGCCGAGGAAAGCGCCATCGCCGCGGCAGCGATGATCGGGGACAGCAATAGCCCGAAAGTGGGATAGAGCACGCCGGCCGCGATCGGCACGCCGGCGGAATTGTAGATGAAGGCAAAGAACAAATTCTGACGGATATTGCTCATCACGGCCGCCGACAGTGCGCGTGCCTTGACAATGCCACTGAGATCGCCTCCGAGCAGTGTGATGCCGGCGCTTTCGATCGCCACGTCGGAACCAGTTCCCATGGCGATCCCAACTTGCGCCGCAGCCAGCGCCGGGGCATCGTTGACTCCATCGCCGGCCATGGCGACGACACGGCCTTCGCGTGTAAGCTTTTCAATGACGGCGCTTTTCTGGTCGGGCAAAACCTCTGCTTCGACTTCTTTGATGCCGAGGCGTTTGGCCACCGCTTGCGCGGTGGTTTTATTATCACCGGTAAGCATGACGACGCGAATGCCATCGGCAGCGAGTGCCCTGAGCGCGTCCGGCGTCGTGGCTTTGACTGGGTCGGCGACGGCGATCACGCCGGCGAGTTTGCCGGCAACGCCCAAGAAAATTGCGGTGGCGCCGTCGCAACGCAGACTCTCGGCTTCGTCGGCGAGCGCCGACACGTCTATATTGAGTTCGGCTAGGAGTTTAGAAGTACCAAGTGCAACGCGTTTACCCTCAACCGTGCCGGTAACGCCTTTGCCAGCCGGCGCATCGAAGCCGTCGACCTTTGTAAGTTCGATGTTGCGCTCGGCGGCCGCTTTGACAATCGCCGCCGCCAGCGGATGTTCGCTGCCGCGCTCGACGCTGGCTGCAAAGCGCACGACCTGCGCCTCGTCGAAGCCAGGCGCGGGTGACACCGCTACTACCTTCGGTTTGCCTTCGGTCAGCGTGCCGGTCTTATCCACCACCAGCGTGTCAATCTTCTCCATGCGCTCCAAGGATTCGGCATTCTTGATCAGCACGCCGGCCTGCGCGCCGCGCCCGACGCCGACCATGATCGACATTGGCGTTGCCAAGCCAAGCGCGCAGGGGCAGGCGATGATCAGAACGCTAACCGCGGCGACCAAACCAAAGGCGAAACGCGGCTCCGGTCCGAACGTCGCCCAGGCGCCAAATGCAATGAGGGCCACCGCGATCACTGCCGGCACGAACCAGCCGGCGACTTGGTCGGCGAGCCTTTGGATGGGCGCGCGGCTGCGCTGGGCCTTGGCCACCATCTGCACAATTTGGGACAGCAGTGTGTCGCGGCCGACCTTGTTGGCGCGCATCACGAAACTCCCGGACGTGTTGAGCGTGGCACCAATCACGCGAGAATCCTTTTCCTTTGTCACCGGCATGGATTCGCCGGTGACCATGGATTCATCGAGTGCGGAACGTCCCTCAAGCACGGTGCCGTCTACCGGCACTTTATCGCCGGGCCGAACGCGCAAGCGATCGCCAACATTGATTGCGTCTAGCGAAACCTCTTCGTCGCTGTTGTCGTCCGTGACGCGGCGCGCCGTCTTGGGTGCTAGACCGAGCAGTGCCTTGATCGCGCCGGAGGTCGACTCGCGCGCGCGCAATTCCAGCACCTGACCAAGTAGCACGAGAACGGTAATGACGGCTGCGGCCTCGAAATAGACCGCGACCGCGCCTTCGGCGTCGCGGAACGCTGCCGGGAAAAGGTCCGGCAACAGTACCGCGACCACGCTATAGCCATAGGCGACGCCGACCCCCATTGCGATCAGCGTGAACATGTTGAGGTTGCGCGTTAGCAGCGATTGATAGCCGCGCACAAAGAACGGCCAGCCGGCCCAAAGCACCACGGGCGTTGCTAGCGCGAACTGTATCCAGTTCGATGGGACCTTGCCGAGCAGCATGTGTAGGTTGGTCAGATGCCCACCCATTTCCAAGACGAAGACCGGCAAAGACAGCACGCCTCCGATCCAGAACCGGCGCGTCATGTCGGCGAGTTCGTCATTGGGCCCTGAGTCGGCGCTGGCGAGTTCAGGCTCCAGCGCCATGCCGCAGATCGGGCAGGCGCCAGGTCCGACTTGGCGGATCTGCGGATGCATTGGGCAGGTATAGATGGCGCCTTCCGCGACCGGCTCAGCGGCTTTTTCCTTCTTCGATAGATATTTCTGCGGATCGGCGGTGAACTTTGTCTTGCAGCCAGCCGAGCAGAAATAATAAGGGTGGCCTTGGTAGTCGGCGCGGTGCTTGGCAGTGTGCGGGTCGACCGTCATGCCGCAGACCGGATCGAGCACACCACCTTTGGCGGGTGCGGCGTGATCGTGCGTGTGCGCCGACGGTCCGGAGGAGGCCGAGGCTACTTTATGGTCCATTTAAATACCCTTTTGGTATCTGCGCCTGAGTCCTGAATTTGCAACTCAAACGATTTGGCTTGTTCGTCCGGCACCGGGAAACGCAGAACGCCCTTGCGATGGTGTCCGCCGGGCTTGTCGCCTTGCCAGGCCAGCGGCGTGTATTTTTGTCCGCTGTCGACCACCAAGACCGCTGTTTTGGTCAGGTGGCCGTTCAGGAGGACGAAACCCCATTTCAGAATTGCGGATTCCGGAGTTTTATAGATGTCGATCGCGACGAACAGCACGGACGCCGCTGTCAACAAAGGCCACATCAGCATCACGCGGCTCAGCATTCAATGTCTCCGCTCATCCGGTCACATCTTTGGGGCCATGCCAACCTATGGATTGCCCAGCTTCCACGTAAATGTGCGCTCGGATGCTGACCCCACTTGCCGTATTGTGAGCGTTAGGGACTCGGGGCGCGGAGTCATAGGTTTAAACAACAGAACCCCTTTCCGATGGTGGCCGCCGGGCGGATCACCTTGCCATGCTGTCGGTTTTTCGTCGTGGCCTTTGCCGTCGCTGAGTACAGACACGGCAACAAGGTCCTGGGAGATCGGTGCAACATGCGTGTTCAATTGCACTGAAAATCTCCAGGCGTTGTTGTCGGAGAGATCGGTCGGCGTTACTGACACCGTCACTTGACCGCTGGTGTCTTGCCGGCTGGGCCATGACGTCGTTTGAGCGAATGCCGTGAACGCCGGAATGATACCGGAAGCCAAGAGGACGACTGGGAGATGCAGCATGTTGCTATTTTTCATCGTTCACATTGCCCTTGTAAATGAGACGACCCGGCTTCCGATGTAGGCAATCCCCGCCAAATTGGCAGCGATGCCGAACCAGAACAGTTCGGTCTGGTATTGGCCGACGAAGCTGACCACGCCGGTCGCCCCCAGGGCCGGCAGGATATTGACCAGATAATGGGTGCAACAGGAGATCATCGCTGCGCCCGATGTCGTTCCGGTCGCGGCCACCACGCGGCCGGACGCAACAGCATGTACGGCATTGCGCAAATACACGAAAAGCCCGACTTGGATGCCGAAGCCGATGGCCAAAGCAATGATGAACGGCCAATAAGAGTTGAACTGATCGCGCGTGAATTCCCAGCCGGACACCAGCGTGAGTGCGCCGAAATAAAGTCCCAGCAGGACCGCCGTGGCCAACAAGCCGATGCCGACGGCAGAGGGAATCGCGCGCGGGTTCAACGCGAGCATATGATGGTGGTGATTCATTGATGAATGAGACATCAGATTCGCTCGATCACTTGCTTTAGCATTCCCTGCACGCGCGTTGCCGCTTCACGAAGTCGCGGATTGTCGATGGCTTGCATCGAGGCGACCGGATCGATCGCAGCGATTTCGGTCTTGCGATCGCCAACCTCCTGCACGACGACGTTACACGGCAACATGGTCGCAACTTTGTCTTCGATCTGCAGGGCTTCGTGGGCGCGCTTCGGAATTGCGGAAATCGACGCCGATCTTCGTCTTCAACGTCTGCTTCACGTCGATTTCGGTGATGATGCCGAAGCCCTCGCGCTTGAGGGCTTCGGTCGCCTTTTGAACAGCTTCATCGAAGCCGAATGGCACTGTCTTGCTGAAGTAGTAGGCCATGGGTTGCTCGCTAAGCTGTGATGGGCTGTCCAGTTGGCTGGCTGATTGCAAATGGCGTCAGCCGCCGATGTCCTTCTTCTTCTGCAGGTATTCCTCACGGTTGATTTCACCGCGTGCGTAGCGTTCTTCCAGCACGTCGAGGCCGGAAGAGCGGGGCGGGAGGTGGTGCATGCCGGACGGAGCCGGTGAGCGCACCAACCACACGATCAGCGCGACGATGGCGATTAAGACGATGACCCAGAAGATCATGCCGAAGCCTCCATATCCATCCATCATGCCCCACTGCGGGCCATAGCCATATCCCATGTTCATTCCTCCGGCTGCACGAAGCCATTGTGGCGGTTGAATTCGAGGCGCTGCACCAGCGCATCTTTCTCTTTCGTCACGATCTCGGCGACGATGGTGTCGGCATCCTTCTCTTTCACGGCGCCGACTTTCAGGTTCGGGTTACGGATCATTTGTACCAGGTAGCTTTTCACCTGATCCGTGGTGAGGTTGAGATTGCCCTGGTTGCCGGAGTAGGCGCCGCGATAACCGGGACCCATCATGCCGGGGCCATAGCCGCCATAACCGGGGCCCATCATGCCCGGGCCATAGCCGCCGTAGCCATTGCCTTGCATCATGCCGCCCGGTCCGTAGCCGCCGCCGTAGCCACCCATCATACCCGGGCCCATCATCCAGCCTGGACCGTAACCGCCCATCATGCCGGGACCCATGCCCCAACCGGGACCGTAGCCGCCACCCATCATGGGACCTGGGCCGTAGCCACCCATCATGCCATAACCCGGGCCGTAGCCGCCCATCATGCCGGGGCCATAATAGGGCTGCGCATGAATGGCAGTGGCGGCGATGAGGGCGAGGCCGGCTGCAAGAATACCATAACGAACTTTACGCATAGCGCGTCTCCTTGATTTCAATCTGTCTATGTTGTGTTAGCGCCGAAGTGGCGCGTGGTCGGTTCAACGTCCTGCCGGTCAGTTACGGCAGGGTTCGTAGTAGCCGGTGTTTTTGTCGGCATCGGTCTCATGCCAGCACAGGCGCTTGCCGCGATAGGCTTGGCCGCCGCGATAGCTGCGACCGTCAGGACCGTAGCCGTACATCATGCCGGGTCCGTGCCCATATCCGTCGCCGTAGCCAGGGCCCATCATGTAACCGCCGCCATAGCCCGGACCCATCATGTAGCCACCGCCATAGCCACCCATGCCGGGGCCGTAGTAAGTTTGAGCTTGCGATGAAACGCTATTGCCAAGCGTCAACGCGGCAATCGCGATCAAGAAAGTCTTGTGCATTGTGAATGTCCTCATGTTTCGCGCTGCCATTGTCGGCCACGCGCACTGAATGGAACTTCGTTTCGAATTCCAAAGACCGAGGGCTGCCCTTTCGCAATGCGCGGGCAAGCGCCGTCAGCCGCATCGAATGGACGATGCGGACAATTCAGACCGAAGACTTGGGGATGTGTGGATCGAGCCGCACTAAATGGCCGACAAGTTTGTGGGGCACCGTCCGAAAGGAGACGGCCGCATATGAATAAGGGACCAAGACACCGCGGACGCCGGAAATCAGGCTGGCGACATTGCAGATGCCGCAGCACTTGAGATGATTGTGTGTGCGATGGTCGCTTGCGCCGCAGTCCGAGATCCTAGGCGTCGTGTCGCCGCGCTGAATATCGCAATCGTCACCGGCTAGCTTATCGTGATGGCCCTGAACGTTCGCCGTCGGGCCCGGATGATCGTCCATGCAATAGGCCGCTACCCCGTTGAATACGAGGGCAAACGCGATCAGCCATATGCCCAAGCGATACATGCAAATGATGTCCCGACGAACAATTCCGAACAGTCAAATTGTTCTCTTATTTCGGCCACGGCCATATTGAGCTAAGTCAAAAGCGTCTCTCCCATATCGTAAAATTCGGAACAATCTTTTGCCGCCAGCCGGCTGAATTCCCAAGGATTTTCGATTTCTGCGTTGCAGCGGCATGTGACGGAAATTATTAATTTAACACTCATCTATTGAGATAAGCTAATGTGGCTCTGCGCCGGTCAAACTATAGAATCAATGCCTGCTTAATCCCAGGTCCAGACTAAAGCGCAACAATACTGCCGAGATGAACACCTTGCCCGTAATATTAGGCAAGGTGTCTCTGTTTCGATTTTTTCGTCTAGCGCGTTTCTGTATTATCGTTATCGGCTATTGTGTGCTGACGCCCGGCGGCAGGTCTCGTGCGTCTGCCGGCACAGGCCGGGTCTCCAGATCGGCTATCAGTGCTTTCATTTCTTTGATTTCGCGAACCTGGGCTTCGATAATGCCGTCCGCAAGTTTCCGGACCCGGGGATCGCGGATATGAGCGCGCGCACTCGTCATGATGGCAATGGAGTGATGAGGAATCATAGCCTTCATGTAACTCACGTCCCCTACGGTTTCTTGGCTACGAACCAGCCACAACGATACGACGAATACCGCGACGCTGGCGGCAATCACGGCCACGTTGGTCCGATTGCTCTTGTACATCGGCCACATGAAACCGAGCATAATCATCGCCATGACCGCACCCATGACGAGCGCCATCCAAGACCGGGTTTGACTGAAGGTGACGTGATCGAATGCGAAGGTGTTGAGGTACATCAGTCCAAACATCACGAAAGTCGAAACCGTGATCATCGCAAAAAAGCGCATATAAGACATTTTTCTTCTCCGATTCAGATGACTGTCGCGGAAGCGCCGTCGAGACGACCCATATGGGTGTGCGCGGACAGTCCGTGTTGGATTTTCGTTCCAGGCGGCCGCGGCCGCTCATGCAACCCAATATTCAACCGGTCAGCGTCTTGGAGGCTCAAATGGCCCACCGAGCACGTGGCCCTTCAGCGTTGAACCACCGTAGTGGCTCAGAAGAGCCTCCTGAGTTGCCGTCGTGGGGTAGAATTGAATTTGGGTCGGCAAGACGCCGACGTTGGCCGCACAGCAACGGTTGCCATCGGCTCCTCGAAGTGCATCGCTGAAGTCAGTCGAAACGACCGTGTTCATTGCCCCTGGGCCTTCTAGATGCTGACCGTCGGCCTGACTCTTAAAGAAGCGATGGGCGGCGCCGCCGTTCGTCGCCAGCTTCATGTGGACGTGTATGATTTCCTCGCCGCGGCAGTGTGTAATAGAATGAAAAGGTGCAGCAAATGCCGCATGCGCATAAAGCAAATAGGATACAGCTATGATCAACGAGATGAAATTTCGCGCCTCGTCAGAAATTCGGTAGATCATCTGACCTCAAGCCGGTTCCAATTGAGGATGTCGCTCGAACAATTCCCTGTAGGTGAAAAAGTTCCCTTCGCAGCTGTCTGTATTGGATCCGCCAAGAGCCCCAAGCGTTTCCACTACGCATCCCGACGCCCGATCATGCAGGAGAGGCACGTGGAAAATACAGTTTCAAAATCGGCTGTTCTCTACAGAATGGTGATGGACAAGCACGTTTGCCCCTATGGGCTAAGTCAAAATATCTTCTGGAGAGAGAAGGTTTCCAAGTCGACGATCGGTGGCTCCAGACCCGCCCCGAGACGGATGCGTTCCTCGCCGATCAAAATGTGGACACAACTCCGCAAACATTTCTCGGAGGGAACAGGATCGGCGGGTACGACGATCTCAAGAGATATTTCGGGCGGTCTAAATCAGAAGGTGGTCTCAGCTACATGCCTGTTATCATGCTGTTCGCGATCACTGCTCTGATGTCGGCGGCGGCCAGCGTGGCCATCTACGGGACGCCATTTTCCGTCCGTACGATTGAATGGTTCGTCGCGTTCAGCATGTGCGCCCTCGCGATGCTGAAACTGCAGGATGTAGAATCGTTTTCGACCATGTTTCTGAACTACGATCTTCTGGCCAAAAGGTGGATCCCGTATTCGTACATATATCCGTTCGCGGAAGGACTGGCGGGGGTTCTCATGATTGCCGGCGTCCTAAAGTGGTTGTCAGTGCCGATCGCCTTCTTCATCGGTAGCGTAGGCGCGGTATCAGTATTCTATGCGGTCTACGTTCAGCACCGAGAGATCAAGTGCGCATGCGTGGGCGGGAGCAGCAAGGTGCCTCTCGGGTTCGTCTCTCTTACAGAAAACATCATGATGGTCGCCATCGCACTTTGGACTTTGGGAAAAGTGCTATACTGAACTTCATTTTTGGCCTCCAGGCGCGGATTCTATCCGTCGTTAGACCGCGCCGATGGAAACCTCAAAGACCGCTTCGGCAGATGATAGAGCCTGCAGCAGAATTCTCCGGTTCGGCGGAGATGTCGATCCTGTAAATGTCGACGGGAAAAGGCGATAAAGTGCGGAGCTTGAGCCTGTCCGAAAATCCCAACTTAAAATGCTCTAGCTCTGCTTCGTTCCTGAAGGGAGGCTTTCCGCCGTCGGCGGCATAAATTATGTAGGCCATACGATCGGACCGGCGACTTGATTCAATCAGCTCGCGCACGACCTTGTCGAGCGCGTGTCCCTTAAACGGATTGAAGAAGAATGCGACCAGATTTCCGGGCGGAAATTCGTACTCCTTCGCATCGACATGGAGCGACGCTATCTCGTCGGTCGACAGTCTCTCCTGAGGGTAATCGGCGATATTCCGGCAAGCCTCCTCGTGGAGGGTTCGTGCATACTCTAGACCTAAAACTTTCCGAAATCCGAGTTCTGCCGCGGCTAAAAGTATGCGGCCGCGGCCAGACCCCACATCGACAAAGGTGAATTCGGCGGGCTCTATGCCCAGAGAATCGACGGACCACCGGAACGTCAGCCTCGGAAACGGCCTATAGACCCGCTCCCTTTCGGCCGGCACCGAACCCAATAACTCCTCCTCGTTCACGACATAAAACGGAGACGTCTGGTGCGTCTCACGTCGGTCCCTTCGAACGTCGTGCAGTCTCCAATGCGCAAAATACAGCGCCCGAGAAATGATCTGCCTGAAAATGCCAACCGCTCCGTCCTGCCGGTACCGTTCTAAAAGCAGGTCCGCGATCCTTTTCGGTTTCATCATTTGCACCCGCTTCGGGAGACTCTTCGAGCTCCTTGAGTGAATACGCGGACGCCAATGGAAGTTGTCGGCGTTAGCAGCAGTCCGAGAACGACCTTTCGCAATAGTGACATTGCGCCGTCGGCGTGTCGTTTCATGGCGACGCCTTTGGCCGAATCGTGCTGTCACAGTAGCTTGACCGATTCACCGTCAATTGGCCCGCCTTCGTGTCGACGAGAGTGATCGGTAACGTCATCGGGTCCGCTACGGCGTCCGATTCTTCGGACTGGGTTTTACGGGATTTGCACATCGTGCACACGCCGAACACGCACATGACGAGGCAGGGCAATGTGCTGAGAACGATGGGCGCCAGGCCGGCGGCGACCAGCCAGCCCCAGCCACCGAAGTAAAGACCTACTGCGATCGCCAAGCCACCGAGCGCGAGAAGCCCCAATGGACTTCCAAGATAGTATCGGGCTGCATAAAGCATTTCGTGCCCGAGCGAAGGCTCGGCCGTCGCGGAGGCGTGAGGCGTGGTCATATGTGGTTCTCCATCATGTTTTGTTGATGCCGGGTGGGCCGCTTGTCGGAACGTCGCCGTGCTTGCCGCAAGAAGACGTCTCCGCCGATTCCGGTTCTTTTGACGATCGCGCCGTCTTGTCTCTCGAAATAACGCATTTGATGAACGCAACAGTCCCAGGCGCGTCCCATTCGGCGGGCCCGATCAGGCGCGCGATTTCGCGTCCTTCTCGGTCGAGCAGGAGCGTCGTCGGGAGTCCGAAAACGCCCAATTCGCGCGTTGCCTTGCCGGCACTGTCGAGGTACATGCCGAGATTATGAATGCCCACCTCTGTGTAGAATTTACTCACTACATCTTTCCCGCCCCGGTCGATCGAGATCGGCAACACTGCGAATTCTGCGCCGCCCAAAGCTGCCTGCAAACGGTCGAGCGCCGGCATTTCGTGACGGCACGGCACGCACCACGTCGCCCAGACATTGAGCAGGGCGACCTTGCCCCTATAGTCGGTAAGGTGTTGCGGCAGGCCTTGCGCGTCCCCGAAGCTCAATTGCGCAACGGGCTTCGGCGACGCATGAAGAACAAGGTTTCTCATTGCGTCTTGCGCGACAGAAAACGATCCGGTCGCCGCAACGGAGACGACGACCACGAGCGCTGCCACGAAGCGCGAGTAGTTAAGGCTGAGGGAAAAGAAGGGATTCATGGCTTCGTAAGGTCCCTGATCAGTGGAAGGATGATGCGATCTAGAGCCTCTTGGCTCAGTGGCCCGATGTGTTTGTAGACAATGCGACCGTCTTTACCGATGACGAAGGTTTCCGGGACGCCATAGACTCCCCAGTCAATCGCGACACGACCATTGAGATCGGCGCCGGTGCGCGTGTAAGGGTCGCCAAAGGAGTTAAGCCATCGCGCGGCGTTGTCCGGCGTGTCCTTGTAATTCAATCCGTGGATCGGCACGACGCCGTCGGACTTCATCTTCAGCAGGAGTGGATGTTCTTCGCGACACGCCACGCACCAGGACGCAAAGACGTTAACAAGCGAGACCTCGCCCTTGAGGTCGGCGTCCGACAATCCGAGAATTCGCCCCCTGACCGGCGGCAAGCTGAAGGAGGGCACCGGCTTCCCGACCAAAGTCGACGGAATATTGCGCGGATCGTGGGTCAGCTCCCAGCCAAGCACGATCGCCAAACCGGCGAACACCACGAGCGGCGCCAGATAACGCAGCCGGCTTCGGCGCGATGCGGTTGCCGTGGAATCGACGGTCGTCATCACGCCGTCACTCCGTGGCATACACTTTGGGCACGGCACCGTCCTTCGTCACGGAGTAGATCGTGAACGCGGAACTTTTGGTGCCTCCCATGCCCGGCGAGCCCATGGGCATGCCCGGAAGCGTGATGCCTGCGACAGGCGGACGCTCGGTCAAAAGTCTGCGGATCACGTTGACCGGTACGTGACCATCGACGACGTACCCATCTACGAACATCGTATGGCAGCCTTGGACGTCCTCCGGCACGCCGGCCTTCCGGCTGATTTCGGTAAGGTCGTTGGTCGGCTTGACGTCCACTACAAATCCATTTTCACGCAGATAGGAGGAGTAACCCTCGCAACAGGAGCACTGCGGGTTCTTGAACAAGGTCGCATGAATCGGCTCGGCCGCCGCCGGCAATGGAAAGGCGACGACGGTAAGCGCGGCATAAAGGCAGAAAGTTCGACGCAGCATTTTTGGTCTCCTCTGGTTTTGAAAAGGGGCTTCAGGCGATACGCAGCACCGTCATAAGGCCGGACATCTGGTGATCGATGACGTGACAATGCAGCATCCAGTCGCCCGGATTGTCCGCCACAAACGCCACATCCACCGTCTCCCTGGGGGCAACGAGTACGGTATCGGCCCACTGCCGATAGGGAACGGGCCTGCCGTTGCGGCTCAATATCCGGAAACTGAGCCCGTGCAGATGCATCGGATGCCACCAGGCGGTTTCATTCCGCATGGTCAGCACGTAGCTCCGTCCAAGGTTCAAGGTGAGAAGCGGCGGCATTCCGGCATGGCCGTCGCCGGTCATGGACTTTCCGTTGATGGCCCACGCAGCTTTCCCGCCCATTCCCATCATGCCGCCACCCATCATTCCGCCTTGCAGTGTGAGAACGTGGCGTTCGGCCTGATCGAGGTTCGGCTCAGGCAACGGATTGCGTGGAAGTGCGAGCGGGTGTTTGGGCGTACCGGGTTCGACAGCCGCCCTATCGTCATAAGCGAGATGGGTGAGCCAGTATGAAATATCCGGATAAAAATCGTCGACGACCCGATAGCGCTCTCCCGGTTTGCCCTGCATGTCCAAGACGACGTCGATTCGCATCGCTGGACCGAGCAACAAACGGCCACCATCGGGCTCGTGTGGATCGCAAGGTTGTCCATCGACCGCGATGACGACTGGATGATGATTCTCAAAACGCAGCGCCATAATGCGTGCGAGCGATGTGTTGACCAGACGTAAGCGGATGCGCTCGCCGGCTCTCACCGGCACCTCTTCGCGCTGCGCGCCGTTAAGCGAAACGATGTTGCCGACCCGACCGGCCATCGCGGCTTCCATGGCGTTGCCGAAACCGGGGACGATCTGCGCGTCAGGGGCAAGACGCCAATCCGCCAACACCCACGTGACTTCCCGGTCGACCGGAAACGGCTTCGCCTCTTCGACGACGAGAACACCAGCAAGACCACGGCCCAACTGCCGCAGAGTGTCGGCGTGCGGGTGGTACCAGAAGGTGCCCGCATCCGGCGGCGTGAACTCGTAGGTGAACGTATCTCCGGGCTTGATCGGCGGCTGCGTCAGGCCCGGAACGCCGTCCATGGTGTTGGGAAGGCGCACCCCGTGCCAATGAACGGTCGTGTCCTCGTCGAGCCTGTTCTCAACGACGATCCGAACGGGCTCGTTCTGCCGAACCCTGATCTCAGGGCCGGGAATTTGCCCGCCGTAGCACCAGACACCTGTCGGCTTATGTGCTGTGTCGACCAGCGGCCAGCGTCCGGCCCCGGCAACTATTTGGAACT
Source organism: Rhodopseudomonas sp. (assembly GCA_016124795.1). Lineage (GTDB taxonomy): Bacteria > Pseudomonadota > Alphaproteobacteria > Rhizobiales > Xanthobacteraceae > Pseudolabrys. The sequence goes on along the minus strand of WGNB01000010.1, from coordinate 79,888 downwards.
GCTGGGGCGAGGGAGCCGCGCCCGCGCCGCCCGGCCACGCCGTCGCCGCAGCAAAACTGCTCGCGCCCATCAGGAAGAGCCGGCGATGAATCGCCGTACCAGAATCCATAGCCATCGATCACAACCCTATGAGTGGAAAATGCGGGAGAGTGCATGTCTAGGTCTGCATGCAACCATCGCGGATCACGCGCCCGACGCTTGTGTCGGGCACGCCAAGAAATCGACCGCTCGGAGGCGGCGGATCTCAGCTCATGCGGGTCGGTCTAGGAGGGTAGGGATCGGGCGGCGTCGTACGTCCCGCTACGGTCGTGTCGGCGGTTGCCGAAACAATTTCAGAAAAAACAGGATCGTAAGTGACTCCGAGGTGAATAAATGCCGCGAGCGTGGAGCAGAAGGGAGAACATGCGGATGGCGCCATCGACTTCTCGTTACCTGCGCAGCCATCGCATTGGCCCTGCATCGGCATGTTGAGACTTGTGACGGTCATCTGATCGTTCGCGCCAAAACCCTGCACCTGATCGTTCGCGCCAAAACCCTGCACCGAGCGCACTTGAAACGCTGCAGCGATCGCCACAACGATAACAATCACTAAAATCCGGCGAGCATTTTCGTGCCACATAGCATCAAACTAGCATTTGGTTGCCGGCCATTCCAGCGCGGAGTTGTTTCGACCCACGATAACCGTTCGAATTATTCGTGGCATAATTGAGGCGGGTACCGGAGTAGCGGAAAAAAGATCCCTCCGAGTTTGAGATCTGCGAGACACCGCCGGATGTTTACCTGTCGATCAGTATTACGGAATCTGTCGAACGACGTAAGGGATGCCAGAACATCTCTAGGAAGGCAAAGAATCCGTCTAGTCAGAACGAATTTTGTCGGCTAGCTTCAAACCATGCGTGAATTCGTCCGACGAGTTTTGGTGTCGTTTTTCATCGTTGCTTTTGTCGCCTCCGGGGCGGCGTGGGCGGCATGCATCGATTTGCCCGTTAGCTCGGCCTCCGCATCGTCGTCCCATCACCATTCCGGCGCGGAAAGTCATGGTAACGGGCATCATGAAGGCGACGTAGCAGGTACTTCGAACCCCGATCAAGGGCCGGTCCCGCATAGTCATGGTCTCGTTAAGTGCTGCAGCACGGCGCCGGTTTTTAGCCCCGCGCCCGATTTGCTGGTGCGCTCGGTTGAGTTTTCACGTCTTCCGACCGTGTACCGGTTCGTCCAGCGTGGAATGACCGGGAACATCGTTGCTTTAGAACCCGGAATACCCAAACACGTCGTCTGATTCGGCTGCACCGCAACTGCGGCGCAGATAGCGGTGCTCGCGGCCTTGTTGAGGCCTTGAGCGCAATGCATCCCGATTCGGAGACGATCAATGAAATCCCTTTGCATGCACTTCCGCGCCGGGCGGACCGGTACGGTCGTGGGCGTTACCTTCCTCGGCTTGCTGACGCTCGGCTGCGCGGCTCTGCCGGAACAGCTGACGGCCGGCGCAGATCCTGCGGATGCCGCGGTTCGCGCGCCGGCAACGGCTTATCGCCCCGTCCTTAACGGTTATTTGAGCCAGCGGCCGGTCGCGCCAGCACGTTGGCGCGACCAAAACGACCGCGCTGCGCCCGGCCGTCAATAGCGAGGAATCAATGCTGAAGACATTCCATCACGGCGAAAGTGAAACAACGCCGAATCCCAAACGCTCAATGCTACGAGCAATAGTTCTCAGCTGCGCTGCGGTCGTGCTGGCTGGTTGTCAGACGTTTTCACCGGACGGCGGCATGTCGCCGGTCGCGTCATTCTCCAACCGGGAGATGGGCAAGGATGTCGCGGTCATAAAGTCGCGAGAGGACGCCGAAGCCGCCCGCGTCGCCGTAAAAAAGCTTCTTAAACGAAGCTTGACGTCAGATTCGGCTGTGCAGGTGGCTTTGCTGAGCAACCGCGGCCTCCAGGCCGCCTACAACGAGCTAGCCATCGCCGAAGCTGCGATGGTGGGCGAGAGTCTACCGCCAAATCCGACATTTTCGATCTCTCGCATAGCAGGTGCTGGCACCGCCGAACTCGAACGGCAGATCGCATTTGACATTTTGGCGATAGCAACGCTCCCCGCCAGGTCTGAGATCGCCGAAAAGAGATTCCGGCAGGCGCAGCTGCGCGCAATTATGGAGACGCTGAGAGTCGCGGCAGAAACACGTAGAGCCTATTTCAAAGCGGTGGCCGCGAACGAACTGACAAAGCTGCTGTCCCGAGCGGAAACGACCGCCAAAAGTACGGCAATACTCGCGATCAAATTGGGCGAATCAGGTTCTCTTAACAAGCTTGATCAAGCTCGGGAACAGTCGTTCTATGCCGAAACTTCCGCCGAACTTGCCACAGCTCGTCTGGAAGCCGGCAGCGCGCGCGAGCAGTTGACCCGTCTTCTCGGCCTCTGGGGACAAAATCTCGCCTACGTCATTCCGGACAGACTGCCACAGCTTCCCTCCCGTCCCAAACGATTGCCGGCCGTCGAGGCCGAGGCGGTGTCGCGCCGCGTCGATCTGCAAATCGAACGTATTGAGCTGGATGCGCTCGCCAAGCAGTACGGACTCGCTCAAGCAACACGGTTTGTGAACATGCTGGAGGTTGCCGGTATCTCCAAAAAGACGACGGCGAACGACGGGTCGACGGAATCGACGCGCGGCCTTTCGGCTCAAATCGAAATACCGATATTCGACTTCGGTCAGGTCCGGGCACGTACCGCCGAAGCGCGTTACTTGCAGGCGGTCAACCGTCTCGTTCAAAAGGCTGTCGATGTCCGTTCGGAGGCGCGCGAGGCTTATCGGACATATCGTGCAACCTACGACATTGCGTCCCACTACCAACGTGACGTCTTGCCACTCAGGGAGATCATCACCGAAGAAAATCAACTCCGCTTCAGCGCCATGCAGATCGACGTTTTCGCTCTATTGCAGGAGGCACGCCAACGCATCGCGGCTTTGAAGGCGGCGATTGATTCAAAACGCGCTTTTTGGCAGGCGGCAAATGACCTGACGGCGGCGACGATGGGCGGAGGTGCAATAGGATCCGGGGAGTCGCGCATCGTCGCCGACGCATCCGCAGCAACTTCCAAATAAGAGGAAACAACTCGATGCTATCGCGAAGAGGATTTATCGGAAGCGCGGCCGTTCTGGCCGGGGTTGCCGGAGTCAGCGGTCGTGCTCAGGCCGCGGCCATTCCCGAGGCGCCGTCCATGGAAAAGGCGGTCATGCAGCCTCCCCTGTTTCCATCGAGCGGTCCCGAGTACAGGCCGACCGTAACGCTCAACGGGTGGACGCTTCCGTGGCGTGCGAACGGCGACTGGAAGGAGTTTCATTTGGTAGCCGAACCGGTCGAGCGTGAGTTCTCGCCGGGCATGAAGGCACATCTGTGGGGATACAATGGTCAAAGTCCCGGTCCCACCATCGAAGGCGTGGAAGGAGACAAAGTCCGAATATTCGTCACCAACAGGCTTCCGGAGCATACGACGGTTCATTGGCACGGGATGATATTGCCCAACGGAATGGACGGCGTCGGCGGTCTCAATCAGCCGCATATCCCTCCCGGAAAAACATTCGTCTACGAATTCGAGCTGAAGCACAGCGGTACGTTCATGTATCACCCGCACTCGGACGAAATGGTTCAAATGGCGATGGGAATGATGGGAATGTTCATCGTTCATCCCCGCGACCCCGCATTCAGACCCGTGGACCGTGACTTCGTCTTCATCATGAATGCGTACGACATCGACCCCGGAACATATGTCCCGAAGGTTTCGGAAATGACGAACTTCAGCATGTGGACCTGGAATAGCCGCGTGTTTCCGGGAATCGATCCGTTGCCTGTGCGTCTCGGAGACCGCGTCCGCGTGCGTATGGGCAATCTTTCCATGACCAACCACCCGATCCATCTTCACGGACATAGTTTCGCCGTCAGCTGCACGGACGGAGGCTGGGTCCCGGAAAGCGCGCAGTGGCCCGAAACGACCATCGACGTGCCCGTAGGCGCGACCCGCGCCTTCGACGTGTTGGCTGACAATCCAGGAGATTGGGCATTCCATTGTCACAAGTCGCATCACACCATGAATGCGATGGGACACGACATGCGGACGCTGATCGGAGTTTCGAAGAAAGACTTGGCCAAAGCCGTGGGACTCTTGGCCCCAGACGCGATGGTCATGGGCTCCACGGGCATGGCGATGCCGGAAATGGAAATGCCGATGCCGGACAATACCCTGCCTATGATGACCGGCTCCGGACAGTTCGGTCCGATCGAAATGGGCGGCATGTTCACGGTCATGAAGATCCGGGAGGATCTGGCGCGCGACGATTACCGCGACCCCGGCCCGTACAAGTACCCCGCAGGATCGGTAGCCGCAGAAGTCGATGCGCCGGGGTCTGAAATCCCGCGTCAAAGTCCTGCGACGGGTTCAGAGCCGGCTGGCAAGACGCACGACATGAAAGGGATGAAGGGCATGAAAATGTGACCCTCCAACGCTTCCGTCCAACCAACGCCGAGGATAACGACCGATGGGAACGTACCTTAAGTCGGTACTGCTGATCGCGACGCTGATCAATCTACCTGCGGCTTGGGCCGGCGCTGGCCCGCCCGGTCATCACCACGAGACCTTTTCAGCAGGTGAACCGGGCGATGCGGAGAAGCCTGCGCGAACCATAAAAATGACCATGCTGGAGGATGGAAAAAAGATGCTTTTTAAACCTGCTCGTATCGAGGTCAAACGCGGAGAGCAAATCCGCTTCGTCTTACAAAACGATGGCACCGAAAATCATGAGTTCGTTCTCGCCTCGGTAAAGGAAAACAAAAAGCACGGGCTGGTGATGAAGAAAAATCCGCAAATGGAGCACGACGATCCGAATGGTAAGCGCCTGTCACCGTTTTCGGAAACCGAGTTGTTGTGGAGGTTCACAAAACGCGGCGAGTTCGAATTCGCCTGCCTCATTCCGGGTCACTACGAAGCCGGGATGCATGGTGTGGTGATCGTAAAATAAACCAGCAGAAAAGGAGACTTCGAGATGCGTAAGCTGACATTGACTGCAGTCGCATTGCTGATAAGCGCCACAGCTGCGTGGAGCCAGATGCAGATGACAACCGGCGAAGTGAGAAAGATCGACGAAGCTGCCGGAAAAATAACCATCAAGCACGGGCCGATGAAGAAGTTCGATATGGACGCTCCTATGGCGATGGTCTACCGCGTCAAAGATCCCGCGATGTTGAAGTCGGTCAAAGTAGGCGAGAAGATCAACTTCGACGCCGATCGGCTGGACGGCGTTTTCACCGTCACAAAGATCGAAAAGGCGAAGTAAGCAACTGGCCAATTCGCGCCGGGGCCGCTGCGGCCCTGGCGCGAAAAAGGCCGCGGCCGGCGACGATACGCAAATCGCGTAATCCACTGAGGCTCAGCCGGCGATGAACGCGCTCGTGAAGGGTATCGCCGGCAGCGGTAGGCCGCCCGTGCATTCTTCTCATGTCCGGTCAGTGATCGGGGACAAAAGGCCGTAGAATGAAAAAATTGAAAAATCACGCAACCAGTGCGATCAGTTTGGCGTCGCTAATCGTCGTCGGGCTCGCCGCTTTCGTCTACTCTGGTGTGTACAACATAGGCGCCGACGATCACCATTCGAGCGTGGTTTTCGCCACGATACAAACTTTGCGTGATCGTTCCATCGCCATACGTTCGTCGGAACTTCAGGTGCCTAGCCTCAAAGATGACAATCTTGTTCTCAAGGGCGCCGGACAATATGCGGCCATGTGCGTTCAGTGTCATCTGTCTCCGGAAAAGGAAAACTCGGAGCTGAGAGTAGGAATGTATCCGCAGCCGCCAAACCTTTCGAAGGTTCGTGTGAACCCGAAAGCGGCATTCTGGGTCATCAAGCACGGCATTAAGATGAGTGCGATGCCCGCTTGGGGCGGGAGCCACGACGATCCGACGATATGGAGCATGGTCGCGTTTCTGCGGAAGCTTCCGGACATGACCGCGGCGGATTACAAAGAAATCGTCGCGAAGGCGCCGCCGGACGAAGACATGGACAGCGAGGCGGGGCACGGACACTCGCACCACGATTGAGGCGCTTCACGGCCAATTCCCGCCCGGTATGCGGCGCCACAGGGTTCGACCGCATGCTTAAAGTCGGTGGCTGCAGGAGAGAGCTTGATTCGAAGGCGATAAATATTGGGAAAGGCCTTCAGATGGTCGAACGCCTCAAAGCGGCGATGGGGAGAACAAAAATGCGAATTCTGCCCGTTGTAGTCTTGGTGTCCTTGACAATCGGCGTGCCTGCAAAGGCCGAAGACCTCAAGGTGCTGACAAGAATACTCTATGCCGCAGACCTCGCCGATCAAGCGAACACCTATTGCATTCTGGCCGACCCTTCGTTCACCGACAATGCCCGGGGGCGGCTAGGAAATATGAGGCAATATGCCGAACACATTAAACGGGAGGTAACCTCCGACCTACGCCAAGCGGACGCACTGGAGGTCATGTTGGCGGCGGCGGGCACCGCCAAAGACGAAATGATCGCCGTGCTATCGGATATCAGGGGTAAGCGCGATGGCAACGTACCGAAGCTTATTTCGGCCTGGTGCCGCGACAAAGCAAAAACGCTCATTACCGAGGTTATCGCAACTCACGACGACCACCACGCCGAGATCGACGGAATAATGGCGAGGGCTAAGTCACGCTGACCGCGTTCTTACTATTCCGAGGGTGCGACCGATCCGGACCCATTCCGGGACCTCCGAGGAGGGCAAGATGTTCATTCAACCGATCGAATTCTCCGCCACCACGCAAGTTCTCGGGCACAGAGATTTCCTCTAGCCAGAGCGAAGAGCTCCTTTCGGGCGGCCCCACACCTGTCTGATAAGTCTCTGCAGACGTCTGAAGAAGAATGAAAGAGGCTCCGCGAATGTCCGGCACCAGCGCTTGTGAGACAGATTTAGCGGCTTGAGGAAGGGAGGATTTCTGGCTCATCTGTATGGACCGGCCGCGCATTGCAAGCCGAAAGTGACGATCTGGAGCTGATAGGTCTTGCGCATCTGTATCCGGCCCGTAAGTGGAACGTTTGTTCCTAGCCATCATGGATATCCGCGCGCGCTCGATCTCATTCGTAACTCGGCCCCGAAGGCCAGACGAGCCACCTGATCACGAACGCGCTGGCGAGACCATTTTCTCCATCTCTTCATTCCTGCTCGCAGACCTCGGCGGGAAAGCCGACTACGGAATCCTCTGTAATTTGCTCACGCACACTTCAGGCTGCCGCCTGGATGGCACGCGCTTCATAGTTGCGCTGTTGCGCCAGCACGGTCCAGGCGATACGCGCCAGTTTGTTAGCAAGGGCCGCTGCCAACACGTTGGGGTGCAGGCGCTGGGCGGCACGAATGAGCCAGGCTCCAAAGCCATGCTTCGGCCAGTTCGCCGGCCGCAATAATATAACCCGGGCTGCTTGCATGAAGAGCATGCGCAAATAGCCATTGCCTCGCTTGGAGATGCGCCCAAGGATAGTTCGATCTCCCGTCGACATCTGTTTCGGCACGAGGCCGAGCCGAGCTGAGTAATCGCGCCCTCTCGCGAATGCCGCTCCATTGCCGATCGCCGCAACCATGGCGCTTGAGATGATCGGGCCGATACCCGGGACAGTCATCACTCTTCGACAATTGTCATCGCTCTTTGCTAGCGTCTCGATCTCATCCGTCACGACTTCAATGCGCTCGTCGAGCTGCCTCCATTCACCGACAAGATCGGTGACGATGTGAACCATGCGCGGTGATAGAACGTCCGTCCGTTTGGCCAAGATGTCGGGCAACTGCTGGCGAAGGAAGCGCAGTCCCTGCCTGACGATGATGCCGCGTTCCAGCAGAAAGCCACGAATCTGATTGATCACTGCGGTCCGCTCGCTGACAAGGCGGGACCGTACCCGGTGCAGCGCTTGCAAATCCAGTTGTTCGTCCGTTTTGACTGGCACAAAGCGAGTCGTCGGGCGCTGTACAGCCTCAGCCACGGCGTGAGCATCCCGGAAGTCATTCTTGTGCCCCTGCCGAAACGGTTTCGCATATGTTGGCGGCACCTGCTTCACATCGTGGCCAAGCGCGGCAAGCTCGCGAGCAACATAGTGCGTCGCCATTCCCGCCTCGATACCAATGAGGCAAGGCGGTACGTTCGCAAGTCTCGATGAAATCCTCCCGCGCGAGACCTTTTCTCGCAACACAATGGCGCCACGCGAATCGAGGCCGACCATGTGAAGTGTATTCTTACCCATATCAATTCCGATGGTGGTCACGGCGTGAGTGGTGGACCTACGAGGCATGGCAATGCTCCTTCTCCTGATACCCCAACGCACTCTGAGAGCCGTTAGGGGCGAGAGCGCGGCCGGTCCATCCCATTCGTAACCATCAAGGAGTGGAGATGAGACAGGAATCCGAGCATTCAGAATCCCCGTCCGAGCGGATCGTGAAGGATATCCGCCGTGCAACCCGCAAGCGGCATTCGCCGGAGGAGAAGATCCGGATCGTTCTGGACGGCCTGCGCGGCGAGACCAGCATAGCCGAGCTGTGCCGCCGTGAAGGTATTGCCGAGAGCCTTTATTACTCGTGGTCCAAGGAGTTCCTGGAAGCAGGCAAACGGCGCCTGGTCGGCGATACGGCGCGGGCCGCGACAAGTAGCGAGGTCAAGGACCTGCGGCGTGAGGCCCAGCAGCTCAAGTCGGTCGTGGCCGAGCAGGCGCTCGAATTGCGTCTGCTTAAAAAAGCATGATCGCGGATGGGGGAGACGAGGAATGAGATATCCCGCGTCCAAAAAGCTGGAGATCATTCGCCTGGTCGAGCAATCCCATCTGCCCGCGCGCCGGACGCTGGAAATGCTCGGCATTCGGTCTGCGACGTTCTACCGTTGGTACGACCGGCTGCAGACCGGTGGCCCCGAAGCATTAGAAGACAAATCGCCACGGCCCAACCGCGTCTGGAACCGCATACCCGACGCCATACGTGAACGGATCGTTCAACTGGCCCTGGATGAGCCTGAGCTATCGCCACGGGAACTGGCCACACGCTTTACCGATACGGCGGCCTATTTTGTGTCAGAGGCTTCGGTCTATCGGCTACTTAAGGCGCACGACCTGATCACCAGCCCTGCCTACATCGTCATGAAGGCGGCCAACGAGTTCAAGGACAAGACGACGGCAATCAACCAGCTCTGGCAGACGGACTTCACCTATCTGAAGGTGACCGGCTGGGGCTGGTTCTATCTCAGCACGGTCCTGGATGACTTCTCACGCTATATCATCGCCTGGAAGCTGTGCACGATGAAGGCGCAGGACGTGACCTATACGCTGGATCTCGCTCTCGCGGCCTCAGGCTGCGACCAGGCCCGGGTTGTCCATAAACCGCGCCTGCTCAGCGATAATGGTTCCAGCTACGTCTCGGCTGAGTTGGCAGATTGGTTGACTGCACAGGACATGGGCCACGTTCGCGGCGCGCCCTATCATCCTCAGACACAGGGCAAGATCGAACGCTGGCATCAGACACTCAAGAACCGCATCCTACTGGAGAACTATTACTTGCCCGGCGATCTTGAGGCCAGCATCGACAGGTTCGTCGATCACTACAACCACCGACGCTACCACGAGAGCTTGAACAATCTCACGCCGGCCGACGTGTACTTCGGCCGCGGTCAAACAATCCTGCTGGAAAGAGAAAGGATCAAACGCAACACAATCCGAAATCGACGCTTGCAGCACCAAAAGAAAGCCGCATAATCGAAAACCAGATGAGCCGATCCATCCTGTAGTTCACGCCACCACCTGTCTCAAATTATCTGACGACGGACACCTGCCAGGTACATGCGACAGCGCGCTCAGCCTTGCGGTCAAGCACGGCATGCGCATCACGTTTCCGATGCTACTGATGGCCTCGCCCGGTTATGGCAACTGGACGCAATACTTGCCGCGCAATCCGGGCTTCATGTAAATCCGTTTGTGGCTGAGGTCATTTTGAGCATCGTGATCAAGCTCGCGACGATCTTTCGCGATTGGATGACGCTTGGCTCGGTCGAGGCACGGCGGCAAAAACGTTTCTCAGGCGAAAGCGCGTGCCAGATGCTTGGGTCCGCGTCGTCCTCGCGGCAGTCAGCGAGATAGATTTCCCGAGCGCGGTGGCCTCGTGGGCGCGGATCGCCGCGTGATCAGACCTATGTCAAGAAAAGGCCACTCGTTAATGCGGTCTCTTAAAGCCTTATTCACACACGCGCACGCGCGGCCGACGCCACCGTCCGCTCCAATCGTCCCAATAGGGCTCGCCGCGTGTCCAGTAGCAATGCCGGACATAGACCGGCTCCTCCTCGTAATAGACAGGCGGCGGGGGCGGAGCCCCATAATAATGTGGCCGTTGCGCAAGCGCCCCGCCAAGAAGCATGCCGCCAAGAAGGCCGCCCGCGACGCCGGCGGCGATTTGTCCGTCTTCCGCATGCGCGGGTGACGCGCCGATCACAGTAGGGGTGACGACCAACGCTGCCGCTAACGCCAGTTCCATGAGCTTTTTCATGACCGAATCCTCGTGCCGCCCCAGCTTTTGAAACCTTATGTATCCGATTATTTATGGCAGATGAACGGCGCTTTGTTTACGCGCACAAATTTCGCCGTGCCAGACGAGCAGGCGGCCACGCCCAACAGGCCAGGCGGCGCTATCGCGGGGGATTGTAAGCTACGGCATTTGGCAGTAGCCGGAGGAAGCTGCAAGGTCGAGGAGGTCCGACTGTTTGGGCGGGCATGCGATGGAGCCGTACGAACAGAACACGCAGCAAGCGCCTTCCTTCGGCCGCAGCCGCGCGCCGCAGTTTGTGCATGTATAAAAGAAACGGCAGGCATCAAGAGGCATGGCTTCGGTTCTTGCCGCGCCGCACTGCGGGCAAGTGATGACTGACTCGAGTTCCATCGCGTCAGCCTTTCGGCGCGACGCGGCGGATCGGATCATTCATGGCCAAAACCTGTACAGTATCTATTTGTCACTCGCAGTGAAAAAGATCGGCCTGAGGGAAGTGCCGTCGCTCATGCAGGCGCATTGCGGACCGTTTCGGTCCTGTCAGGCGTCTGGCGCGCAAGACAAGACAGCTTGCATGCGACCCACGACAAAAGAGTTTTTAATTAGAATGGTTTTAATGTTTTGCCGATCCATTGACTCCAATATGCCGTTGTTTTGTAAACGCATGATCGCTCGCGTTGACACGCCATCGCGTTGGCCTAGAGACGTGGAAGTGTGCGGCATCTTTTTGATAGGAGTTAAATTTGACGAAGCGATTGATGATCGTCGCGGTCGGCGCCGCGCTGTTCTTAGGTATCATCGTCACGAGTCACACGGCATGCGCCGCAGGCAAGACGCGTACTTACTACATCGCTGCCGAGGAAGTCACCTGGGACTACGCGCCGGCTGGCCGTGATCTCATGATGGGCATGGGCTTTAACGATGCCGCCAAGGTCTTCGTCGCCCGTGGGCCCGACCGTATCGGCTCGAAATACAAAAAAGCCATCTACGCCGAATACACCGACGGCACCTTTACGAAACGCAAAGTGCGGCCGGCCGCTTCACAATATCTCGGCCTTTTGGGGCCAGTCATTCACGCCGAAGTCGGCGATACCATTCGCGTCGTGTTTCGCAACAATGCGTCGCGCCCTTACTCAATCCATCCGCATGGCGTCTTTTATACGAAGGCCAATGAAGGCGCGCCCACCAACGACGGCACCTCGGGTGCCGATCGGGCGGACGATGCAGTAGCAGCCGGTGCGACCTATACCTATGAATGGCGTGTCCCGCCGCGCGCTGGCCCTGGACCGAGCGACCCGAGCTCCGTAGTCTGGCCCTATCACAGCCACGTCAATTCGGTGCGTGACACCAATTCCGGGCTGGTCGGCGCGATAATCGTGACGCGCGTGGGGAAAGCTCGCGTAGACGGCTCGCCCGCCGATGTCGACCGCGAATTTGTCACCCTGTTCAACATCTTCGATGAAAACCAGTCCTGGTATCTGGATGATAACACCGCGGAACTCCCGGCCGATCCCGCTTCCTTCGACCGCAAAAACACTGACTTTATTGAGTCCAATCACATGCACGCAATCAACGGCTATTTATTCGGCAACATGCCGATGCCGGAGACGAAGGTCGGCAAACATGTGCGCTGGTATCTGATCGGCCTCGGCACCGAAGCCGATCTTCACACGCCGCATTGGCACGGCAACACGGTGCTTGTCGGCGGGCACCGCGAGGATACGGTCAGCCTTCTGCCCGCGACAACGGTTGTTGCTGACATGGTCCCTGACGACCCCGGAATTTGGATGTTCCATTGCCACGTCAACGACCATATCGTCGGGGGCATGACCGCGCGATATGACGTGCAGCCGTGACATATCGATTCGGGTGATTCGGCGCGTGATACCCTGAAGCCGAAGCTCCGCGCGCTTTGCGAGGAGGTCGGCGGCCAGGCTTTGGCGCCTTTGCCGGCCGCGCAAAATGCCGATTTGGTCGTCCTTTCGCTTCCGTGGCGCGCAGCGGAAGATGTAGTCTGGAGCTTGGGCGGTATGAGCGGCAAGATCGTCTTGGACGCGATGAAACCTATCGTGCCAAGGACGGCGCTCTTCAGCTTGATCGGGGATACGATAGGTCGGTAGTTGAGACGGTTGCACGCTGGTTGCCGGACAACAAGATCGTGAAAGCCATGAACCCAAACGGTTAAGAAACGTTGGACAAGGCGAAGTCGCTTCACGGTCGACCAGTCATGTACATAGCCCGTGATGATGCCAATGCAAAAGCGACGGTCATGAAGCTTATACAGAAATCGGCTTTGAACCCCTCGACGCCGGCCCACTGAAGCAATCGCGGCTGCTTGAGCCCTTCGCCATGGTCTGGATTAACCAGGCGTTCGCCCGTGGACTTGGACGCGACTGGGGGTTCTCTATTTCGAGGGACCGTCAATCCCTCTACTGACTTTCTTTGAAACTACATGATCATCGGCGGTCTGCCTCAAAGGCCTTAATTCTTCATGACGTCCGAGCTCTTTCCAGTGATCCGAGGCTTAGAAGAACTCGTATTGATCGCGAAAAGCGACAAAATCTATCGACGCATGCAGTATCGCAGCCGATGAGAAGTATTTCTAATAAGTAGAAGGTGTAGTCATGGGGTTACCGGTAATAACAGCGTTTTATGCCGGCTTGATCGCTCTTCTTTTCGTTGCGCTTTCGGTCAATGTTATCCGAACCCGCCGGGCGCTCCGGATCAGCTTGGGGCACGGAAATCGAAATATTTTGGAGCGCCGAATTAGGGCCCATGGAAACTGCGCAGAATATGCGCCCTTTGGCATCATCTTGATGGCATTGGCAGAAAGCGTCCGGACCGACGCCGCCATTCTTCACACAATTGGCATTTTGCTTCTTATAGGGCGCCTTGCGCACGCTTTTGCGCTCTCCGGCGAAGGCCGCGGGTCGATGGCAAGAGTGGTCGGGATGGCGTTAACGTTCGCGTCGCTTTTTGCCGCGGCGGTGGCCTGTATCTGGGGCTTTGCCTCGTTTTCGATGGGTCGCTGACACGCGTGAATGTCGTCGACATCCCAGCTCGACCAGACCAGTAAGAACTAGATGGTTTTTGGTGAAGTGTCGGATCATCTGTTCACGGATTTTGCCGGATCTTTGGCGAATCGATCGACATAATGGATGAGAAGCCACGGTCGCCGTCGGTAAATATTTCAAGCGGCGTGCCTGGCGATCTGACGTGCGAGCGGTCGCGCGCGGGTTCGGTAGATAAACTCCGCGACGCAATGCTCATGAATGTCATTGACCCATCCTTGGCCAGTTGCCTCTGGTTGGCTAGCGTAGCGGGCGACCCATTTCTATTCCTGTGGCCGGGTGACGATTCAAAAGACGTCTACCCTCGGTAGGGTGCATATAGTGAAAAAAATGCTATCGCGGAAAAATCAGAATTGATGATTGGACCGACCGGGTTTGGCGTGTCTGCTTTCTGGAGTAGGGCGGACAGCGTTCGGGCGTGCCGGGATGTAAGCCAATGACCCAGAACGGATGACCAGGTCGGAATAGGCCCCTTCGGCGGTCAGGTTATCGGCCGTTTTAGAATGTTAGGTTGATCCATTAACCGAAACCGCTGATGGTCCCTTTTGATAGTCAGTTAGTTGGTGGCGCTTTTTGGATATGGCCCGCTTACTGATTGGTGAATCGGTCGTCCAAACTTCCGGTCTGCAGTTTAGCAGTTCCTAATTGCCTTCCACTCATATGGATCCACTCCCGGGATTACGTCTGAGCCTCGGGGGGCAGGGGGCCCCGGCCAAAATTGGCCGGGGCTTCTTCCCTATTCGCGGCCTTGCGGAGACCTGCTTTGATTTCCTCAAGGCTAGCGGCCCATGGTGAGAAAAAATTGGCTCTTTTTCGCAATTTTCACGATAATTGCGAGGTAAACTGAATCGAATTTTACTTTTTAGATTCAATCACCTTTACGGACATGCAATTTGGCGTGGCTAGACTGTCCACCGCAATGGAAAAACGACGCATATCACGGCAGCGAACCTTCAAGGGTGGCTCCATCATATTTGGGACAGCGGTCGCCATCGACTGCACTATTAGAAATTTGTCGAAAGCCGGTGCGGCTCTCGACATTGAAAGCCCTGTCGGCATACCCGATGAGTTCACGCTACTGATCAAACCGGAGTTTATAAAACGAAATTGCCGGGTGATCTGGCGGTCGGCCAAGCGCATTGGCGTGGAATTCATTTAAGACCTTATCAGTTGGTGACCTCCTTCGTATCAGCCAAAATCGCAATATCGCTTGAGGCATAAGCGAAGCCTCCGCTCGTGGCTGAGCCGCATTCCTACCGAATTGTCCGGCATGTTAAGAGCACGAGGATGCGTGGCGTCGCATGTATCTGTATTCATGCAACGTCATGACAACAACGATCAGGTCGACCGCCGTTATGAACAGCAGAAAAGCAGAATGCGTGAAGCTGAAACGGTAAAGCTGGTAGCCAATAAATAGCCCAAACACGATCAGTGCAGTCGGATAGTACCAAAGACGCTCGCGCAAGAGGCCGACGATGAGCCAGAATTTGATCACGCCATGGCTCACCAGATAGATCGCTGCAAAGTGTTTTGTCCCAACCGATAGATGTTGCGCGGCGTGCAATAAATAGTTCGCCACGAGATCGCGCGGGTCCTCTGTGAGTTCCATTTGGGTCAGCATGGTAACAACGCCAAGTACGAATTGTTTCGGTACGAAATACGCCAGAAAACCACCAATGATTTCCAGCAGCGCGAAGGTGCCTTTTAGAAAAAGGCTGACTTCGAAGATAAAATGAATTTTCGCTTCGTCTATAATCTGTCCGATCGTCACACCTGAACCCCATATTCGATTGCTATCTTCGATCCCTTGACCTCATCGAGGCAAGTCTTCGGGCACTGTTCATTCCACTTGATTTCGGAAGCCGGCCTCTGGCCTATCAGCGTCCCGCAAAGACCATGCCGGGTTGCAATTTTAACACTGGGCGCGCGCTGATGGCTGCCGCAACGAGTGCGACCAGCACGACCGCCAAACCGCCAAACAACGGCGTGAACCACATCATGCGGAATGGATAGTTTGCCTCACTGGCGGCAATCTGGCCGGCAATGGCGCAGAGTCCGAGTCCTATCCCGGTACCGAGAACAGCGCACAGGCCTGCTTGTCCGAGGATCATGACCAATAGCAGACGCGGTGTGGCGCCCATTGCCTTGAGCACCGCGTATTGGGTCAGGCTTTCTTCGGTGAACATATAAAGCATGACGCCGGTTACACCGAAGCCGACCAGCATGGCGATCGAGATCATCGACATGATGTCGCCGACGTCTTCCGAGTTAATGAAAAACCAGCGGACAGTGTCCGCTTTGAATTCAGCCGAGGTCCGCGCGCGCAAGCCCGTCCGTGCCGCGATCCGCGCCGCTAGGGCGGCCGGCGGCAGGTCGGGAGCGGCATGCACCAGCACGAATGTCATGCGATGCCGTTCCGGCGGCAGGATGCGACCGGCATTCGGGTAAGTGGTGTAAAGCAATGGACGCGGAGGGTAACGCGGCAGCGCGCGTGCTTCTCCAACGATACGGACCCGGTGATCGTTGACCAGCACGACATCGCCGGTCCGCAAGCGGCGTGTCGGAACGTCGACATGCGGGCTGCGCGGCCATTGGTCGGCCTTCAAGAGGGGTGTTTGCAGTTTTCCGGCGGTACCGCCAGCGCTGACCGTCGCCGCATCGGGGGTACGTAGCACGCTCAGAGGAACGCCGCCGCGCAACGGCGGCAGGCCCGACAGCGTGGGTCCGTCGACGCCGATGACCTGGAATGCCTGGAATTGACCATTGGGAAAATGCACGTCGGTTGTGCCGAGCGCGAGCGGAGTCGCTGATCGGACGCCCTCGATGCTGCGCACGCGGTTCAACGCCGAGTCGGGCAGATTGGTCGTGTGTTCAGTTGAATTCACGGCCGCGTCCATGACCCAGACGTCGGCCTGCGGATTTTCGGAAATCAAGGCAAAGCCGCGGGTCATAAAGCCGGCAAAGTAGGACAGTGCAAAGGTCACGAGAAACGATGTAAAGGTGATGCCGAGCAGCAACCCGCCGTATTTGGCGCGGTTGCCGGTCAGCATCTTCAGGGCGATACGTAGCATTGATGCTTTGATCCACGTCAGTAAGGTTAATCGGGGCGCACCTTCGCGTCCGGATCGGCGGCCGGTGGTGCCTTGATAAAGGCATCCATTTCCTGGCCCGCATAAACGGGCAGTGCGGCGTGGTCGAAGCTGTAAATGACCTGCAGTACGCGCATGTCGCTGCGTTCGGTGCTGCTGCCAGTCAGTACCGGCTTTGGGATGACATATGGCTCAAAACGAACGAACTTGAGTGGCGTCTTCAATTCGGGATTACCACGCACAAAGGCAACCGCGGGCGCTTCGGCGCGGACACGCCATGCGTCGTCTTCATCAATGCTGACGCGCAGATAGAGCCGGCTGTCATCGCCGAATAATATCAAGGGCGGATTGAGGGCTCCGCTCGGTGCGAACTCTCCAACGCGGGTGTTGATCTGCAGCACACGCCCGGCGACCGGCGCGCGCACGATGTGCCGGGCGATCTCAATATTGAGCCGCTCGACTTCGGCCTTGGCGGCTAAAACGGCCGCGTCCTTGATGGCGACGTCGTAACGGCGATTATCCAAATCGACCCGACTGATCGAGCTTCCGATCGCCAAGCCACCAGCGACAGCGAGCAGATTTTTGGCCTTGGCGAGGTCGGCCTCGGCTTGCTTGACCTTTGCATCCGCGGGCAGCAACAGCGCCTGCACAGCGCGATCATCAATCGTGAAAAGTGGCGCGCCGGCGGCGGCTTTTTCGCCCCAGGTTACTGCGATCGATTTGACGATGCCGGCGACAGATGTGCCGACGGCGATGTTGCCGGTACTCGCTTCGGTGATGCCGGTACCTGCCACGTAGGAAGGATATGGCGCTACGGCGGTCGGGCTGGAGGCGGCGACCATAGTCGTGGCGTCGTTATCCTTGATAACCGTGAAGACGGCGAACGCGAAGCCGGCGAGCGCCAGCAACGGCAATAGCAGCTTACGGGGCATTGCGGGCGTCTCCGGCATGAATCGACACGACGCGTCCGTCATCCATGCGTGCAAGCCGATCGGCGTAGGGGAAATTCCGCTGATCGTGTGTGACGACGATCACCGCGCGCTCAGGGCTCTTGGCCTGAAGCTTTAATATTTCCATGACGCTATGTCCGCTTTCATGGTCAAGACTACTCGTCGGTTCGTCGCAGATGACAAGTTGTGGATCGCACGCCAGCGCTCGGGCGATCGCGACCCGCTGTTGCTGGCCACCACTGAGTTCGGGCGGCCGGTTCCGTCGCCGCTCGGCAAGACCCACCATATCGAGCAATTCGATGGCGCGCGTTTCGGCTTGCTTGCGGCCGATGCCCTTTATCAGCAGGGGCACCGATACGTTTTCGATTGCGGTGAGCGCCGGCAGCAGGTTGAAGACTTGAAATACGAAGCCGAGTGACTGGCTTCGTAAACGCGCGCGTTCAAGCGGCCCCAAGTTCGCCAGGTCCCGGCCCAGCACCTCGCAAGTGCCCTCGTCCTGGTCGAGAATGGTCGCGATGATGGAGATGAGAGAAGTCTTACCACAGCCGGAGGGGCCTACCAGCATCAATAATTCACCGTGGCGGACATCGAGATCGACACCACGCAATGCAGCTACCTTTGCAACCCCCGCCCCATAGGTCTTGCTGATGTTTCGGCAACGAACTGCAAGGCCGGAGGAGGAGTCGTCGCAGTATCGATTTGCCTTTTCTTCCTCAGGGTTTGCTACGGCCCGGGACTGTTCTGATGGTACCATGTCCCGACTCCTTTCACGTCTTGCGGGGGAATAACCGTGCAGGCAAATGTAACAGGCGGAGCCCCGCATCATAGACCGGTTCAATCAGAGGCATGAGGTAACGAGCCGTCACCCGCGTCAACAAAGTAGCGACCGCACCGAATGATCCGCCAACCAGCGCGGAAGCGAGCATGTCCACAGGGAAATGTAATCCGAGGTAGATCCGCGACCAAGCGACCACCAAGCCGAGAATGACAACAACCTTGCCCCACGCCGGGGACGCCCGTGTCGCGATCAGGCCTATGCCCACGGCGAGCATGAATGTCGTATGGTCGCTCGGGAACGAGTTCTCAGGCGGATGAGTGATGAGTGTTCGCCCAAGCCCGACCATGAACGGCCGGGGTTCGAACCAAAGGAGACCAAGAAGCTGGTTTGCGCTGAGCGCAACGGTCGCGGCGATAGCCGTTGCGACCAGCCCCGGCCGGCGCTTTGGGTCGCCCCAAATCCAGAGGCCCACCAACAGTATGGGGACAAGGAAGATGACTCCGGACGCGGCGAGCTCAGCCAGTCCCACCGTTGTTGGGTAAGGCTGCGCCGAGGCATTGATTAGTAGAAAGAGCTGGCTGTTAAGGGCGAGCATGATTTTCTAGCGGTATGCCTTAAGGGGAAGTTGGCAGGCCGGCTTCGCGACGCCGGCCCGCCAGTACAGAACTAATCCTTCTCGTTCGCCTCGTTGGCTTTTTCAACCGCTTCGTCTTTCGGGCTTTCCGATGCCTTCTCCAGCACCTTGCCTGTCATGGCATCGACGCCGACTTCGTAGGTGGCCGAGCCGTTCTTGATATCGAATGAATAACGCAGCCCACTGCCGCCGCCCTCCTTCTCCAGCTCTTCGTTGGCGATTTTGCCACCCGGGTAGGCCTTGAGCGCGATGGCGCGAGCCTTGCTCATTGTGATGGCAGGTTTGGGCGCCGTAGCAGCATTGGCCAAAGCGAGCGGTGTGGCAACGATGGCGGCCAACAGGGCCGCACCCGCGGTCGACAACGGTGTTTTACGCATATCCATGTCTTGCTCCATTTCTGGTCGAGGCGGCAACCTGTTCCAAGTCGGGGCGGCTGCCGCGATAACCCCTGCAGCCGATATAGGAGCAATATATTGCGCGGACCTATTCACCCGCATACAAATCGTTAAAACACGGTCTGTTGCACCTTACAAATTCGTAAGCCGGAAGACAGGCTGGCGTGAGGCAGCGCCTCTAGGTTAGTGACGCGATTTGTCAGTATGTGCAAAACGCATTTGCAGATTTTGGCAAATATGCATTGCAAGCCTGATGGAGATTCCGATGTCAGCCATTGCTTCTGAAACGTCCGCCGTGACGTACAATCGCGTGCCTAAAGTCACTGTCGACTTCTGGCTCATCAAACTAATGGCTGTCACTGTGGGTGAAACTGCCGCTGATTACCTGAGCGTCCACCTCGGGCTCGGCCTCTCGGCAACGTCGCTCATCATGGCCGGCTTCCTCATCGCCGCGTTAATGCTGCAATTCGCCCAACGAAAATACGTACCACTACCGTATTGGCTTGCGGTGGTGATGATCAGCGTCGTGGGTACGCTGATAAGCGATAACCTTGCGGACAATCTCGGCGTGCCGCTCGAAATCAGCAGCATCATCTTTGCCGCTGCACTAGTTGCCACTTTCTCGATATGGTACGCATGCGAACGAACGCTCTCAATTCACACGATCTATACGACACGCCGTGAGACTTTTTACTGGCTTGCTATCCTATTCACCTTTGCTCTAGGCACTTCCGCCGGCGACCTGGCTGCCGAAGGCCTTGGCCTCGGCTATCTGCAGGCCGGGCTCGCCTATGCAGCCGTCATCGGGCTTGTCGCCATTGCTTATTACGGGCTCCGGCTCAACGGCATCCTTTGCTTCTGGCTCGCCTATATCTTGACGCGCCCTATGGGCGCGTCTTTCGGCGACTATTTCGCGCAGCCGTATTCGGAAGGGGGGCTCGGCTTGGGTACCACCATCACCAGTCTCGTATTTCTTGGATGCATCGCCGCCATCGTTATCTATATGAGCTTCACCAGGCAGGGACTGGAGGGGGCAGGAGGGGACAGCTCATAGGGACTGTCTGTAGCCATTTCCCCTGGAGCGACGTATTTTGCTTGATCTCGCCAACACGACTGCCATACGTACATCCTGATGCGAATACTTCTTATCGAAGACGATCAGCGCACCGCCGATTACATCGTGCGCGGCTTTGCGGAAAGCGGTCATCACTGCGAAGTGCTGGCGGACGGCCAGGACGGCCTCTACCAAGCGACACGCGAGGCCTATGATGTGCTTGTGGTTGATCGGATGTTGCCCGGCTTGGACGGATTGTCCTTGGTACGTGCGTTGCGCGCTGCCCACGTCATGACGCCGGTTCTGTTTCTGACCTCAGTATCCGGTGTAGATGACCGCGTCGAGGGGCTCGATGCCGGTGGTGACGACTACCTCGTCAAGCCTTTTGCCTTTTCCGAACTGCTTGCACGCGTCAATGCGCTTGGCCGTCGCCCGGCGGCTCAGGCGGAAGTGACTACACTCCGTGTCCTCGACCTTGAACTCGATCTTTTACGCCGCCGCGCTTCGCGCAGCGGGCAGCGTATCGACTTGCAGACGAAGGAGTTTGAGCTACTGGAATTCCTGATGCGAAACGAAGGCCGCGTGGTAACCCGCACGATGCTGCTGGAGAAGGTTTGGGGCTTTAACTTCGATCCGAAAACCAGCGTCGTAGAGACCCATATCAGCCGCCTTCGAGCCAAGATCGACAAGCCGTTTGATACGCAATTGCTCCACACGGTCCGGAACACCGGATATTCGCTGCATGCGCCGTCATAACCTCTTGCGCAGCACGCCATTTCGTCTCGCGCTGGCTTTCGCGGTGTTTTTCATTTGCGCGTTCCTGCTTGCGGGAGTTGTCACCATTGATCTCATTAAACGCGAACTTGATGCCCGTTATGACAATCGCACACAGGAGTTGTTCCACGTCATCTCGCAATCCTTTTCTGACAGCGACATCCAGGACGTGATCGAGGCAACCCGCGTCCATATCGCGGCTACCGCCAATAAGCGCGATATTTTCTTGCTGCAGACCGCCGATGGGCGGGTGCTGGCAGCCAACATCCCCGCAACCCATGTCGCTGATGGCTGGTCCAAACGCCCGGGAACCGATTTCGGCATCCCGGGTGATTATGCCTACCGCCTGTTTTCCGGACCGGTCGGCTCCAACCGGCTTGTTGTCGGAACCAACAACGAAGAAACCGATGATCTCCGCGAAATCGTATTTGTCAGCTTTGGCTGGGCATCGATCGTCGTGATCGCGCTGGCTATCGGGGGCGGCGCGCTGATTGCCTCGCGCGCCCAGCGGCGCCTCGATGCGGTCCGCGATACGATGAGTCGTGTGTCTCACGGCGAACTCGCCGCCCGCATTCCGCTGCTCGGTAGGGGCGACGACATCGATCTTATGTCGGCGGACATCAATGTCGCACTAGAACGTCTCGCTGCGGCGGTCGAAAGCATGCGCCAGGTCAGCAGCGATATCGCCCACGACCTGAAGACGCCACTGAATCATCTCAAGATCACGCTCGAAGAGGCGAAACTCAAAGAAGAGGCCAGCGGCCCGGTCGCCGGTATGTTGGAAGCCGCGCTGGCCGAAGCCGACCAGATCAACCAGACCTTCGAAGCGCTGCTACGCATTGCCCAGATCGAGGCTGGCGCGCGCAAATCCCGCTTCACCGCGGTCAACCTGTTTGAGATTCTTGTTGCTCTTGCAGATGTTTACAGAAGCGTCGCGGAGGATGCGGGCCTCACGCTCAAATGCGAACTCACGCCGGAAGCCGAGTGCATAGTGTTGGGCGATCGGGAACTTCTAACCCAGATGTACGCCAATCTTATCGAGAACGCGATCCGGCATTGTCCGCCGGGAGCGGTGATACACGTGTCGATCCTTGCCTCAGGCGACAAGATTATCACCAGCGTCGAAGACGACGGGCCCGGTATTCCCGAGGAAGAGCATGAGAAGGTGTTTCGAAGGCTCTATCGTCTAGAAAAAAGCCGGACTTCGCCCGGATCCGGGCTCGGTTTAAGCTTGGTGAAGGCGGTCGCCGATCTTCATGCAGCTGAAATCCACTTTGAAGACGCCGGTCCCGGGTTGCGTGTCATCATCACATTTGCGCGGCTGTCCGGAAGCTCAAATTCTGCTGCCTGACTTCGAGCCGGCCTGTTTGTTTTACAAATTTGTAAGGCATCCAATTCGTATGGAAGCCGTTCTTACAAATGTGTAAGCCACAAGAGATAACAGCGTAATTTTTCACTGGTTATCTATCAAAACGAGAAGGTGCGCAGCGGTGGCGCGCCACGCCATAGTCATATCATTAGAGATAAATCATGAAGCACGTGCCCGCCCAATATGCAACGAAGGTGCCCGAAGTCACGCTGATTTTCTGGATCATCAAGATTGCTGCGACGACGCTGGGCGAGACCGGCGGCGATACCGTGACGATGACGTGGCTGCACGCCAATCATAACGCGCATAACAGCGGCTATCTGATAGGAACCGGTATTTTCTTGGCCGTGCTCGTGGCGCTGGTCGTGTGGCAGATCTTGGCGCCGAAATTCCATCCCATCCTTTATTGGGCAACGATCGTTGCCTCGACCACTTTCGGCACCACGATGGCCGATTTCGCGGACCGCTCCCTTGGTATCGGTTATACCGGCGGCTCCAGCCTACTTTTGGCACTTCTGATAGCGACGCTCGGTCTTTGGTACTGGTCGCTTGGATCCATCTCTGTCGCGACGGTGAATACGCCCAAGGTTGAGGCCTTCTATTGGGCCGCGATTACTTTCTCGCAGACGTTGGGAACGGCGCTCGGCGACTGGATGGCCGATTCCACTGGGCTCGGTTACGAAGGCGGCGCGCTTGTGTTTCTCGCCGCCATTGGCATCGTAGCCGCCTTGTATTATTGGACGAACGTCTCGCACGTGGCCTTATTTTGGGCCGCGTTCATCCTGACCCGTCCGCTCGGTGCAACGGTCGGGGACTTCCTCGATAAGCCGCTCAGCCACGGCGGACTCGCCCTCAGCCGCCCATTAGCGTCGGCCGTCCTAGCAGCTTTCATTGTCGGCTGCGTGCTCCTGTTGCCGCAGCGCGCTGGGAGACATCCGGGAAGGCCAAAAAATGCGTCTTAAGTGCGGACCAACTCAATCGCTCTGAGGCCGCTATGGCCGGATTATCTCTAGCTTCCGCGATCTAGATACTTCGACAAACTGTTCCACGACCTCGCGCGCTGCACAGGTTTGCAACCGTAAAGTCGCAATAAGGACCCACGGCTATTGGGACGATCCATTAAGGCTCGGCTTGTTCTCGGCGTGCCGCATGAAATATTTCGCGCGCCGCGTCCGCGTTCATCGCTGCTATGCCAACGCCCACAATCAGATCGGGCCACACCGAGCGCGTTACAGCAGTAGCAATGCCGGCAAGGATAATAGCCACGTTAGCGAAAGCATCATTCCTCGCCGAAAGAAAGGCGGCTTTTGTCAGGCTGCCAGAGTGATGCCGATAATGGGCGAGCATGAATGCACATGTCACATTCACGGCAAAAGCACCCGCGCCTGTCCATGACAATGCGACCGGATTAGGTGCAACCGGAAGCGACAGCTTTTCAAAACCTGTCCACACCGCAGCGATGCCGGGAGCAAGGAGGATAACGGCGAGCAACATGCCCACCCGCGCTCGATTGCGTGCGGTCCAGCCGAGCGCCAAAAGGATTAACAGATTGACAGATGTATCTTCGAGAAAGTCGATGCTATCGGCAAAGAGAGAAACGGACTTGATAGTAAGGGCAACTGAGAACTCGACGACAAAATAGCTTAGATTGAGCGCGGCTACGAAGGCCACAACGCGGCGCAGTTTTGCATCGGTCATTGTTACTGTCTTTCGATATGTGGCGGCTTACGTAAAAAAAAGGTCGTCCAAGCGACATGCGCTGCGTCTTTGAGCGTCGACGTCGGGCGGTTTTCAAACAGCTCTGTACAATGCATCCAAGGCACGCAGAACCAAGGCGAGGTAAATCATTGCCGAGATTACATCCCCCTATGACCTTGCCAATCCGATGGGTCCGCTTATGGCTTCCTGCAAGACGCATGGCCTTTCGTGGGGTCGAGGAGATTTGGTCTGGTGTTGCTTTTTGGCGTTGGCGAAAGCGATAGGTCGAGCGGTCTAGTGTTGTAAAATTTTCAGAACCGGACAGGGCGGCGCGGGTGAAGCGCAGCACTTGACGTCGCAATCCGTCACCGTCTTTGCGAGAACGTCTTCCAGTCTCGAAAGATCAGCAAGCTTTGTACGCACATCGGCAAGATGCACTGCCGCAATGTCGCGAACCTTTTGGCATGATGGATTGTCGCCTTCGGCGAGCGCCAGCAATGCTCTGATGGCGTCAATGCCAAATCCGAGGTCCCGGGCACGGCGGACAAATTTGAGCTGTTGGACGTGCCCCTCTCGATAACTGCGGTGTCCGCCCCGGGTACGCGGTGGCGCGACAAGCAATTTGATGCGCTCGTAGTAGCGGATCGTCTCAATATTGACGCCTGTCGCGTCTGAAAGCCTTCCAATCGTAAACGGGGCGGCTCGCGTTTTTGTGATTGCATCCATGGTCTTAAGCCCTTGATCCTGTAGTAACTACAGGATGTAGGTCTGATGCCATGACAGTCAAGCCGGAAGAGTCGTCAGAACCAATACCTGCACAGGTGCCGCGCATGCTCGCGGTAGGAGCATTGATTGCGGCCTTTGCCGCCACGTCATGCTGCATTCTGCCAGTGGTGTTGTTCAGTCTCGGGATCAGCGGCGCATGGATCAGCAATTTCACCCAGCTTGCGCCGTATAAGCCGATTTTCGTCGTGGTGACGCTTGGGTTCGTCGGCGCGGGCTATTGGCTGGTTTATCGCGCCTCAAAGCAAGCTTGCGCCGATGGTCGAGCTTGTGCCCGCCCGCTTTCCAACAAGCTTGTGATGATCGCGCTTGTGGCCGCGACGGTGATTGTCATTGCCGCTTTCGGGTTCGACTACCTCGCGCCTTACCTGCTTTCGTGACTGGAGATATGCACATGCATAAGTTAGCCCCGTTCACCGTTGCACTCGCAATCGTGGCCTCATCATCGGCTATTGCCGCCGAAAAAACGGTCGCATTGGCGGTGCAGAACATGTACTGCGCTGCCTGTCCGTATACCGTGCGAGCGAGCCTGCAGGCCGTCCCTGGCGTCGAGAAAGTCACGGTGTCGCTGCAACAAAAGACGGCAGTCGTGACCTATGACGACGCGCGAACCAACGTAAAGGCGCTCACCACCGCGACGACCAATGCGGGCTACCCATCTTCGCCAAAGAGTTGATGTCATGATCGAAAAGTCCGTCATCACTTGTCCGCACTGCGGCACGGCGAAAGCCGAGCCGATGCCAACCGATGCGTGCCAGTTCTTCTATGACTGCAGCGGGTGTGGCGCTCGCCTTAAGCCGAAGCCGGGCGATTGTTGCGTGTTCTGTTCATACGGCTCTGTTCCATGCCCTCCTATCCAAGAACACCACGCTCAAAGCGCAACGGTATCTAAATGCTGCTAGAGGGAGGCTGCGAATGAAATGGCAACTACATCAACTTGACACTCGCGAATGGGCCAAAGTAATTGGGGTTGGCATCGGTGTCGCAATCCTAACCGCAGCATTCATGATTATTGGCCTGAAGTCAGGTATCTCGCCACTGCCGCGACCGTTGGGGCTTGCCTTTGCGGAGACAGTACTAGGTCGGTCGTTGCCACTGCCGGTCGGGTTGATTTTTCACACGGCGTGGGTGACGGCATTTACTGCGCTCTATGTGGTGCTGTTCCGCGATACATTGACCTTTGGGCGAGCCTTGTGGCTCGGGCATCGCGCTCTGGTTAATGGTTCTCGTGTTCTTTTTCCCGCTCGTCGGATGGGGCTTTCTTGGGCTCGCAATAAGCCACAATCTGATCGTTGGATCCGCTATCCCACATCTATTGTTCGCGTTTTTCTTATGGGGTTTGTATCGACTAGCCTTCGGCCCACGCCACGCGCAAGCCATCAAGGCATAGCTCAAGTCTCATCGACGTCGCTTCCGCTTTGGCCGATTTTGTTGAAAAAGTCTTAGTTGCGACGCATGACGTTCACTGATTCAGTCGTGGCTATAGCCAGGACTGAAGATCATGATGGGACACCGGCAAGTCGAACAGGCTGCTTTGTTCTATGAGTTCTCGCTGGAAGGGCATGTGCCGTCCGATCATCTCTTGCGGTCGATCGACCGGTTCGTCGAGCTTGGCGAGTTGAGGCGTGAACTGGCCGCCTTCTACAGCACGACGGGTCGGCCATCGGTCGATCCAGAGTTGATGCTCCGGATGCTGATCGTAGGCTACTGCTTCGGCATCCGCTCCGAGCGGCGGGTATGCGTGGAGATTCACCTCAACCTGGCGTATCGCTGGTTCTGCCGGCTCGGGCTCGACGGCGGCGTGCCCGATCATTCCACCTTCTCGAAGAATCGGCATGGCCGCTTCCGGCAGAGCGACCTGTTCCGACGGCTGTTTGAGACGGTCCTGCGACGCTGCATCAGCGAGCGTCTCGTCGGCGGCGAAGGCTTTGCTGTCGATGCCAGCCTGATCAAGGCGGATGCCAACCGGCAGAAGGGTATCGAGGGTGCGAAGGGGTTTGCGCCAGAAGCCACCGGGCGCGCGATCAAGGAGTATCTGGCGGTGCTCGATGACGCGGCATTCGGCGCCGCGAGCGAGGTCAAGCCGAAGTTCATCTCGCCGGCCGATCCGGCGGCGCGCTGGACCGGGGCGCATGGCGGACAGGCTTTCTTCGCTTACTCCACCAACTATCTGATCGATGTCGAGAACGCGATCATCGTGGATGTCGAAGCAACCTCCGCGATCCGGCAGGCCGAGGTTCTTGCGGCAAGGCGCATGATCGAGCGCTCGATGGACCGTTTCGGTCTCTATCCCGCCAGGCTGATGGGTGACAGTGCCTATGGCTCGGCCGACATGCTGGGGTGGCTGGTCCACGAACACGGCATCGAGCCGCATGTGACCGTATTCGACAAGTCGGCCCGCAAGGACGGCACCTTCTCACGCGACGACTTCACTTATGATCATGAGATCGACATCTACCTCTGTCCTGGCGGGAAGAAGCTGACCACGACCGGTACGCTTGTGAACGACGATGCCACGATGCTCTACCGCGCCAGCAAGAGCGATTGTGCCGGATGTACTCTCAGACCTAGGTGCTGTCCTAACACTCCGGCGCGCAAGGTACCGCGCTCGATCCACGAAGGCGCCCGCGATATGGCGCGCCAGATCGCCAAGTCATGGGAAGGCGGGCAATCCCGGCGGCTACGCAAAAAGATCGAGATGCTGTTCGCGCATCTCAAGCGCATCCTTAACCTCGGCCGGCTTCGACTACGAGGGCCAAACGGTGCGCACGACGAATTCCTCCTCGCAGCAACCGCCCAGAACCTTCGGAAACTGGCAAAGCTGATCCCGGTGCCGGACCTGAAACCAGCCTGACAACAGATCCGGTAGCAAGGCGGGTGCCATCAATATCGTGGCGCGATCTACTTAGATTTGCAGCCAGACTTTTTCAACAAAATCGGCCCATAAGCGACATTTCATCTGTCCGTTCAATTTCTGTCGAAAATCGCTCCGTAATGGTAAGGCGGCAATTCGACGACCCGATGCAATCTGAATCCCGCTGGCTCCACCGCCACCTGAGTGGCTTCCGGCGTCATTCTGAGTTCGGTTGCCGGCCCGCGCGGCTCGCCCAAAATTGTGGTTTCCTCGCGCGGTCGCGCATGCCAATTCACAATTGCAAAACGTCCATTCGGAACAAGAGCCGATGCCACAGCACGTGCAAGCCGTGTTCGCTCCGGCACGCCGTGAAATGCGTTCGCCATGAACACAAAATCTACCGGCTGCGATATCAGCTTGTCGATGTCATAGGCGTCGCCTTCGACAAACTTGCAATTGGTGATGCCGTTCTCAACGAGACGAATGCGGGCCAAGTCCAGGAAATTGCGGTCGATATCTACCGACGTGACATCCCGTGCAAGCTTGGCAATCTGCAATGTAAACCAGCCGTCGCCTGAGCATAAATCGACAACTACCATGCCAGCCGTCACGCCAACTTGACTGAGGATCGTGGCCGGATCAGGCCATAGCGCCTCCCACCAGCCGGCAGTGGGCATTTCGGTTCCTTTGAAAAAACCAGGAAGCACCATTTAAATGTCTCTTTGATGAGGTACGATAAACATACATTAGCGTTGATGGGTGGTGAGCATGCATCGGATCAAGAATGAACGAAAGAGCGAAACGGTGCCCATCCTAGAAAACAAGTTTCCGAATGTGTCATCGGTGTTTTCGCCTGATGCCTTGTTGCGCGAAGCCCGACGCCAAAAGGGGTTTGTGCCCCTCGATGTACCGTCGGTCTGCATCCTCGATCCGGACGGCGATATCCTCCGCCATCTCCGCAAATCCGGTCAAGCCGCGCGCTTTGATGCGTGGCCCTGTTACCACACTGACCTCTATGTGTTTCATCTCGGGGGCCAAACGGTCGGCATCCTCGGCTGCGTCGTTGGTGCATCCTTCGCGGTATTAATCGCCGAAGAATTATTCGCCTGCGGCTGCCGCTTTCTGCTCAGTCTCACGTCAGCGGGCCAAATCAATGCTGCGGGGCCAACGCCCTATTTTGTGGTGATCGACCGCGCGCTCCGAGACGAGGGCACAAGCTATCATTACGCCGTGCCGGCCGAGTTTGCGGAAGCTGACATACAACTCGTTGCGACGGCTGCCAAGGCTCTCGAACAGTCGGCCTTGCGCGTTCTGGTCGGGTCAAGCTGGACCACCGATGCGCCGTTTCGGGAAACGACCGAAGCGATTGAGGCCGCACGCGCGAGGGGCATATTGGCGGTGGAAATGGAGGCGGCTGCCCTATACACGTTTGCGCGGGCACGTTCAAAATCCGTACTTTGTCTCGCGCATGTCACCAACACGATGGGGCAGACCGAACGGGATTTTGAAAAAGGCGAGTCCGACGGGACTATCGATGCTTTAAACGTTCTCGAAACAATTGTGAAGGCAATTGCATAAGAACTATGGTCCGGAACACATTCAGAATACCAAGACCTTATCGGCCTCCGCCGTTGCATTCGCCAGCGCGTCCATCGTGCTGCGCTGTGCGCCTACGAGTAGTTCCGCTTCGCTCATGCCGCGCGCATCCATGCATGTGCCGCACAAGAGTACGGCCCCCTTACTGCTGATCACCCGCTTTAGCATTCGCTCGATGTTATAAACGGGCATTGGCGGCAGGTGGAGGAAACGGCGCTCGCGTGCCCCAAGGCGCGACTAAGCTGAAAAAGCTTTTGGCAACACCCGACCGGCTAGCTAGCTCGAACATTAAACAATTTGACTAATAGCCTATCCTTACGGTAACGAACCTCAATGATTTCAATGGCGTCCCCCAGACTACGAATCTGGGGGTCAGGAGTTCGAATCTCTTCGGGCGCGCCAAATTTCCACCAGTAGGTACAAAGCTGCGAACACCCTCTTGCGGGTATGCTGACTGATGTCCGCTTTTTGAGGGAGAGCCGAGGTGGGATTATCGCGCCACAATGTCGGCTAATGACCCTTAGCCAGCGTAACCGACCGGAAGTAATCGATGGTTTTTCGCCACAGGCGATTTGGAAAGCATGCCATTAATCGGAGGACCTCAAGCCGAGTTTTTTCGATGGATTTACATGCGGAGCGGTGCATGCTTTAGCTTGTTCCGGGGGTGAACGAGACAGAGCGCTTCGATCGGTAATGCCCCCGCTTGCCGTCCATTGTCATAGCCTGACCAAAACTTACGGGAGTGGCGAGGCCGCAGTCCCCGCTCTGCGCGGCGTGAACCTCGACGTGGCCCGCGGTGAACTGCTGATGCTCGTCGGCCCGTCCGGTTGCGGCAAGACTTCGCTGATCTCGATCATTGCCACGCTTGCGGACCCGGATTCGGGCACCTGCGAGGTGCTGGGACAGGATGTAGCGCAGTTGGATGCGCTCGGCCGGGCACGCTTCCGCAATCAGGCGGTCGGCTTCGTCTTTCAGGTCTTCAACCTGCTGCCGACCCTCACCGTTGTCGAGAACATCGCCGTGCCGATGCTGATCGCCGGACGCAGCCGAAAATATGCTGAGCTGCGCGCCGCCGACCTGGCCGAACGCGTGGGGCTGAGCGAGCGGCGGGACGCGCCATCGCGCGAACTCAGCGGCGGGCAGCAGCAGCGGGTCGCGATCGCACGGGCGCTCGCCTGCGAACCCAGGCTGCTCATCTGCGACGAGCCGACCAGCAGCCTCGATCACGAGACCGGGCAGAGCATGATGGAATTGCTGCAACGGGAAGCGAAGGTGCCGGACCGCGCGGTCATTGTGGTCACGCACGATCCCCGGATTTTTGGCTTTGCCGACAGGATCGCGCGCATGGACGACGGACGCATCGTCTCGGCTGAGGAGATGTCGGTAAATGCGTAACTACTTCATCATCGCTCTCGCACTGGTAGGCGTCGCTGTCGCCGCATTCGCGGTGGTACAGGACGATCGAGCCGCGTCTGTCGCCGGCGCACCGAGCCCGACTGCTTTGTCACCGTTCTCCTCCTACGTCGAAGGCACCGGAATCACCGAGGCCAGCACCGGGAACATTGCGATTGGGACGCCCGTCCCGGGGATCGTGACCGCGGTCGATGTTTCGTGGGGCGAGGAGGTCAAGGCCGGCGCGCCTCTGTTCACTATCGACGACACCGACGTGAAGGCACAGTTGCTACCGGCCCAGGCCGCGGTTGCCCAGGCCGAAGCGGACCTGGCCAAGAACAAGAACCTGCTCGACATAGGCACCAACCTCGCCGTGGGCACCTCGATCAGCAAGGTCGAGGTCGAAAATCGGCGTTACGACGTTGCGATCAAGCAGGCGGCTCTTGCGGCGGCGAGGGCGAAGGTAAAGCAGCTTGACTCCGAACTGTCCCGGCACACGGTCCGGGCTCCGGTCGACGGGCGCGTCCTGCAGATCAACACGCGCGTCGGTGAATACGCGCCGAGCGGCGTTCTCAATCCGCCGCTGATGCTGTTTGGCGACGATCGTCTGATCTATCTGCGGGTGAGCATCGACGAGGACGACGCATGGCGGGTGCGTCCGGATGCGCAAGCCATCGCATTTTTGCGCGGTAATCCGGATTTGAAAACGCCGCTTAACTTCGTCCGTTTCGACCCCTATCTCGTTCCGAAGACGCTGCTCACGGGTAACACCACCGAACGAACCGACGTTCGCGTGCTGCACGTTGTCTACAGTTTCCGGCGTAGCAAATTACCGATCTATCTCGGTCAGGAGATGGACGCTTTCATCAAGGCGCCGCCGGTTCGAGAGAATACTGCGGCGTCCGCCCCCGAGCCCTAGGAGGGCGAGCGTGCTACGGATCGCGGTCAAGATGTTGATCGGCAAGGGCGCGAAATATATCGGGCTACTGCTCGGTATCGCGTTCACTTCGTTCCTGATCGCTTTCGCGCTGTCCTATCTCGCTGGTTTCATGACGCGCGGGTTCGCGCTGATCTCGGAAAATCCGCAGGCCGACGTCTGGATTATGGACCCGGCGGTCGATTCGACCGAGCACATGACCAACATGCCCGTATTGGCGCTCCAGCGCGTGCGCAGCATCGAAGGAGTGCAATCGGCCGTGCCGCTGGCAGTTGGCACGACGGACGTGCATTTCCCGAATGGACAGTTTCAGTCGTTCGAGGTGATTGGGGTCGATGGTGCTACATTGAGCGGACTGCCGCCGCTGCGAGGCAATCTGTCGCGCACGGTCTTGCGTACGCCTGATGCGGCCGCGGTGAGCGCCGGAGGTACCAAAGGCAAGCTGCAAACGCCGCTCTTGCGCGCCGATCAATGGCCGCGCCGTCCGCATCTCGATGTTCCCACCCGCCGCTTACGGAGAGGCGACGTTGTGTTGGTCAACGGCCACCGCGTTCGCATTGTTGGACTGGTTGAGTCGCTACCGCGCTATCCACCCCGGCCGCTGCTCTACACGACCTACGCCAACGCCGACCGGATCTTGCCGCCCGAGGAGCACCGCCTAACGTTCATTCTCGCGAAGGCCGCCCCCAGTGTCTCGCCCGACACGCTCGCGAAACGAATTGCCGCGCGAACCGGTCTTCGCGCTCGCACGGTCGCTCAGTTCAAGACGGATACCGTGCGCTGGTTTTTGCTCAATTCGGAGGACGTCGGCGACATGGCGTCGATGATCTGGATTGCCCTGTTGGTCGGATTCGGCGTGACCGGGGTGATGCTATACATGTTCACCGAGGAGACGCTCGGGCAATACGCGGTACTCAATGCGATGGGCGCGACGCCGCGCATGCTGTTGGGCATGATCCTCGCCCAGGCGGGTATCTGTGCTGTCCTTGGCACCGGAATCGGTCTGGGTATGTGTGCGGTCGTGGGCCGCATGGCGGCGAGCGAGGCCGATTACCC
Organism: Rhodopseudomonas sp.; assembly: GCA_016124795.1. Lineage (GTDB taxonomy): Bacteria > Pseudomonadota > Alphaproteobacteria > Rhizobiales > Xanthobacteraceae > Pseudolabrys. The sequence goes on along the minus strand of WGNB01000010.1, from coordinate 46,910 downwards.
GTTCCGCATGATGTGGTTTTCGCCGCTGGCGTCCGCCGGGCTCGTTATCGTTGTCAGCCTCGTTGCCGCTGCGATCAGCGCACGCGCCGTTTTCAAGCTCGCACCGGCTAGTGTCTTCGCCGGCAGGTAGCTTTTCTTCCGGGAATTGATCGTCGTCATCGCTGGAAAGGCCGCATCGTCTAAGGCCGCTCATGGCCCTTCGCGGAACTTGGTTGACTATATGCGCTATGTCCGCTCATTGAGCTTGAACGGACACACGGGTTTCGACCTCAAAGATCATGGCGTAATTTCAATGACATAGGTGTTCGTGGTTTTACGCCGACTGGCGCGCCATTTTTTTAATGATTGAGCCCGTCAGCGGCGCTGCTTGGTCAGCCCGGACAAATTAGCCAGCCCGCCGTTTTTTTCTGTCGTTCCGGACGGTGTCAGGCTGGTTCCGCGCGCGGCGACGATCTTGGCTTCGGCTATCGCAACGCCTGACAGATCGCGGCGGTGTCGGCGACCCAGCCATAAAAGGTCGCGACGTTGTGCTCGGTTGCGTCCTGGATGAATTTCGGTCCGGCGGGGAGAGTGGCGTCATTGGCGAGTACAGCGAAATAATTCAGATGGTAGGCGGCGCGAATGGTCGATTCGACGCCGACATTGCAGGCGATGCCGCACACGATGACCGTGCGGATGTCCCGACCGCGCAGATCACTGTCCAGCGACGTGCCGGCAAATCCGCTATCGCGTGACTTTTCGACGACGAGGTCGCCCGGTTGTGGGGTCAGCGCGTCGATAAACTCATAATCCCATGTGCCGTGAGTGAGGATTTGGCCGGCCATGTCCGGATGGGCGCGCATGTATTGCAGCGCATTCGACTTGTGGAAGATCGGCGCGCCGGGAGGCGCTTCATGCTGGTCGGGCGCAAAGCCGTTCTTGAGATTGACCACCAGCACGCCGGCGCGGCGGGCCGCGCCGCAGAGCCGGGACACATTGTGAATGACCGCGGGAGCCTCGGCGACGCTGAAGCCGATACGCTCCAGATAGCCCCCCGGCGAGCAGAAGGCATTCTGCATGTCGTTGACGATCAGTGCGGTGCGCGCCGTCGCGAACCGCAAGTTCTGCGGCCGGGCCTTGAGTTCGATGTCCGTCATCGCTGCGCCGTGGTGTTCCCGCTCGGAGTGATGCTTTCGGGCGCCGGTGCGCCGCTTCGCATCGGCGGACGCTTCTGTCGTCTAATTGCCTTCGGCGCTCGACGGCGCGGCGGCCGGATTCCATTGGCCTCGACGCATCCGGGTGACCTTCACCGATTTGAACAGGCCGGCCTTGCGGAACGGTTCGTTCTCGGAAAATTTTTCGGCGTCGGCAAAGCTCGGCACGTTGATAATGAGGACGCTGCCGATGCGCGTTGTGTCGTCATCGCCGGCGAGCGTCGCGCCGCCGAGCACGAGAATATCCTTGTGCCGATCGAGATAGGCGAAGTGCTCTTCGCGCGCCGCGGCGCGGATCGCGGCTCCGTCGGGGCGGTCTTCCTGATAGATGATGTACAGCATTGCTCTCTCCGGTAATGGTTTGATTCTATTATTTTTTCAGCAGGAACTGGGCGTCGATTTCGATGACCGCATTGTAGGGCATCATCGCCACCCCGAGCGCGGTGCGGGTATGGGCGCCGGCCGTGCCGAAGACTTCGACCATCAGATCGGATGCGCCGTTGACCGCCTGTGCGATCTCGAAGAACTCGGGCGTGGTGTTGACATAACCGCGCAGGCCGACGACCTCCGTGATACGATCGAGATCACCGTTGAGCGCGGCACGCGCCTGCGCCAGGACGTTGAGCGCCGAGAGACGGCCGGCGGCTTGTGTCTGTGCCAGATCGAATTCCTTGCCGACCTTGCCGATATAACGTAGCTCACCGTTCCAGGACGGCAACTGGCCAGATACAAACAGGAAATCGCCGGCAATCTTGGCCATCAGAATACGCGCAGCGCGCGGCGGTGGCGGCGATGGCAGCTCAATGCCGAGTTCGGACAGGCGGGCGTCGATCTTGTTCATTCGTTTGACCGTTGTGACAGGCTGACGGGAATGATGAGAGCAGCGTCGTTGATCCGGCGCGTTCTATCACCGAAAAAGATCGTCGCACAATCCGCCTGCGTCACACGGTGTCGATTATTCAGTTTGCTCGTGCGGAAAGCTTGCGTCCGGTTGCCGTCAGACTTCGCGGCAGAGAAGCCAGCGTATGCTTGACGAGGAAGTGCGTGAAGCTTTGCAGGCCGGGCGATGGCGAGCGGCCGGATTGTGTAATGAGCACAATATTGCGTTCCATCTGCGGCTTGTGCAGAGGTGTGGCTTTGACATCGGGATTGCGGGACGCCACCGCCGCATAAGTAGGCAGGATCGCGACGCCGAGGCCGGCTTCCACCATCGCGAGTGCGGTGGTTACATGCGACACTTCGTATGTCGGGTTAAGCGCGGCTTTTGATCGTTCGCACCCGAGTTCGAACAGCAGGCGGATATTGCTTTCTCGCGTCATTGCGATCAGCTGATAATTCTCCAGCTCGCGCCACAGGATGCGCTTTTGCCGGGAGAGCGGATTGTTGCCCAGGCTGAAAGCCGCCAGGCTGTCGCTGCATAGGACTTTACTGCTGATGTCGGGTTCGCCGGCGCGGAACGTTCCCAGCGCGCATTCGATTTTGCCGGAGCGGACCTGCGCGACGATTTGATCGCTCGGCAGTTCGGTAAGGCTGATCTGGATGCCGGGAAAGGCGGCATGAAAGTCCGCCATCGCCCAAGGCAGAATCGTCGCCGCCAGCAGAGGCGGTGCGGCAATGGTCACGCGACCGTGTTTGCGCTCGGCGTAGTCGTGGACGTAACGGGTGGCGTGCTCGAGGTCTTCGACGATCTTGCCGGCGCGATTGCGGAATTCGCGACCGCCCTCAGTGAGTTCGACCCGCCGCGTGGTGCGGTCGAACAGCCGGATACCGAGTTCGCTTTCCAGATCGCGAACGTGTTGCGACAGCGCCGGCTGCGCGATGTGCATGCGCTTGGCCGCCTGGGTGAAGCTGGCGGCGTCGGCCACTTCGATGAAGGCCTGCAACTGTCGGATGGTGATGTTCATGGAGGGCGCCTCGGCGGTTCCTTGATCTATAAGTAATAGCTTATCAACTGATACGAATAATCGCCATTGTCCTATAGTCGCCGCTTTCGCATACTTTGCCGATGGGGCAAGGCGCATCGAGCAAGAGTGCGAAATTTTGGCCGGCGGGTGCCGTCGATGCCGGGATCGGCCGCGCGGTCAGACGTCGCGAGGACGCGCCCTTGGTGACCGGCGCGGGCCGTTTCATCGACGATGTCAGTCCGGCCGATTGCCTGCATCTGGCGTTTTTCCGCAGCACCCATGCGCGCGGCGCCATCACCCAGCTCGATGTCGAGACCGCGCGGACGAGTCCCGGGGTTGTCGCGGTTTTTACCGGACGCGATGTCGTCGCCGTCGCGCCGGCCGGTGTTAATCCGCTGATCTCCGGCATGAAAATGGCGTCGTTTTCTCCGCTCGCGCGTGGCATCGTTGAAGCGGTCGGCCAGCCGGTGGCCGCCGTGATCGGCACGTCGGCAGAGGCGGCTCGGGATGCCGCCGACTCGATCGTCTTCGGCGTCGACGACAGTGCGGGGCCGGATCAGGTCGCCGACAACGCCGCTTACGCTCAACGCTGGTCGCAGGGCGATTGCGCCGAGGTCTTCGCGAAGGCCGCGCATGTCGTGCGCGTCGATATCGACCATGCCCGTGTCGCGCCGATGGCGCTTGAACCGCGCGGCGCGGTCGCGCAATGGGACGAAGTCGAGGCTCGTCTGACCGTTCATTTGCCGACCCAGGCGCCGCACCGCGCGCGTATCGATCTTGCCAGCATTCTCGGCATGCCCGACTCGCAAATTCGCATTATTGCTCCCGATGTCGGCGGTGCTTTCGGCGGCAAGGCGTCGATCTATCCGGAAGACGCGGTGGTCGCCTGGGCGGCCAAGACGATGCGTCGACCGGTAAAATGGATCGCCAGCCGCAGCGAGGATTTTCTCGCGGCAACGCATGGGCGTGGCGGGCGCATTGAAGCCGCGTTGGCGCTCTCTGGCGATGGCCGCGCGCTGGGACTACAGGCCCGCCTGAATTTTCCGCTCGGCCATTGGATGCCTTACAGTTCGGTCGTGCCGGGCCGAAATGCCGGGCGCATTCTCCCGGGGCCTTATCTAATCGACACCGTCGAGATCGAATTGACCGGCCATCTGACCAACACGGCTGCGCTCGGCATCTATCGGGGCGCCGGTCGCCCCGAGGCTTGCCTGGTGATGGAACGTTTGATGGACCGGGCGGCGGCGGTCGTGAATCTCGATCCGCTGGAAATCCGCCGACGCAATCTGATTTCACCGGACCGCTTGCCTTTCCGGTCGCCGACCGGGGTTCTGATCGATGCCGGCGATTACCCTGCGTTGATCGCCAAGGCGACCGAGCGTGCCGACTACAAGGCGTTGTGTCGCAGTCGCGCCAAGCGCCGCCGTCGTGGCGAGATCGTCGGCATCGGCACTTCGCTTTATATCGAACCGTGCGGCGAAGGCTGGGAAAGCGCAACGATAGGCCTTGGCGTCGATGGCGAGATTGTTTTGGCATCCGGCAGTAGCGCGCAAGGCCAGGGCCGTGAGACTGCTTACGCACAGATCGTCTGCGACGTTCTCAAAACGCAGGCCGGGCAAGTGTGCGTGATTCACGGCGACACCGCGCGTGCACCCGCCGGTATTGGCGCCTTGGCCAGCCGCGGTACGCCGATCGGCGGCAGCGCGGTACTGGTCGCGGTACGTGAATTTCTCACCAAGGCGACGGCGGTGGCAGCTGAGATGCTCAATGCGGCTACAGCCGATATCGTGCCGGTGAACGGCGGACTGGCGCTGGTCGCCGATCCCGCCGCCTGTGTTTCTTGGTCGGCGGTTGCGGCGCGCGCCCATGCGGCGCGCATCGATGTGACCGATCGATTGGCGCTGACGACCGCGCAAAAATATCAGGCCGGGTCCGAGGCCTGGGCTAGTGGCTGTTGTATCGCGCTGGTCGTGGTCGACGGTCCGACCGGAGCGCTGACAATCGAGCATGTTACCTGGATCGACGACGCCGGCGTGGTCGTTAATCCGATGCTGGTCGAGGGCCAGTTGCGTGGCGGCTTCGCGCAGGGGCTGGGCGCCGTGATGTCGGAACGTCTGGTTTACGATACGGACGGCCAGTTGGTGACCGCGTCACTGATGGACTACGCGGTGCCGCGCGCCGCTCATATTCCGGACCTGGTCATTGACAAGATCACCGTGCCTTCGGCGGCTAATGCGCTCGGCGCCAAAGGGGTAGGCGAAGCCGGCTGCATCGGTGTGCCGGCGGCAATCCTGAATGCCGCTATCGACGCGCTGTCGCCGTTCGGCGTCACCGATCTCGACGCGCCGCTCACCAGCGAAAAAATCTGGCGCGCACTCAATCAGAAACACAATAACGGAGGACGATCATCATGAAGCTTGGGCGTCTACAGGCATTCAACTTCCAGAAATGGATCGACGAGAACCAGCATCTGCTGAAGCCGCCGGTCGGCAACCGCAAGGTGTTCGAAAATTCCGAAATGACAGTGATGGTGGTCGGCGGTCCCAATTCGCGCGCCGATTACCATGACGATCCGGTCGAGGAGTTCTTCTACCAGCTCAAGGGCGACATGGTGCTCAAGGTGGTCGACAACGGCAATTTCTACGATGTGCCGGTGCGCGAGGGCGAAGTGTTTTTGTTGCCGCCGCATGTGCGTCATTCGCCGCAGCGACCGCAGGAAGGATCGATTGGTCTCGTTGTCGAGCCGAAGCGTCATGCCGGCGACGATGTCGATGCCTTCGAATGGTACTGCTTCGAATGCAACGCGCTGGTGCATCGCGCCGAAGTCAAGGTCGAGAATCTGGTGCGGGATTTGCCGCCGATCTACGAAGCGTTTTTTGCCAACGAGTCGGCGCGCAAGTGCCCGAACTGTGGCGCCATCCATCCCGGAAAGACGCCGCCGGCTGGTTGGGTGACGCTGTAGCGCCGGTTGGGGGTCGGCGCCGGGCGCGCTGACCTCACCGCCGGATGTTGAGAATCGAACGAGAAGAAGCTGGAGAAGGAACTGAATTGAGATGAAGATTTCGTCGCGTTGTCTTGCCGCCGGTGCTCTGCTGTTGGGCTCGTTCCTTCTGGGCACAATGGGCGGGGTCGCATCTGCCCGGGCCGCCGATCCGCTCAAGATCGGCTTTATTACCACATTGTCCGGTCCGGCCGGCTATCTGGGGCAGGATATTCGCGACGGCTTCAATTTGCTGGTCAAGTTGCAGGGCGGCAAACTCGGCGACACGCCGGTCAACGTCGAAGTCGAGGACGATGGTCTCAAGCCCGGCAACGGCAAGCAGATCGCCGACCGGATGCTCAAGAACGACAAGATCAAGTTGTTCACCGGTCTGGTGTTCTCTAACGTAGCTGGCGTCGTCGTGCCCGAGGTGCTCGATGGCGGCGGCATTTTCATCAGCCCAAACGCCGGCCCGTCGGAATTCGCTGGCAAGATGTGCGATCGCAATTACTTCGTGATGTCATGGCTGACCGACACCATGCAGGGCAGTGCTGGCGAGAACGCCTCCACGCTCGGTTACAAGCGCGCTTTCGTGCTGGCGCCGAACTATGCGGCCGGCAAGGATGCCATTGCCGGTTTCAAGCGTTTCTTCAAGGGCCAGATTGTTGGCGAGGTCTATACCCGTATGGACCAGACCGATTACGCCGCCGAGATGGCGCAGATCCGCGCCGCCAAGCCGGATGTGGTGTTCCAGTTCCATCCCGGTGGTCTCGGCATCGCCTTCCTTCGCCAGTATCAGCAGGCGGGCCTTTTGACGACGATTCCCATGGTGGTATCGGAGCCATCAATGGATCAGGTTATTATCAAGGCGGTGGGCGCCGCCGCGCTTGGCATTCATGTTTCGGGTGCCTGGAACGCCGATTTCGATAATTCGACCAACAAGGCTTTCGTCGTGGCATTCAAGAAAGAATATGGCCGCACGCCGACGATGTATGCGGCGCAAGGTTACGACACAGCCTTGGCGATTGACGCCACGCTCAAACGCACGGGCGGGAAGGTCGACGACAAGGATGCGTTTCGGGCGGCGTTGTTGAAGGGTGATTTCCCCAACACCCGTGGCCATTTCAAGTTTGGCAAGAACCAGCATCCGGTTCAGGATTGGTACGGGATGCAGGTCGAAAAGGACGCTTCCGGTCAGATCGTGCTCAAGACCGTGAAGAAGATCATCAGCGACTACGTCGATCCCTTTGCGGCGCAGTGCAAACTGTGAGCGAGTCGATGACCGTGTCACAGCGAGATGTTGCTGGCGGCGCTTACAAAGTGCAGACCTTGCGCGTCGGTGACGCGCGGGTCCACCGTCTCAGCGATATCGAGACGGTGAAATGGCCGGCAACGAGTCTGTTGAAATGGTTGACCGGCGATCAACTGACCGCGGCGGCGGCGCGTTTGCCGCCCGGCATGGTCGATCCGGAGACGAATTCGATCTTGCTGAGTTTCAATTCTTACGTGGTCGAGACCGCCGGCAAGGTGGTGCTGATCGATGCCGGCATCGGCAATGGCAAGGAACGGCTCGACCGACCGCACTGGCATCGTCGCAACGGCTTGTTCATGGCCGCGCTGACGGAAATGGGCTTTGCGCCTGAGCGCGTCGACATTGTCATCAATACCCATATGCATGCCGATCACGTCGGCTGGAACACGGTGGCCGACGATGACGGCAACTGGGTCCCGGCCTTTCCGAATGCGCGTTATCTGGCCCCGGCCGTCGACCTGACGTACTGGTCGGAGCGCTTTGCGACGGAAGGCGATGCCTTGCTGCACGGTTCCTTTGCCGACAGCGTCGTGCCGTTGCTGAAATTGGGCCGACTTGAGGGCGTGGCGCTGCCGCACGAGATCGTGCCGGGTCTTGCGTTGGAACCGGCGCCCGGCCATTCGCCGGGCATGGCGGTCGTGCGGCTGCGCACCGACGACGCCGAAGTGTTGTTCCTGGCCGATGTTATTCATCATCCGGCGCAGTTGAGCGATCCGGGCAAAGGGTCCAATTTTTGCATGGACCCGGCGGTCGCGGCGGCAACCCGTCGGCGTCTCCTCGATGAATGCGCTGACGCTGCGACGATCGTAGCGCCGTATCATTTTCCGGCGCCGGTGTTCGGGCGTCTTCACGCGGTTGGAGAAGGTTTCGATTACGTCCCGCTCTGAGTTGACGGTGCGGGTTTGCAACTGCCGGTAGCGCGTCGCGGCGTCGCCGGACAATCGTAGAGCTGCGATTGTCTGTTATTGACAGATGAATAGTGGCTTAAACTGCCGGGGGCGTACCGGAATGAACAGGAGTATGAGGCGATGAAGATGAAAACGTTGACGATGGTTTCCGCTCTTGCGTTCGCTCTGGGCAGCGCATCGGCGGCCTACGCGGCCGATCCGCTGGCGATTGGCTTTATTACGACGCTGTCGGGCCCGGCGGGCTATCTCGGTCAGGATATCCGTGACGGCTTCAATCTCGCGGTGCAGATGGAAGGCGGCAAGCTCGGCGGCGTTCCGGTCAAGGTCGTCGTCGAAGACGATGGCCTCAAGCCGGGCAAAGGCCGCGAAATCGCCGACAAGATGCTGAAGGATCAGCACATCAAGCTGTTCACGGGCATCGTCTTCTCCAATGTGCTCGGCGCGACCGTGCCCGACGTGCTTGATGCCGGCGCGATTTATGTCAGCCCGAACGCGGCGCCGTCGCCTTTCGCCGGCAAGAGCTGCAACAAGAACTATTATGTCGTGTCGTGGCAGAACGACAGCCTGCATGAAAGCGCCGGCGTGAACGCCAATTCGCTGGGCTACAAGAGCGCCTTCATCATGGCGCCGAACTATCAGGCCGGCAAAGACGCGCTCGCCGGCTTCAAGCGCACCTTCAAGGGCAAGATCGTCGGCGAAATTTATACCCGCCTCGACCAGACCGACTTCTCCGCCGAACTGGCGCAGGTGCGCGCCGCCAAGCCGGATGCGTTCTTCCAGTTCGAGCCCGGCGGTCTCGGCATCGCCCTGTTGCGTCAGTATCAGCAGGCCGGGCTTGGCAAGGAAGTTCCGATGGTGGTCGCGGCGCCGTCGCTCGACGCCGTGACCCTCAAGGCGGTCGGCGAAGCGGCGGTTGGCGTCAATGTCAGCGCGCACTGGAACAGCGACTTCGACAATCCGGCCAACAAGGCTTTCATGGCCGCCTGGACCAAGGCCTATAACCGCCCGGCGACCTATTATTCCAGCCAGGGCTATGACGCCGCGCTGGCGATCGCCGCCGCGCTGAAGCAGACTGGCGGCAAGGTCGATGACACCGCCGCGTTCCGTACCGCCATGCTGAAGGCCGATTTCCATTCGGTACGCGGCAACTTCAAATTTGGCAACAATCAGCACCCGGTTCAGGATTGGTTCGCGTTGAAGGTGGAGAAGGGCGGCGACGGCCAGCTTCATCTGGTGACCCAGAAGAAGATCCTGTCCAACTATGGCGATTCCTTCGCCAAGGACTGCAAGCTCTGATCGTTAAGGCGATAGAGGAAGAGGAAGGCCGGCATCGATGAATATGCTTGTCGCAGAGCAGTTTCTCAATGGCATCCAGTTCGGCATCTCGCTGTTTCTGATGTCGGCCGGCCTGACTCTGATATTCGGAATCATGGGCGTGATTAATCTCGCCCATGGTTCGCTCTACATGATCGGCGCTTACGCGGCGGCGCTGGTCGCTGCCAAGACCGGCTCGGTGCTACTGGCTTTGATCGCCGGTTTGGCGGGGGCGGGTGTCGCCGGATTGTTGCTTGAGGTGCTGGTGATCAACCGTTTGTATGACCGCGATCATCTCGACCAGGTGCTGGCGACCTTCGCGCTCATTCTGATCATCAACGAGACCGCTACCATTTTGGTCGGACGTCAGCCCTTGTTTGTGGCGATGCCGCCTTTGTTTTCCGGGTCGGTGACCCTGCTGCCGGGGCTGGTTTATCCGGTCTATCGGCTGGTCGTGATCGGGGTCGGTCTGGTGGTCGGGGCCGGACTTTATTTTCTGATTAACCGGACCCGTGTCGGCATGCTGGTGCGCGCGGGCGCGACCAGCCGCGAAATGGTGCGTGCGCTCGGCGTCGACATCAAGGCGCTTTATACGCTGGTGTTCGGGCTTGGCGCGGTGCTGGCCGGGCTTGCCGGCGCTATGGCAGGCCCGGTGTTGTCGGTTCAGGTTGGTATGGGCGAGCAGATCTTGATTCTGGCTTTCGTGGTCGTGGTGATCGGCGGCGTCGGTTCGGTTCGTGGCGCCTTTTATGGAGCCTTGTTGGCGGGCCTGATTGATACGTTGGCGCGGGCGTTTCTGCCGGGGCTGTTGCGCCATGTCATGAACGGTTCCAATGCCGATGCGCTCGGCAGCGGGCTGTCGTCGATGGGTGTTTATCTGCTGATGGCTGTCGTTCTTTTGGTAAAGCCGCGCGGCTTGTTTGTGAAATCGTGATGACCGAGCAACCTGTGGACTTCGCGGCAACTAAACCCGTCAACTCGCCGACCGGCGCATCCGCGCCGGTCAAGGTGACGCTTGGCCTCGTCGTGGCTGCTCTTCTGGTCGCGCTGCCTTATCTGGCACGCGGTTTAGGTCACGATTCGTTCGTGGGCCTGGTGACCCAGGTGCTGATCTACGGTATCGCGGCATTGAGTCTGAACCTGATCCTCGGCTATGGCGGTATGATTAGTTTCGGACACGGCGCGTTCTTCGGCGTCGGTGCTTATGTCGTCGCCATTCTCTATTTCCATCACGCCGACGACAGCGCCTTTCTCGATCTGGTCCCGGGCACTGACAATCTTTTGATAACGCTTCCTGCCGCGATGTTGGTGGCCGGTATTCTCGCGGCGGTGATCGGCGCTTTTTCGCTCCGGACCGGCGGCGTGCAGTTCATCATGATCACGCTGGCTTTTGCGCAGATGCTCTATTTCCTGTTCGTATCGCTGAAGACCTATGGCGGCGACGACGGTCTGATGATGCGCCGCCGCGACGTTTTGCCTTTCGTTGATATCTGGGGCGACCAGACGTTCTATTATCTGTGCCTGGTTGCGGCGGCATTCTGGCTCGGCTTGACGGCTTTGATCGTCCGGTCGCGGTTCGGATTCGTGCTGTCCGGCTTGCGGCAGAACGAAAAGCGGCTCGCCGCTTTCGGCTTCTCGCCTTACCCTTACAAGCTCGCCGCATTCGTCATCGCCGGCATGGGCGCTGGTCTGGCCGGCGCGCTGATGGTCAATTATCTGCGCTTCGCCAGCCCCGATATGCTGCATTGGACCAAGTCCGGCGAACTGATGATGATGGTGATCCTCGGCGGCACCGGCACTTTGTTCGGTCCGCTGCTCGGCGCGGCCGCCATTGTGCTGCTCGAAGCTGTGCTGACGGCGCAGACCGAGCATTGGCAATTGCCGCTCGGCATTATTCTGCTCGCCGTTGTCCTGTTCTCGCGGGGCGGGCTGGCGGCGCTATTCCGGCAACTCGGACTGGGCCGGCCATGACGCAAGCGCTTCTCGACGTTCGCGGGCTCAACAAGCGTTTCGGCGGCCTGATCGCCACCGACGATCTCAGTTTGGCTTTGCCGGAGGGCGAACTGCATGCGCTGATCGGTCCCAACGGCGCCGGCAAGACAACGTTGGTCAATCAACTGGTCGGTGCGCTGGAACATGATTCCGGCTCGATCATGCTGGCAGGAGCCGAAATCGGCCATCTGCCGGTGTGGAGCCGCGTGCTGCGCGGTCTGGCGCGGACATTCCAGATCACCGAGACATTGCCGGAGTATACCAGCCGCGACACCGTGATGCTGGCGATCCAGGCGCGGTCCGGTCACAGCTTCCGCTTCGTCGGCCATGCGCGCGGCGATCGGGCGATCCGCGACGAGGCGGCGATTTACATCGAGCAGGTCGGCCTGACCCAGCGCGCCGACGTGCCGGTCGGCGAACTGGCGCATGGCGAGCGCAAGCAGCTTGATCTGGCGGCGGCGCTGGCCTGCAAGCCGCGTGTGCTGCTGTTGGACGAGCCGATGGCGGGGCTTGGCACGGTCGAGAGTCAGCAGATGGTGTCCCTGCTGGCGTCGCTCAAGGGCCACGTCACAATGCTGATCGTCGAACACGACATGGAAGCCGTGTTTACGTTGGCCGACCGGATATCCGTGCTGGTCTATGGCCGGCTTATCGCCCAGGGCAATGTCGACGACATCAAGGCTAACGAGGAAGTCCGCACAGCCTATCTCGGCGAGGGTGACGTCTGATGCTGAAGTTGAGCCATGTCGAGGCCGGCTATCGTGCCAGCCAGGTGCTGTTCGACGTCAATCTCGAAATCCCGCAAGGCAAGGTCGTCACGTTGTTGGGCCGTAACGGCATGGGCAAGACGACGACGGTCCGCTCCATTATGGGCATATTGCCGGTCGGACAGGGCATCTGGTTCGAAGGCCAGCCGACCGCCGGCGTGAGTTCGGATGCAATCGCCCGCCGTGGCATCGGGCTCGTGCCGGAAGGCCGTATCGTGTTTCCGACGTTGACCGTGCGTGAGAATCTCGTCGCCACGGCCGCCAATCGTTTCGGCCGCGCCGATCCCTGGACGCTCGAACGAATTTACGGAATGTTTCCGCGGCTGGCGGAGCGGGCGCAAAGCCTGGCGCAGACCCTGTCGGGCGGCGAACAGCAGATGCTGGCCATCGGCCGCGCCTTGATGACCAATCCGAAATTGCTGATTCTCGACGAGGCAACCGAAGGATTGGCGCCGGTGATCCGGGCCGATATCTGGCATTGCATTGCTGCCTTGAAGGACGCCGGGCAGTCCATTCTGCTGATCGACAAGAACCTGAACGTGCTAAAGCGGATCGCCGATTATCATTATGTCTTGGAGAAGGGCCGCACGGTGTGGGAGGGCGATAGCGACGCCCTGACGCGCGACGCGGATAAGGTGCAGGGTTATGTCGGACTCTAAAGCCACGCTGATCGAGGTTTCCGGTTATTCTCCGTCAACTGACCGGGATGAATCCCTGCGCGACGCGCTGACCGACGCGCTGAAGGCGCTGATCGCGGCCGGTTGCGGCCCGCAGAGTATCGAAGCGGTTGCCTGGGAGGTCGACGATCTCGCGGCCTTTCACCCGTCGCGCCATGACGTCGAATTGCTGTATCGCGAGGTCTTCGCCGGCTTCCGCAAGCCGGTCGCCTTGCGCCGTTCGGGCAAGCCGGGCCTGCGCGTCGTCATCACCGCCGCGAAGGCGCCGCCTTCGGCCGATGCCGATCAGGCGGTCTATCGCGGCTACACGCGGGCCGAACTCGGCCGGCAATACAGCCCGCGCGGCCAGACCGACATGAATGTGCTGTTCAAGCAATGGAGCAAGGACGGCGCGCAGGCGCGCGCGCCGCATGGCGGCCTCGACCTCTGTTACGGGCCGGGCCGTTACGAAACCTTCGATCTGTTCATGCCGGCCAACGTCGCGCGTCCGCCGGTCTGGGTATTTCTGCATGGCGGCTATTGGCAGGCGTCGGATAAAAACCAGCACGGCCAGTTCGCCGCCGGCATGTTGAAGGCCGGCTATGCCGTGGTCATGGCCAATTATGGTCTCGCGCCGGAGACGTCGGTGACAACGATCGTCGGCCAGATTAAGCGGCTGATGGCCTGCCTGGCGGCGCAGGCCGACAATCTTTCGCTCGACATCGGCGACTTGCATCTTTCCGGTCATTCGGCCGGCGCGCATCTGGCGGCCATGGCGGCGCTCGATCAAACGGCGGTGCCGATCCGTTCGGTGCTGCTGCTGTCCGGTCTGTTCGACCTTGAACCTCTCGGGCTCCTGCCTTTTGGCCGGCTATTGCAGTTCGACGCGGCGACCATCGCGGCGTTGTCGCCGGCTCGTTTCCCGGCGCCGTCGTCGACGCGCGTTGCGCTGGCGGTCGGCGCGGCCGAAAGCGATGAATTCAAGCGGCAGTCCGAATTGCTCGCGTCGCTATGGAAAGCACCGCCTTCGCTGATCGTGCCCGGCCATCACTTCAGCATGCTGGAAGGCCTGAATGGCGGTGCGCTGCTCGACCTTGCCTTGCCGTTGATGCGCAAGGGCTGATCGCCGCCGGCGTCACGACGCCAGCAGAGTCTTGGCGAGCTTCTTGCCCTCCGTCAGCAACGCGGCGACCAGCGGTGTCATCGGTTCGCGTTCAGGCGCAACCAGGCCGATGGTGTGACCGATGACCGGATCGACGATCGGGATCGAGCGCACCGCCGGCGTCAGGCCGAGGTTATCGGCCAGAACCGCCGGCATGATGCTGGCCCAGCGTCCGGTTCGGACATGCGAATGCAGAACCACCATCGAGTTCGATTGCAGGGTTGGCGCTGTTTCGACGCCGACCGACCGTAGCACTTGGTCGATGATGCGGCGGTTCTGCATGTCGGTTGTCAGCAGGCATAGTGGCACCTTGCCGACCTCGGCCCAGGTGACGGTGTCACGGTCGCCGAGCGGCGCATCGGCCGCGGTCAGGAAGCGATATTCCTCGCGATAAAGCGGCACCGAACTCACCCGGCCAAGCGGTTCGTTATCGATATAAGTCAAGCCAGCATCGACCTCGAGATTTTCGATCTGCTTCAAGACGTCGATCGACGTGCGCGACAGAATCGTGAAACTGACACTGGGATGGTTGGCTCGATAAGGCGTCGTCAGGCTCGAGACCATCGGTAGCGCGGTCGGGATCGCGGCGATCTTGATCTCGCCGGTGAGGCCGCGTTTGAGCGCGTCGAGCTCCTGCCGCATGGCGCGACTGTCGGCTACAATGCGGCGCGCCCATTCCAGCGTCCGCTCGCCTTCCACCGTGAAACCCTCGAATCGCGAACCACGAACGACCAGCAATGTGTTCAATGACTCTTCGAGTAGCTTAAGGCCGGACGACAAGGTCGGTTGCGATACGCCGCAGACTTCAGCCGCGCGGCCAAAGTGGCGTTCGCGCGCCAAGGCGATGAGAAACTCCAGTCGGTCGATCAAACGCTGCTCCTTCGATCGGTTTGAAGACGACGATGCCGTCGCTTCGGTATCCGATGTTTCGCGGAAAAATGCAGCGCTAATTCGCTTCGATCGGAATATTGGATCGGATGATTGGCGAAAATACATAGCCCGGGGCTATCGATTGTGGTTGGCGATTAGCTTTCATAATCGCGTAACGAGAACGCGTGCTTGATCCTGGTTTAACGGGTTCTAATCTGACTGCGGTTGTTGCGGCAGACCGCAGCTTATCGGTCGCGACGATTGCCAGTCGGTGGGTTGGCGAAACGCGGCGGACAACAAAGCAAACGACGGCATTTCAGTGTCGTCATTCAGCGGGCGGAACAAAAAGTCATGACGATGCGGATCGGCGCCCGGCAGCCATGGGACGCACAACTCGCCACTGAATTGATCGGCGCGCATCTCGGCGGCGAAGGCATCCTGCTGCCGATCCTGCACGATCTACAGTCGACGTTTGGGTATATTCCGGAGCCGACGGTTCCGATGATCGCCGATGCGCTCAATCTGTCACGGGCGGAGGTTCATGGTGTCGTGACTTTCTATCATGACTTCCGTCATGAACCGGCCGGCCGTCACGTATTGAAGCTGTGCCGTGCCGAGGCCTGCCAATCCTGCGGTGGCGACGAACTGGCCGCGCGCGCCGAGTCTCTGCTCGGCATCAAACTCGGCGATACCACTGCTAACGGAAGCGTGACCGTCGAGGCGGTCTATTGTCTCGGCCTTTGTGCAACCGCGCCGTCGGCGATGTTCGACGGTCGCCTCGTCGGACGGCTTGATCCGGCCAAGCTAGATGGTTTGTTGGCGGAGGCGGAACGATGAGCGCGCTTCGCATTTATGTCCCAGGCGATGCGGCGGCGGTTGCCTGCGGGGCCGATGATGTCGCGTTGGCCTTTGCGGCGGCGGCCCGCAAGCGCAACGTCGCCATCGAAATGATCCGTAACGGCTCGCGCGGGATGTTGTGGCTTGAGCCTATGGCTGAGGTCGCGACTCGTCGGGGCCGGATCGCCTACGGTCCGGTGACGCCGACCGATGTCGATGGCGTGCTCGAGGCGATGATCGCGGACGGTGGTCCGCATCCGCTTTGCATCGGCGTGCCGGACGAACATCCTTTCATGCAAAAGCAGACTCGTTTGACCTTCGCGCGCTGTGGCGTGGTCGATCCGCGTTCGCTGGACGATTATCGGGCGCATGGTGGTTACGCCGGGCTCGCCCGAGCGCTCGAGAAGACTGGCGAGATTGTCGACGTCGTGACACGGTCCGGCCTGCGCGGTCGCGGCGGCGCGGGTTTTCCCACCGGCATCAAATGGAAGACCGTGGCCGAGGCAAAGGCCGACCGGAAATATATCGTTTGCAACGCGGACGAAGGCGACAGCGGCACCTTCGCCGACCGCATGATCATGGAAGGCGATCCCTTCGTGTTGATCGAAGGCATGACGATTGCCGGAATCGCCGTCGGCGCGACCAAAGGTTACATTTATGTGCGGTCGGAATATCCGCACGCCATCGCGGTGCTGAACGACGCGCTCCATATGGCGCGACGCGGCGGCGTGCTGGGCGGCAGCGTCATGGGGTCGTCGTTCGCGTTCGACATCGAGGTCCGGGTCGGCGCCGGCGCTTATGTCTGCGGCGAGGAAACCGCGTTGCTCGACTCGCTCGAAGGAAAACGCGGCGTAGTCCGGGCCAAACCGCCGTTGCCGGCGCATAAGGGACTTTTCGGCCGGCCGACCGTGATCAACAATGTCCTGTCGCTGGCGGCTGTCCCGCTGATCATGGACAAGGGCGCGGAGTTTTACCGCGACTTCGGCATTGGCCGGTCGCGCGGCACCATGCCAATCCAGCTTGCCGGTAACATCAAACATGGCGGGCTGTTCGAGGTGGCCTTCGGGATCACGCTTGGCGAACTTGTAGACGATATCGGCGGCGGTACGCTGAGCGGCCGGCCGGTGAAGGCAGTGCAGGTGGGCGGGCCGCTCGGGGCCTATTTTCCGCGCGCCTTGTTCGATACGCCGTTCGATTACGAAGCCTTTGCCGCGCGCGGCGGTCTGATCGGGCACGGCGGTATTGTCGTATTCGACGACGGTGTCGATATGGCGAGGCAGGCGCGCTTTGCGATGGCGTTCTGCGCGGTGGAGTCCTGCGGCAAGTGCACGCCGTGTCGCATCGGCTCGACTCGTGGCGTCGAGACGGTCGATCGCATCATTGCCGGCATTGAGCGCGCCAAGAACCTCGATGTGCTGACCGACCTTTGCAACACCATGAAGTTCGGCTCGCTTTGTGCGCTTGGCGGCTTCACGCCTTATCCGGTGATGAGCGCGCTTACCCATTTCCCCGAGGATTTTGGCGCGCCGACGCGCCTCGAAGCCGCAGAATAGGAAGCTTGCGATGTCACTCGTATCCGAGATCGACTACGGCACGCCGCGGTCCAGAACTGACAAGACCGTAACGCTGACCATCGATGGACAAGCCGTAACCGTGCCGGAAGGCACCTCGGTCATGCGCGCCGCGATGGAAGCGGGCACGCAGATCCCCAAGCTTTGCGCCACCGACATGGTCGAAGCTTTCGGCTCGTGCCGCCTCTGTCTGGTCGAGATCGAAGGCCGTGCCGGCACGCCGGCGTCCTGCACCACGCCGGTCGCGGCCGGCATGGTGGTCAAGACCCAGACCGACCGGCTCAAGACCATCCGCAAGGGCGTGATGGAACTCTACATCTCCGACCATCCACTCGACTGCCTGACCTGTTCGGCCAATGGCGATTGCGAATTGCAGGATATGGCGGGCGCAGTCGGCTTGCGCGACGTGCGTTATGGCTATGACGGCGAGAAACACGCCAATCCCGGCAAGGACGAATCCAACCCCTATTTCACCTACGATCCGTCGAAGTGCATCGTCTGTTCGCGCTGCGTGCGGGCCTGCGAGGAAGTGCAGGGCACCTTCGCGCTGACGATTGCCGGTCGTGGTTTCGACTCGGTGGTGTCGCCCGGTATGCAGGAAAGCTTCCTCGGTTCGGAATGCGTGTCCTGCGGCGCCTGCGTGCAGGCCTGTCCGACCGCGACCTTGAACGAGAAATCGGTGATCGAGATCGGCACGCCCGAGCATTCGGTGGTGACGACATGCGCGTATTGCGGCGTCGGCTGTTCGTTCAAGGCCGAGATGCGTGGCGACGAACTGGTGCGCATGGTGCCGTACAAGGACGGCAAGGCCAATCGCGGCCATTCCTGCGTCAAGGGCCGTTTCGCCTGGGGTTACGCCACGCACAGGGAACGCATCCTGAAGCCGATGATCCGCGCCAAGGTCAGCGATCCGTGGCGTGAAGTGTCATGGGACGAGGCTTTTGCTTATGCTGCGTCCGAGTTCAAGCGTATCCAGGGGACCTACGGCAAGGATGCGGTCGGCGGCATTACCTCGTCGCGCTGCACCAACGAGGAAACCTTCCTGGTTCAGAAGCTGATCCGCGCCGGCTTTGGCAATAACAACGTCGATACCTGCGCGCGCGTCTGCCACTCACCGACCGGTTACGGTCTGGCGACCACCTTCGGCACATCGGCCGGCACGCAGGACTTCGATTCGGTTGAGCAGACCGATGTCGTCATGATCATCGGCGCCAATCCGACCGATGGTCATCCGGTGTTCGCGTCCCGGCTGAAGAAGCGATTGCGTGAGGGCGCGAAGCTGATCGTGATCGACCCGCGTCGCACCGATATTGTGCGGTCGCCGCATATCGAGGCGGCCTATCATCTGCCGTTGCAGCCCGGCACGAATGTCGCCGTATTGACGGCCCTTGCGCATGTCATCGTGACCGAAGGGCTGGTCGATGAGACCTTCGTGCGCGAGCGCTGCGACTGGGAGGCGTTTCAGGATTGGGCTGAATTTGTCACCTTGCCTCAGAACAGTCCGGAAGCGGTGGCTTTGGCATCCGGCGTGCCGGCGCAAAGCATTCGCGACGCGGCGCGGCTATACGCAACTGGTGGCAATGGCGCGATTTATTACGGGCTCGGTGTCACCGAACATAGCCAGGGTTCAACCACGGTGATGGCGATTGCCAATCTGGCGATGGCGACCGGCAATATCGGCCGACCCGGCGTTGGCGTGAATCCGCTGCGTGGGCAGAACAATGTGCAAGGTGCCTGCGACATGGGGTCGTTCCCGCACGAATTGTCGGGCTATCGTCATATCTCGGGCGACGCTACCCGCGAGCTGTTTGGTGCGCTGTGGGGCGTCACCCTCGAAAAGGAGCCGGGCCTGCGCATCCCGAACATGCTGGATGCCGCGGTCGACGGCACCTTCAAGGGCATTTACATTCAGGGCGAGGACATCCTGCAATCCGATCCAGATACCAAGCATGTGGCTGCGGGATTGGCGGCGATGGAATGCGTCGTGGTGCAGGACCTGTTCCTGAACGAGACCGCCAATTATGCCCATGTGTTTCTGCCGGGTTCGACCTTCCTGGAGAAAGACGGCACTTTCACCAATGCCGAGCGTCGCATTCAGCGCGTGCGCAAGGTGATGGCGCCGAAGAACGGTTATGCCGACTGGGAAATCACGGTGCGGCTGGCGAGGGCGCTTGGCTTCGATATGCCCTATGACCATCCGTCGCAGATCATGGACGAGATCGCGCGGCTGACGCCGACCTTCACCGGCGTATCGTATGCCAAACTCGACGAGCTCGGTTCAGTGCAGTGGCCGTGCAACGACAAGATGCCTTTCGGCACGCCGGTCATGCATATAGACGGCTTCGTGCGCGGAAAGGGCAATTTCGTCGTCACCGAGTATATCGCGACCGATGAGAAGACCGGTCCGCGCTTCCCGTTGCTGCTTACGACCGGCCGAATCCTGTCGCAATATAATGTCGGTGCGCAAACCCGGCGCACTGACAACAGCATCTGGCATGCCGAGGACCGGCTGGAGATTCATCCGCACGATGCCGAGCAGCGCGGCGTGCGCGACGGCGATTGGGTGAAGTTGCAAAGCCGCGCCGGAGAGACGTCGTTGCGGGCGCAGATCACCGACCGGGTTGCGCCCGGCGTCGTCTACACCACATTCCATCATCCGGATACACAGGCCAACGTCATCACCACCGATTTCACCGACTGGGCGACCAATTGCCCGGAATACAAAGTGACGGCGGTGCAGATCACGGTGTCGAACGGGCCGTCGCGCTGGCAGGAGGATTATAATGACTTCGCCCGTCGGAGCCGGCGCATCGCCCCGGCCGAAGCGGCGGAGTAAAGCCAATGTCGTCTCCGCAGAAGCTGGTCTACATGGCCAACCAGATCGGCAAATTCTTTGTCACTCAGGGACGCGGCAGGGATCAGGACCAGAGCAAGGCGGCTGCGGGGATTGCCGAACACATCGGCAAATTCTGGGAGCCGCGGATGCGCAATGCCATCTTTGCGCACCTCGATGCCGGCGGCGCGGGCCTCGATCCGGCGGTGCGGACCGCCATCGAACAATTGAAGGCGAAATCCGTCGCGGCGTGATGGCGGCGCGACCGCGCCGCGCGACAATGGATGCGGCGTTGAGGGATGGATGAGTACGAGCGCCATGCAGGCGATGACGGAGCGGCGGCTTCAATGCGAGGACGCGCCGATCTATCTCGATTATCAGGCGACCGCGCCGACCGACCCGCGCGTCGTCGATATCATGCTGCCGTTTTTCACTAGCCGGTTCGGCAACCCGCATGCGCGCCAGCATAGCGTCGGCTGGGCGGCGGAGGATGCGGTTGAGACGGCACGCCGTCAGGTCGCGGCGCTGATCGGCGCCAAGCCGAGCGAGATCGTCTTTACCTCCGGCGCGACCGAGGCCAATAACCTGGCCATTAAGGGCGTGGCCGGGTTCGATCCTCGGCGCGACGAGATCGTGACGGTCGTGACCGAGCATATTTGCGTGCTGGAGACCTGTGCCCGTCTACAAGCGGGTGGCATGCGCGTCACCGTTCTGCCGGTTAAAGTTAATGGCTTGATCGATCTTGATCGGCTCGCCGCTGCGCTGACCGAGAAGACGGCGCTGGTGTCGGTGATGGCGGTGAATAATGAGATCGGCGTGATCCAGCCATTGGCGGAGATCGGTCGGATGTGCCGTCAACGCGGGATCTTGCTTCACAGCGATGCGGCGCAGGCGGCTGGCATAATCGCTCTCGATGTCGAAGCGATGAACATCGATCTGATGAGCCTGTCCGGTCACAAGCTTCATGGTCCGATGGGGATCGGCGCACTCTACGTTCGCCAGGAATTGCAGCGCGGCTTTTCGCCGTTGTTCGATGGCGGCGGTCAGGAGCGCGGCTTGCGCTCCGGCACATTGCCGCTGCCGCTATGCGTTGGCTTCGGCGCGGCTTGCGAGATCGCCAGCCTGGAGATGGCGGCGGAAGCCGCCCGCGTCGTAGCCTTGCGCGACGTCATGCTGGCGGGTTTGCGTCGCCGGTTGCCGGACATTCAAGTGAATGGTGATATCACCGCGCGGGTGGCCGGTAATCTCAATATTGCCTTTCCCGGAGTCGACGCCGAGGACCTGATGACGGCGCTGCCCGATATCGCGATGTCGTCCGGCGCGGCCTGTTCGTCGGCCTCGCTCGAGCCGTCTTATGTCTTGCGCGCGCTTGGCCTTGATGAAGCGCTGGCGCGCGCCTCGCTGCGCATCGGTCTCGGCCGCTTCACGACCGCTCGGGATATCGATCGCGCGGTGGCGCGGATGGCCGATGAAGTCGAGCGGTTGCGGGATGTGCCCAATGCGAAGAGCGACATTGAGCTGTTCAAAAGCTCATAATTTCCGTATAATCCAATTTTCCGAATTTAGACATATCTAAACATAATAAATCGGTCGGCGACGGCACCGAGGAATGGATGAGACGGCCTCTCGCATACAGGAATGGATCGGCCGGCGCGGCTCCCGTCGTGTCCTTGCCAGCGGATGCGACTTTGGCCGCCGGGCTGAGCCCGATGGGCCGCCGGGCTGACGATGGACCGGTAGCCGTCGCCACGGCCGATGGTTATCTGCTGCGCGATGGCGTCGCCACGACGATGCGCGACAGCGTTGCCGAGGAAGTGCCGGTTGCTCTGACTTACAACGGTGTGTCGCACGCCGTGATGATGGCGACGCCTGCCGATCTTGAAGCTTTCGCGCTCGGCTTCAGCCTGAGCGAGGGCATCCTCCGGCATCCGGACGAACTGCACGATATCGAGGTGACCAAAGCGCCGCAGGGGCTGGTCGTGTATCTGACGATTTCGGCGCGCCGCTTCGCCGCCTTGCGCGAGCGCCGCCGCAGTCTGGCGGGGCGTACCGGTTGTGGTTTGTGCGGGGTAGACAGTCTCGATCAGGCGGTGCGGCCAGTGCCGCCGCTGCATCGGAGCCGGGCGCTTGCGACGGCGGCGATTACGCGCGCTCTTGCGGATTTGCCGCGATGGCAGGCGCTCAATCGCGTCACGCGCTCGCTGCATGCCGCCGTCTTTGCCGATGCCGATGGCGCCATCGTCATGGCGGCGGAAGATGTCGGCCGGCACAATGCGCTCGATAAGCTGATCGGTGCGCTGGCGTTGGCCAAACGCGAGCCAGGCGAAGGGTTTGTCGTCATCACCAGCCGTTGCAGTTTCGAGATGGTACAGAAAGCGGCGACCGCCGGCGTGCCGTTGCTGGTGGCAATCTCGGCGCCGACCGCCCTGGCGGTGACGACGGCGCAATCGGCCAATATGACGTTGGTGGCGCTGGCGCGTCCCGACAGCATGCAGGTCTACAGCCATCCCGAATTCATCGACGGCGCCGGCTTGCCGCCGCGGCTCGACGCGACGGCGGCGCAAGACAGTCGAATTCTCACTTCATCTTAGGGAGACTGGCCAATGGCCAAACGTGGTCGCAAGCCGAAGAACGAAAAGGCCTCGCCGAAGCAGGTCAGTCGCCGCGGCTTCATGAAAATGGCTGGGCTCGGCGCTGGCGCAGCTGGCGCGACGGTCGGGCTGGCCTTGCCGAAAGTGGAAGCCGCGACGCCGGCACCGCAGGAGCGGCAAGCCGGCTATAGCGAGACCGAGCACGTCCGGATGTATTACCGGGCGGCCCGCTTCTAGGAACCGGGTTAGCGGCCTTGATAAGACGGCGTCCGTACGATCAGGCCGTCGAGCGCTTCGGTCACCTTGATCTGACAGGACAGACGGGAATTATCCCGCACCTCGAAGGCTGCGTCGAGCTCGGCTTCTTCGTCGGCCGAGGGCGGGCCGACGATCGCGGTCCAGGCTTCATCGACATAAACATGACAGGTCGCACAGGTGCAGCCGCCGCCGCATTCGGCGACGATGCTGGACACGTCGTTGCGCAGCGCCGTTTCCATCACAGTCGCGCCGATTTCGGCCTCGACTTCGTGAACGGTGCCGTCATGTTCGATGAAAGTGATTTTCGGCATGGTCTTTGATAACTCGCGAGAGGGAGGAGAGATCGTGCGGCGTAATGGATTACGAGACGCCGAGTTTCTTTTGCAGGCTGGTCGATGAGGTGGTGTATTGGAACACCAGCCGCTTTTCCGGATGCACGTAGTGGTGGGCCTTCTGCGCCATGAGGGCGCCCTCATGGAAGCCGGACAGGATCAGCTTGAGCTTGCCGGGATAAATATTGATATCGCCGATGGCGAAGATGCCGGGCCGGTTGGTCTCGAAAGTCGACACGTCGACCTTGATCAGGTTGTCCTGCATGTCGAGCTGCCAGTCGGCGACCGGGCCGAGCTTCATGGTCAGACCGAAGAACGGCAGCAGGGCATCGACCTCGACGCGGGTGGGCGTGCCATCCTTGTCCTTGATCGAGGCGGCGGACAATACGCTGTCGGCGCCTTCCAGATCGGTGACCTGCCCGATTTTCAGGTCCATTTTTCCCTCGGCGACCAGCGCGCGCATCTTGTTGACGCTATCGGGCGCGCCACGGAAATCGTCGCGGCGGTGCACCAAAGTCAGGCGCTTGACGATTGGCTGTAGATTCAGCGTCCAGTCGAGCGCGGAATCGCCGCCGCCGACCACGATGACATTCTTGTCGCGGAACTGCTCCATCTTGCGCACGGCGTAGAACACCGACTTTTCTTCGTAGGCTTCTATGCCGGCGATCGGCGGCCGCTTGGGCTGGAACGATCCGCCGCCGGCCGCAATCACCACGACTTTGGCCTCGAACGTCTTGCCGGAATCGGTGGTGACGTGAAACAGCGGGTCGCCGACGTTTTCAATCGTCGTAATCATCTCGCCGAGGTGGAAGGTCGGATGAAACGGCTTGATCTGTTCCATCAGTCCGTCGGTCAGGCCCTGGCCGGTGACCTGTGGAATGCCGGGGATGTCGTAGATGGGCTTTTCCGGATAAAGCTCGGCGCACTGGCCGCCGACCTTGTCGAGGATGTCGACGAGATGGGCCTTGATGTCCAGCAAACCCAGTTCGAACACAGCGAACAGGCCGACGGGGCCGGCGCCGATAATCAACACGTCGGTCTTGATGAGTTCGCTCATGTTCTTGTTATCCGGCGCTGGCCGGCTCCCTTTGTCGGCTGGGCAGCGCGATCACGCGCAGCAATTCGTTCAGGTTCTGCTCGGGCGTCTTGCCGGTGGTCAGCAGCGAAGCTTCGGCCTTGGCATAAAGCGGTTCGCGGCTTTTGAGAATGGAAATCAGGTCTTCCATCGCCCGCGCGCTATGGGCCATCGGTCGCATGTCGCCCTGCGCCATGACGCGCTTCATGTGGTCTTGCGGCTCGGCCTTGACCCAGACGGTGAAGCACGATGACAACAGCAGTTCGAGCGTGCCCGGTTCGGTGACGATCGAGCCCGAGGTGGCAATGACAAAATGCGGATGTTCGCGCAGGACTTCGTCGAGCGCTTCGCGCTCGGCGCGGCGGAAGGTTTCCTGCCCGAACATTTCGAAGATTTCGCTCAGCGAAGCGCCGGACCGTCGTTCGATCTCGCGGTCGAGTTCGATGAAGGGCACTTTGAGATGATCGGCCAGCAGCGCGCCGAGCGTGGATTTGCCGCCGCCGCGCAAGCCGATCAACGCGATCCGCTTGCGGCGGGTGTCTTCGGACGGTTCGCTGAAAGTCTGCATCAGCAGCTCGCGGGCCTGCGCCAAGGCCGGCGCCGGCAGCCGCTCGAGGAACTGGGTTAGCAGTACCAGATCGAGAGTTGGTTCCTCGCCATCCTGCACCAGTTGCGTTACCGGCAAGCCGATCGCGCGGGCGATGCGGCGCAGCAATACGATTGAGCAATTGCCGAGCCCGGATTCCATCTGTGCTAAATAGCGTTCCGAGATCTTGGCCTGTTTGGCCAGCGCCTTGCGTGACATGCCGCGCTGATTGCGCAGCATGCGAACGCGTTCGCCAAGGCGGCGGAGGTAGATGTCGCTGTCACGGTCGGCAACGGGCTTCGTCGGCACGGCGCGTCCCGCGGCGGCCGATTGCGCGCCAGCCTTGGCCGCAAGAGCCCGGTTCGCGACTTGTTTGACCGGCGACGCTTTGGCGGGACCCGTTTTCATGGCTTAGTGGCTAACATGCATTATAATGCTAGACAAGCTGAAAGTTCGAACCGATAAAATCTACGCTATTGTTAATTGACCTCGGCGATGTTATCGAGATGCAGAATAATGCATAGAGGCGGCGGCGTAGACCGCTCCTTTGAAAGGGACGTCAACCAGGGCGGATCATGTCGATTATCGATTTTCAAACTGAGCCAGCCCGCTATCGTCATTGGCGAATCGAACGCGATGGCGATGTCGCTTATCTGATCATGGATGTCGACCAGGCCGGCGGGTTGTCCGACGGTTATGAACTCAAGCTCAATTCCTACGATCTCGGCGTCGACATCGAACTGAACGACGCGGTGCAGCGGCTGCGTTTCGAGCATCCGGATGCCGGTGCGGTCGTTATCAAATCCGGCAAGGATAATGTGTTCTGCGCTGGCGCCAATATCCGTTATCTCGGCAAGTCGACGCATGGGCACAAGGTGAACTTTTGCAAGTTCACCAACGAAACCCGGCTCGCGATCGAGGACGCGTCGGCCAATTCGAAACAGACCTATATCTGCGCCATCAACGGCAATGCCGCCGGCGGCGGCTATGAACTGGCGCTCGCCGCCGACCACATCATGCTGGTCGACGATCGCCGTTCCGCCGTTGCCTTGCCGGAGACGCCGTTGCTTGCGGTGCTGCCTGGCACCGGCGGCCTGACGCGCGTCACCGATAAGCGCAAGGTGCGGCGTGATCGCGCCGATGTGTTCTGCTCGATCGAGGAAGGCATTCGCGGCGCCAAGGCGGTCGAATGGCGCCTGGTCGACGAAGTGGTGCCGAATTCGAAATGGGGCGACACAGTATCGGCGCGCGCGCACGAAATCGCCGCACGGTCCGACCGGCCGAAGAGCGCTAAAGGCATCACGCTGACGCCATTGGCCCGCAAGTTCGACGGCGATCGCATTTCGTATCCCAATGTCGAGGTCGAGATCGACCGGCCGCGCGGTCTGGTATCGATCACGGTGCGCGGTCCGTCGGAGCCGGAGCCGGCTTCGCTCGCTGCCGCGCATGCGCTCGGGGACAAATTCTGGCCGCTGGCGGTGGCGCGTGAACTCGAAGACGCCATTTTGCATCTGCGCGCCAATGAACCGGCGATCGGCGTTGTGTTGTTGCGTACCGAAGGCAACGCGCTGGCGGTTCTTGATTACGACGCCTTTGTCAGCCAGCATGACAAAGACTGGCTGATGCGCGAGATCCGCCACTATCTCAAGCGCACGCTGAAGCGGATCGATACCACGCCGAAAAGCTTCATCGCGCTGATCGAGCCCGGCTCCTGCTTTGCCGGCACTCTGGCCGAACTGGCCTTCGCGGCCGATCGCTCATTGATGCTGATCGGAACGCGAGAGGGCGACAATCGTCCGCCGGCGGCGATCACGCTTGGTCACGTCAATTTCGGTCTCTATCCGATGGGCAACGGTCTGTCCCGATTGCAGACGCGCTTTCTTGGTGAGCCGAAATCGGTTCAGGCCGCGCAGAGCAAGATCGGCGTCGCCGTCGAAGCCGAAGAAGCCGATCGCCTCGGCCTGATCACGCAAGCTTATGAGAGTTTCGATTGGGATGACGAGACCCGCGTGATGCTGGAGGAGCGTGCCAGCTTCTCACCTGACGCCATGACCGGCATGGAAGCCAATTTGCGCTTCGCTGGCCCGGAGACGATGGAGACCAAGATTTTCGGACGCTTGACTGCCTGGCAGAACTGGATCTTCCAGCGGCCGAATGCGATTGGCGAACATGGTGCGCTCAAGCTTTACGGTTCGGGCGTCAAGCCGGAATTCGCCAAGGATAGAGTCTAGCAGGTCATTTCGGGACGCTCGCTAAGCGGGCGAATCCGGAATTGGGATACAGGCGCCCGATTGGCGTCTCGCTTCCGGGTTCGGCGCGATGTGCTGTCCCGGAATGATGGAAAGAAAAACCGGTCGTTGAGAGAGGAAGTCGCCATGAACATTCAAGCGGTCGATTACGACGGTCTGATCCCGAACAATGTCGGCCTGGGCACCGATCCGCGCGTCAAGCACGCGCTTGAGAAATGGCATCCCGGTTATATCGACTGGTGGAACGACATGGGGCCGGACGGTTTCCAGGAATCGCTGGTCTATCTGCGCACCGCGATCAGCGTCGATCCGAAGGGCTGGGCCAAGTTCGATTATGTCCGGATGCCGGAATATCGTTGGGGCGTGCTGCTCGCGCCGCAGCATACCGATCGCAAAATCGGTTTCGGCCGCCACAAAGGTGAACCGGTCTGGCAGGAAATCCCCGGCGAATATCGCGCCATGCTGCGCCGCCTCGTCGTCATTCAAGGCGATACCGAGCCGGCTTCGGTCGAACAGCAGCGCTATCTCGGCAAGACCGCGCCGTCGCTCTACGACATGCGCAACCTGTTCCAGGTCAATGTCGAGGAAGGCCGTCATCTCTGGGCAATGGTTTATCTGCTGCAAAAATATTTTGGCGCCGACGGCCGCGAAGAGGCCGAAGCCTTGTTGCAGCGCCGCTCCGGCGATGCCGATACGCCGCGCATGCTGGGCGCCTTCAACGAACAGACGCCGGACTGGCTGTCATTCTTCATGTTCACGTTCTTCACCGACCGCGACGGCAAGATGCAGCTCGAAGCGCTGGCGCAATCCGGCTTCGACCCGCTGTCGCGCACATGCCGCTTCATGCTGACCGAGGAGGCCCATCACATGTTCGTCGGTGAAACCGGCGTAACCCGTGTCATCCAGGCGACTTGCGAAGCGATGCAGAAAGCGGGCATCAAGGATCCCTACGAGATCGACAAGATCCGCAAGCTCGGCGTCATCGATCTGCCGACCGTCCAGAAGAAAGCCAATCTGCACTTTTCATTGACGCTCGATCTGTTTGGCAATGAAATCTCCACCAATGCCGCCAACGCCTTCCACGCCGGCCTGAAGGGCCGCTATCGCGAAGACCGGCTGAAGGACGATCATCAGCTCGAAAACGATACTTACCCGGTGCTGCGTCTGGTCGACGGCCAGATCAAGGCGGAAGACGCGCCTGCTTTGTCGGCGCTCAATATGCGGCTGCGCGACGATTACGTCGTCGACTGCAACGCGGGCGTCGGCCGCTGGAACAAGGTCATCGAAAGCTTCGGCATCCCGTTCCAGATCAAGCTGCCGCATGTCGCTTTCCATCGCCATATCGGCGAATTCTCCAAGGTGCTTACCGACGTCAACGGCAATCTCTTGAGCGACAGCGACTGGAGCCGGACGCGCGGTGACTATTTGCCGTCGGACGGCGACAAGGATTTCATCGAAAGCCTGATGCAGCCGCGGTCCGAACCTGGTCAGTTCGCCAGCTGGATCTCGCCGCCCAAGGTCGGCATCGACAACAAGTCCGGCGATTTCGAATATGTGAAAATCGCCTGACGGTTTGTCTGCCGCAGTGGTTATGTGATGCAAGGCCGCCGGGAAACCGGCGGCTCTTGCACGTTCCGGTGCCGTCCGCCCGGTGTCTGGCCAATTACCGCCAAAACTGGATATATGGCGGACGGGACGGATAACGGGCTTGGTTCGAAGGCCCGGTCCGACCGTTGCGGAAGCGGTTCAAGCGGTGGGAATGCAATGTCAGACATCAGTTTCAAATATACGGGCCGGCGCGAAGACCGGCGTTTGGTCACCGGCGCGGGCCGTTACACCAATGATTTCAATCTCGACGGTCAGGCTTACGCCGCCTTCCGCCGCGCCGATCGGGCGCACGCCATTATCAAGTCGATCGATACCGAGGCGGCCAAGGCGGTGCCCGGTGTTCTCGCCGTCTTGACCGGGCAGGATGTCGCCGATGCTGGCTTTGTGTCGGCGCCGCCGATTCCGCCGCCGCCGGGCCGGGGCGGCCAGGGCATTCTGACCCCGGAGCGGCCGTTTCTGGCGCATGATCGCGTGCGTTTTGCCGGTGAGGAAATCGCCGTCGTGGTCGCGAAGACCGCGGCCGCCGCGCGCGACGCCGCCGATCTGATCGAAATCGACTTTGAGGACCTGCCGGTGCTGATCGGCGTTGAACGGGCCATGGCCAAGGACGCCGTTGTCATTCACGACAATATTCCGGGCAATGTCTGTTTCGATTTCGACTATGGCGACGAGCAGGCGGTGAAAGACGCTTTCGCCCGCGCCGCCGGCATCGTCAGCCTGACCGCGGAAAGTCCGCGCGTCGCGCCCAATCCGATGGAAGTCCGCGGCGCGCTGGTGTCTTATGATGAAGCGACGGACAGCTACGACTTCTATAGCCCGAACCAGGGCGGCCCCGCCTTTGGTCATTCGCTGTCGGAAATGGCCGGCATTCCGCATGACAAGATTCGCGTGCATATGCTTGACGTCGGCGGCGCGTTCGGCGCCCGCACTGCGCCGTTCCCGGAATATCCGCCGTTGATGTTGTTGGCGAAGAAGCTCAAGCGTCCGGTGAAGTGGCTGTCGACCCGCTCGGAGGACTTCCTGACCGACAATCACGGCCGGGCGATCTCGCTCAAAGGCGAGCTGGCCTATGACGCCAACGGCAAATTCCTCGCCATCCGCACCGAATGGCTGTGCGACTCCGGCGCGTATCTGGCGCAGGCCGGCGCCATGACCAATTCGGTCAATGGCAAGGTGGTCGGTGCCGGGGCCTATCAGGTCGAGGCTATGTATGGCCGGCACCGTCAGGTGATCACCAATACCGCGCCGACCAACGCCTATCGTGGCGCCGGCCGGCCGGAGGCGAATTATATCGTCGAGCGGCTTGTCGATGAGGCCGCGGTCAAGCTCGGGGTCGACCCACTCGAGCTGCGTCGCCGCAATGTGCTGAAGAAGGCGCAATTCCCCTACATGACGCTGACCGGCGCGCGCTTCGATAGCGCCGATTTCCCCGGTCTGATCGCCAAGGTCAAGGAAGCCGCCGACTGGAAGGGCTTCGCCAAGCGCCAACGTGTGTCGCGCAAGGGCGGCAAGCTGCGCGGCATTGGCTGCGCCGTCTTCATCGAGCCGTCGGGCGGCGGCGGCATGAAAAAGGATGAGGTCGCGGTGCTGTTCAACAAGGACGGTTCCGTCATCATTCACGATGTTGCCGGTCCGAGCGGGCAAAGCCATGAAACCGTGTTTCCGGCAATGATCGCGCGCTGGCTCGGCATCGAGGCTGAAACGGTGTCGCTGAAATCGGGCGACCCGAACGGGCCGCATCTGATCGGCCATCCGTCGATCGGTTCCCGTTCGGCTATGTCGCAGGGCAGTGCCTACAAAGTCGCCGCCGATATCATCATTGAGAAGGCCAAGAAGATCGCCGCCGATGAACTGGAAGCCAGCGTCGGCGACATCGAATTTGCCGAAGGCGTCTTCACGATTGCCGGCACCGACCGCAAGCTGACGATGACGCGGGTGATCGAGAAGAGCGGCGCGATGGTGCCGAATCCGCTCGACACCATTGCCGAACGCGCTATTTCACAGGCTTTTCCGAGCGGCGCACATGTCGTCGAAGTCGAGATCGACCCGGCGACCGGTGAGGTCGAAGTCGCGAACTACACGGCCGTCGACGATATCGGCAACGTCATCAACCATGTGCTGGCCGATGGTCAGGTGGTGGGTGGCATCGTTCAGGGCGCGGGCCAGGTTTTCGGCGAACATTGCCAGTACGATCCGCAGGACGGTCAGCTCGTGACCGGCAGCTTCATGGATTACTGCATGCCGCGCGCCGATCTCATTCCGAAGGTCAATCTGTCCAATCATGTGGTGCCGAGCCCGAACAATCCGCTTGGCGTCAAGGGTGTCGGCGAGGCCGGTTCGACCGGCAGTCTGCCGGCTTGCATGAATGCGGTATTGAACGCCTTGCGCCCGGTCGGCGTCGTGCATCTCGATATGCCGGCCACGCCGGCGCGGGTCTGGACGGCGATCAACAGCGCGAAAAGCTCCTGAGTCGACAAGGACCTGAATCGCCCAGATCGGCGCGGCGGGAGCGATTGCTTTAAACGGGTGTTGGCGTCGTCGATCGGCGCCGACACCCGGCGATGGCAAAGTCGTCGATGTGAAAACGGTTAACGCCGGTCGACGTTTAATTGGCGCGATGAACTGGCGTTTCGGAGCGGCCTTCGCCGGTGTAGCCGCTGGGTTGCCCTTCGGCGGGCTCTTCGCTGTCGGCAAGCTGAAGATAAAGTTGCTCCAGCCTGATATAGCGCTCACGACTTTCTTCGTCGTAAGTCTCGCGCGCAAGATTGGCGCAAGTTGCAGCTTGCCGCCTGAGACATTTCGCTGTCGCCATAGTCGTCACCTCCGACTAGTCGTCAGTGTGCATTGCAACATCATTTTTCTGGCATTGCAACAGAAATTCACATCACTGCCATAATTGATATTCGTCCGCCGTATTCGCACTGGTGCTCGCCGTCATGCGCATATGGGCGTCAGCGGCTGCGCAATCCCCGGGCAACAGTAGTCCAGACATTCGCCACAGACGCGGCGCGGACACAGTAAACGTCGGCTGTGCCCGTCAGGTTCCGCCATGCGAAGCCCCGGCCCTGCATGCCATCGCTCTTTCGCTGCCGTCGTTTCGGACACTGGCGGCAATTGCCGGGATGGCACGGTCTTTGCTGCGATCTTCCAATAGTGACGAACGATTTGTCGTGGTCCGCGGCGGATTAGCCGCTACGGACCGCGCATCGCCCAATGGCGGGCAAAGTGCCGGCAGTGTTGCCGGCAATGGCTGAGTGCCGGTGTTCAACCGTTGCGCCATCCCGCCGTGCTTTGGGGCCGATGCCGATATGCGTTTCGCTCGATTTACCGAACCAAAAGAATTTCGCCGCGTCGCGTCACGGCTGGCTAATGCACCGGATCGCTGCTGTGCCGCGCTTTGCGCCCTCGAAAGTGTCCGTCCAACCAGCAAGGGAGACGTTTCATGACGCCCGATCAAATCGCGATGGTGCAGGAGAGCTTCAAGAAAGTGGCGCCCATCGCCAGTACGGCGGCCGACCTGTTTTACGGTCGGCTGTTCGAGATCGCGCCGGCGGTGCGCCCGTTGTTTCCGGATGATCTTGCCGACCAAAAGAAAAAGCTGATCGCCATGCTGGCGACCGCAGTCAATAACCTTCACCAGGTCGAAACAATTATCCCGGCAGTCGAGGATCTCGGCCGCCGTCATGTCGCTTACGGTGTTACCAGCGGGATGTACGAACCGGTTGGCGCCGCGCTGCTCTGGACCCTGGAACAGGGGCTCGGCGACGATTTCACCCCGCCGGTGAAGGCCGCCTGGACCGAAACTTACGTTACTTTGGCTGGCGTGATGCAAAAGGCAGCCGCCTCCGTGCCGGCCTGACGTTGAACGTTCGTTGGCCGGCTTGTCCGACCGCTAGGCATGGAATAGGTCTTGCATGACAGGGTTGCGTGAACGCTTGGCATTCAAACGCCCGTCCGGCTTCGGCCGGTCGGCGGCGGAGAATTCGGTTTTGGCTGAGATGCGTAAAGGATCGGACCAGTCTGGTCATGGCTCGTCGCCGCCGGGCGGGCAACGTGATTCGACGCTCAAAATCGCGATTGTTGACGAAAGCCCGGTCCGGGCCGCCATTCTGGAAGATGGCCTGCGCGAGGCCGGCTTTCTCCAGGTCGAGCGGATCGCCGAGCACCGCAATCTGCTGGCGCGGATTTATGCGCTGGACCCGGATGTGATCCTGATCGACCTGGAAAGTCCGAGCCGAGATATGCTGGAGCAGATGTTCCAGATGAGCCGGGCGGTCAAACGTCCGGTGGCGATGTTCGTCGACCAGAGCGACCGGGCCTCGATTCAGGCGGCGGTCGATGCCGGCGTGTCGGCTTATATCGTCGGCGGCCTGCGGAAGGAGCGGATCACCAGTATCCTCGATTTGTGCATATCGCGGTTT
The DNA here is from genome assembly GCA_016124795.1 of Rhodopseudomonas sp. Lineage (GTDB taxonomy): Bacteria > Pseudomonadota > Alphaproteobacteria > Rhizobiales > Xanthobacteraceae > Pseudolabrys. Next base: position 13,491 of record WGNB01000010.1, on the reverse strand, counting down.
AATGCTTTCTCTCGGTTGCAGGCCGAACTCGATCGCGCCAAGGACGCGCTCGACGAGCGCAAGGTTATCGATCGCGCCAAGGGCGTACTGATGAAAGCCAAGAAACTCAGCGAGGAAGAGGCCTATGCGCTGCTGCGCAAGACCGCGATGAACGAGAACAAGAAAATCGTCGACATCGCGCAATCGGTGCTGACCGCGTCGGAGCTGTTTAAATGAGCGCCGACAAGCTCCGTATCGGGTTCATTCCGCTGGTCGATGCCGCGGCCTTGATCGTCGCGGTCGACTGCGGTTTTGCGGCGACGGAAAATCTCGACATCGATCTGGTGCGCGAGGTGTCATGGTCGAATGTGCGCGACAAGCTCAATATCGGGCTGTTCGACGCCGCTCACATGTTGTCGCCGGTCGCGATTGCTTCCTCGCTCGGCATCGGCCACGTCCGTGTTCCGGTCATCGTGCCGTTCAATCTTTGTCTCAACGGTAATGCCGTCACGGTGTCGCCGAAGCTTTACAGCAGCCTGCAAGGTCTCGCCGATGGCAATCTGGCCGATCCGGTCGTGTCGGCGCGTGCGATGGCCCGGCTGGTCGAGGAACGCAAGAAGAGCAATGCCGAGCCTCTGACCTTCGGCATGACCTTCCCGTTCTCCAATCATAATTATCAACTGCGGTTCTGGATGGCGGCCGGCGGCATCGATCCGGACGAAGATGTGAGACTGGTCGTGCTGCCGCCGCCTTACATGGTCGAGAGTCTGACTAGCGGTCATGTCGACGGATTTTGTGTCGGCGCGCCGTGGAATTCGGTGGCCGTCGATTCGGGGGTCGGCCGGATTCTGCATTTTGGCTGCGAACTCATGGCCCGGGCTTCGGAAAAAGTGCTGGCGGTGCGCGAGCCCTGGGCCAACGAAAATCGAGACGTGCTGGCCGCCTTGATCCGCGCCCTGTCGGCGGCCGCCGCTTATGTCGAGGACAAGAACAACCTCGCGATCGTGTCGGAAACGGTTGCCAAGCGGATCGGTGTGTCCGCCGATCTGGTGGTGCGCAGCCTGACCGGCAATCTCAAAATTGCCCCGGAAGGTGCGATCCGGGCCGATAACCGCTACATGCTGATCGGCGGCAGCGGCGTTAACCGTCCCGACCCGGTGCAGGCCGCATGGCTCTATGCGCAAATGGTGCGCTGGGGACAGGCGATCCTGACCGATGAACTCTATGCCGTGGCGCAATCGGCATTCCGGCCCGATCTCTATGATGCCGCGCTGGGTCTGGCGCCGCCGCCCGACAAGGGTACGCCACATGACGGCATCGGCGCTTTTGTCGGGCCGAAATTCGACCCGGCCGCGATTGCCAGTCACCTCGATGCCTGGCGTATCAGGCGTCCCGGACGGCCACACCTGTCGGTCGTGCACTGACATATTGCGTTGCACAACAAATACGCAAGTTGCGCTGACCATAAGCAGACAATTCATCACCGATGCCGGTCCGGCTTCGACGCCGTGTGCCTTAAGGCTTTGGGATTCCGACCAAATAGCTTGGCGCCCGTAACTGGCATGACACTTGTATAGATGAAACCGCCGACGTCGCCCTTGGGGCTGGCGTCACGGGTCCAATGACGGGCCGAATAGCAACGCCGCTGTCCTGCACGATGCGCTCGAGCGCTCTTCAGGACTGCGGCTTTTTTTATGCCTCGCGCACGTCAACGTCGAAAGGGACTCGGGAATGACCGATAAGACAGAGAAGAAGCCGACTGGCGGGATCGGCCGCCGCGCCTTCCTCAAGCGCGGTGTCAGCGCCGCAGCGTTGGCCGGTATCGTGCCGGTCTATGACATCTTCATGCCGAATGTGGCGCGCGCCGCCATCAAGCCGGAGAAGGAAGACCTCAAGTTCGGCTTCATCAAGCTGACCGACATGGCGCCGATCGCGATCGCCAAGGAGCTTGGCTTCTTCGAGGACGAAGGCCTTTACGTCTCGGTCGAGGCGCAGGCCAACTGGAAGGTGCTGCTCGACCGTGTCATCACCGGCGAACTCGACGGCGCGCATATGCTCGGGCCGCAGCCGCTCGGCGCTACCATCGGCTTCGGCACCAAGGCGCATATCATTACGCCATTCTCGATGGACCTCAACGGCAACGGCATCACGGTCGCCAAGTCGGTCTGGGCGGAAATGGCCAAGCACATTCCCAAAGGCCCGGACGGCAAGCTTGTTCATCCGATCAAGGCCGACGCGCTCAAGCCGGTGGTCGATGCCTATAAGCGCGACGGCAAACCGTTCAACATGGGCATGGTGTTCCCGCTGTCGACGCATAATTACTATCTGCGTTACTGGCTGGCGGCTGCCGGCATCAATCCGGGCTTCTATTCCAAGACCGATATCTCCGGCCAGATCATGGCCGACGTGCTCTTGTCGGTGACGCCGCCGCCGCAAATGCCGGCGACGTTGGAAGCCGGCACCATCATGGGTTACTGCGTCGGCGAGCCTTGGAACCAGCAGGCGGTGTTCAAGGGCATTGGCGTGCCGGTCATCACCGACACCGAAATCTGGAAGAATAATCCGGAGAAGGTGTTCGGCTTTACCGCCGATTTCCAGCAGAAGAACCCCGGCACCGTGCTGGCGGCGACCAAGGCGCTGATCCGCGCTGGCCAGTGGCTCGACGAGAACAACAATGCCAATCGCCTGAAAGCCGTCGATATCCTCGCCAAGCCGCAATATGTCGGCGCCGACGCCAAGGTAATCGCCAATTCGATGACCGGCACGTTTGAATACGAAAAGGGCGACAAGCGCAGTGTTCCCGACTTCAACGTCTTCTTCCGTTATTTCGCGACCTACCCCTATTACTCCGACGCCACCTGGTTCCTGACCCAGATGCGGCGCTGGGGCCAGATTCCCGAGGGCAAGCCGGATAGCTGGTACGTCGAGACGGCCAAGAAGGTTTACCGGCCGGATATCTATCTCGAAGCCGCCAAGGCGCTGGTCGCGGAAGGCAAGGCCAAGAAGGCCGACTTCCCGTGGGACAGTGACGGTTATCACCCGCCGGGCGACGACTTTATCGACAAGGTCGCTTACGACGGGCGCAAGCCGAACGACTACTTGAACAAACTTGCCATTGGTCTGAAGGGCGACCAGCACGTTTCCGGATCGAAAGTGGTCGCTAACTGAGGAGGCCGGCCGGGCGCGAGCCCCCGCCGCCCGGCCGTTCTCACTTCCGTTACGCGTGTCTATTCGCACTTGTCAGGGATGATTTAAAATGTCGACCGCAAGCGAATTTCTCGGCCCCGCCGTTGTTGCCGACGATGCCGCCCGCGCCGCGCGGCGGGCGCGCTGGCAAACACGAATTTCACGGGCTTCCGGTTTCCTCAATATTCTTGGGCTCGGTTTTGTCGTGCCGCTGCTGCGCATGGCGGCCGGCGAAAGCGTCAAGCCGCAACTCAAGGAGCTGTGGCAATCTTTCGGTATCCCGGTCGTGGCCATTGTCATGTTTCTGGTGGCCTGGGGCATGACCGCGCCCTTGGTCAAAACCAGCCTTGGCGTTCTGCCGGGGCCAGTCCAGGTCTGGAAACAGGCCGAGAACCTGTGGAGCAATTACTTCGCCGAGCGCGCCAAGGAAAAGGCGTTTTACGCCCGGCAGGACAAGCGCAACGCCGAGATGCTGGCCCGCGATCCGAATTATCATGCGCGGGTGCGGCCTTACACCGGCGCACCGACTTATCTCGATCAGATCGTCACCAGCCTTGAAACGGTGTTCGCCGGCTTCCTGCTTGGCACTATTCTGGCGGTGCCGCTTGGCGTGATGTGCGGCCTGTCGAAGACCTTCAATACCGCAATCAATCCGTTGGTGCAGATCTTCAAACCGGTGTCGCCATTGGCCTGGCTGCCGCTGGTCACCATGATCGTCAGCGCGGTCTATGTCACCAGCGATCCGATGTTTGCCAAGTCTTTCCTGGTCTCGGCGATCACCGTGACGCTGTGCTCGTTGTGGCCGACCTTGATCAATACGGCGATCGGTGTCGCTTCGATCGACAAGGACCTGATCAATGTCGGCCGGGTCTTGCGGCTGCCGTGGTATACCAAAATTATCAAGATCGTGCTGCCGTCGTCTCTGCCGCTGATCTTCACCGGTCTGCGGTTGTCGCTCGGCGTCGGCTGGATGGTGCTGATCGCTGCCGAAATGCTGGCGCAGAATCCGGGGCTCGGCAAATTCGTCTGGGATGAATTCCAGAACGGTTCGTCGGCCTCGCTGGCCCGGATCATGGTCGCGGTGTTCACCATCGGTATCATCGGCTTTCTGCTCGACCGCGTGATGATGGCCTTGCAGGCCGCGTTCAGCCACAGCGCGACGAGGTAGTCGACATGCCGATCCTTGAACTCAAAGCGGTGTCGAAGCATTTCGGCGAAGGCGATGCCCGTACCAATGTGCTGAAGGATGTATCCTTGTCGGTCGAAGACGGTGAGTTTGTCGCCATCGTCGGCTTTTCCGGTTCGGGCAAGACCACGCTGATCAGCCTGATGGCCGGCCTGACCAGGCCGGACGGCGGCGAGGTGGTTTTCAAGAGTCAGCCGGTGAGCGAGCCCGGCCCGGAACGCGGCGTGGTGTTCCAGAGTTATTCGCTGATGCCGTGGCTGTCGGTGCGCGGCAACATCGCGTTGGCCGTCGACGCGGTGATGCGGGCTGCGCCGCAAGCCGAACGTGACGAACGCACCGCGCGCTACATCAAGATGGTGGGATTAAGCCACGCCGCCGACCGCAAGCCTGCCGAATTGTCGGGCGGCATGCGCCAGCGCGTCGCGGTGGCGCGGGCCCTGGCGATGCATCCGGAAGTGCTGTTGCTCGATGAGCCGCTTTCGGCGCTCGATGCGCTGACGCGCGCCAAATTGCAGACCGAGATCGAGGATATCTGGTCGCAGGAAAAGAAAACGGTGGTGCTGATCACTAACGATGTCGATGAAGCGATTCTGCTCGCCGACCGCATCATTCCGCTCAATCCCGGACCGGACGCCAGCTTCGGTCCGGAGTTTCGCGTGCCGTTCGAGCGGCCGCGCGACCGTTCTGCGATGAATGACAGTGCGGCTTACAAGAAGTTGCGCGCGGCGATCACGCAATATCTGATGGATGCCGGCATCAGGCGCGGCGCGGCCATCGAGGACACGCGGGTCTTGCCCAATGTGGTGCCGGTGCGTTTCGACAATGGGCCGCCGCGCGCTTATCGCGACGCGGCAGAGACGCCCTTCGATCAACGCTATGTCGAATTCTATGAGGTCAAGAAGACATATCCCACGCCGAAGGGGCCGTTGACGGTGGTCGACGGCTTCGATCTTCTGATGAAGAAAGGCGAGTTCGTCTCGCTGATCGGCCATTCGGGTTGCGGCAAATCGACCGTGTTGTCGATGATCGCCGGCTTGCAGGACGTCAGCGGCGGCGGCATCGTGCTCGACAATAAAGAGGTCACGGCGGCGGGGCCGGACCGCGCCGTGGTGTTCCAGTCGCCATCGCTGTTGCCGTGGATGACCGCGCGCGAGAACGTCGCGCTTGGCGTCGAGCGGGTCTTCCCGCAAGTCTCGAAGGCCGAGCGGACCGATATCGTCGACTATTATCTGTCGCGCGTCGGTTTGGGCGATGCCATGGACAAGCGCGCATCGGATCTGTCGAACGGCATGAAGCAGCGGGTCGGTATCGCGCGGGCTTTTGCGATCTCGCCCAAGCTTCTGCTGCTCGATGAGCCGTTCGGAATGCTCGACTCGCTGACGCGCTGGGAATTGCAGGAAGTGCTGATGGAGGTGTGGTCGCGCACGCAGGTGACCGCGATCTGCGTCACCCACGATGTCGATGAGGCCATTCTGCTGGCCGACCGTGTGGTGATGATGACCAACGGGCCGAACGCCCGTATCGGCAAGATTATGGACGTCGATATCGCGCGGCCGCGGACCCGCCGTTCACTGCTCGAGCATCCGCGCTACTACGAATATCGTCAGGAATTGCTGACCTTCCTGGAAGACTACGAACATGGCGCCGGCGCGCGCGCCAAGCCGAAATCAGCGGCGGCCTAGTCACATTATGAGTGAACCACTCGTTATTATCGGGAACGGCATGGCCACGGTGCGGCTGGTCGAGGAACTGAGCCGGCGCGCGCTCGGCCGTTACGCGGTTGCCGTCATCGGCGAGGAGCCGCGGCTGGCCTATAACCGCGTGCTGTTGTCGTCGGTGCTGGCGCGCGAGGTATCGCAGGGCGAGATCGAGTTGAAGCCGGCGCAATGGTGGCGTGCGCATGGTGTCACTCTGATGGTCGGCCAGCGTGCGGTGGCGGTCGATAGCGATATTCGCCGCGTCCGGCTTGCCAATGGCGCGACCTTGCCTTTCACCAAACTGGTGCTGGCGACCGGGTCTCGGGCGATCCGTCTGAACGTGCCGGGTATGGACTTGCCGGGCGTGATGACGTTTCGCGACCTCACCGACGTCGCCGCCATCGAGAAAGCGGCCGAAACGCACCGTCAGGCGGTGGTGATCGGCGGCGGCCTGCTTGGGCTCGAAGCCGCTTACGGTCTGGCGAAGGCGGGGTTGCAGGTGACGGTCGTGCATTTGATGGACCGGCTGATGGAGCGCCAGTTGGATGCCCGCGCCTCGGCCTTACTCAAGGCGGCGGTTGAGGCCAAGGGTATCGCGGTGCTGTTGAATGCTGAAACGGCCGCGATCAAGGGTCATCAACGCGCCGAGGCGGTCGCGCTGAAAGACGGACGCGAATTGCCAGCCGATTTGGTCGTGGTGGCCGCCGGCATTCGCGCCAACGCCGATCTTGCCGCTGCCGCCGGTCTTCAGGTCGGCCGCGGTATCGTTGTCGACGACCATATGACCACGAGCAAGGCTGGCATTTTCGCGATCGGCGAATGCGCCGAGCATCGCGGCATTTGCTACGGCCTTGTCGAACCGGCCTATGAGCAGGCGCGTGTATTGGCGTCACGCCTTGCCGGTGAAGACGCGCGTTACGACGGCAGCGTGATGGCGACCAACCTTAAGGTTTCTGGCGTTGACGTTTTTTCCGCCGGCGACTTTATCGGCGCGCCCGGCACCGAGATCGTCGAATTCAGCGATGCCGGCCTTGGCAGTTACAAGAAACTGGTGATCGCGGACGGCAAGCTGGTCGGCGCGGTGTTGTTCGGCGATACCGTTGACGGGCTTTGGTATCTCGAACTCATCCGCGCGGGCTCCTCGATTGCAGGTATCCGCGACGATCTGATGTTTGGCCGCGCCTTTGTCGAGCGGTCCCACCCTAAAGAATTGGCAGCGTGAGGCATTATGTCGAGCGACTTCAGTCCCGATCAAAAGCGTTACCTTGAAGGTTTTGCCTCCGGGCTGACGGCGGCGCGCGCCGCGCGCGGTCAGATGCCGGCCGGGCTTGTCGGCGAGCCGACCGGTCCGGATGCCGTTCATATCAAGGCGCAGGATCGTACGGTGGCCGGCGGCGGCAAATTGTCCGATCCGGAGAAATTCAAACGCGAAGAACATCCGTTCGATGCCTATGAACGGCTCAAGGCGCAGGCGCGCGCCAACGAGGCACCGAAGCCGGCCGACAATTTTCGCTGGCGCTACTACGGGCTGTTCTACGTCGCGCCGGCGCAATCGTCCTATATGTGTCGGTTGCGGATTCCGAACGGTATTCTTAATCATTGGCAGATGGCGGGGCTGGCCGATCTCACCGACCGTTGCGCCGGCGGATATAGCCATGTCACGACCCGCGCCAATTTTCAGATCCGTGAGATCGAGCCGAAGCATGCGGTCGATGTCGTCGAAGGCATCATGGACCTGGGGCTTGCCTCGCGCGGTTCCGGTGCCGACAACATCCGCAACGTCACCGGCACGCCGACGGCCGGCATCGATCCGCAGGAATTGATCGACACCCGGCCTTATGCGCGGGAGTGGCATTTCCATATCCTGAACGAGCGCGCGCTTTACGGTCTGCCGCGCAAGTTCAACGTCGGATTCGACGGTGCCGGCCGCATTCCTGTGCTCGAAGACACCAACGATATCGGTTTTCAGGCGGTCGAGGTGAAGGACGGCTTCGGCGTCGAGCCCGGCGTCTGGTTTCGTCTCGCTCTGGGCGGCATTACCGGTCACAAGGATTTTGCCCGCGATACCGGAGTCATCGTCGAGCCCGAGGAGGCGACGAAGGTCGCCGATGCCATCGTGCGGGTTTTTATTGAGCATGGCGACCGCACCGACCGGCTGAAGGCTCGGCTGAAATATGTGCTCGATGCTTTTGGCTTCGACAAGTTTTTGGGATTGGTCGAGGAGAAACTGGGGCGGCCCTTGGTCAAGGTGCCGGCTGACGCCATCGCGCCACGCCCGGTCTATGACCGCTCCGCTCATATCGGCGTGCATCCGCAAAAGCAGCCGGGCCTCAACTGGATCGGCGTGGTATTTCCGGTCGGCAGGATGTCGACCGATCAGATGCGCGGGCTCGCCAGGATCGCCGCCGATCTCGGCGATGGCGACATCCGGTTGACGGTTTGGCAGAACTTGCTGATCTCCGGCGTCGCTGACGCCAATGTCGCGCTTGCGGTTGCCGCGATCAAGCAGCTTGGTTTGGCGACGAAAGCAAGCGCGTTGCGGACGGGCTTGATCGCCTGTACCGGCGCGACCGGCTGCCGCTTCGCCGCCGCCCACACCAAGGAAGACGCCGAAGCGATCGCTCAATGGTGCGAGCCGCGCGTATCGCTCGACGGCCCGGTGAATATTCATCTGACCGGTTGTCATCATTCCTGCGCGCAGCATTACATCGGCGATATCGGCTTGCTCGCGTGCAAGGTGGATGTCGGCGAGGATGCCGATCCGGTCGAGGGCTATCACGTTCTGGTCGGCGGCGGCTTTGGTGTCGATGTCGGGCTGGCCCGTGACATTTACCGCGACGTCAAGGCCGAGGACGTGCCGCGCACCGTCGAGCGAATGCTGAAAGGCTATCTGGCGAATCGCGCCGGCGCCGATGAAACCTTTCTCGCTTTCTCGCGCCGTCATGAGATCGACGCGCTGAAAGGCATGTTCGACGCCGAGGCGCTAGTATGAGCCAGAACGTGACCCCGCCTATCCCGTCGCTGGTGCCGGAGACCGCGCCGTTCACCGCCGAGCAGCGAAGCTGGCTGAACGGTTTTTTCGCCGGTCTGATTTCGCTCGACAGTGCTGATGTGACGGCGCTGAGTGGCGACCAGAATGCGGCCTTGATGGCTGGCGGTGCGCCCAATCCGGAAGACGATGACGGTGGCGCGCCGTGGCACGACCAGACTTTGCCGATTGCCGAGCGCATGAAGCTGGCCGCCGACAAGCCGCTGCGCTGGAAGATGATGGCGGCGATGGCGCAGCAGGATTGCGGCCAGTGCGGCTACGACTGCAAGAACTACTCCGGCGCGATCGTGTCCGGCGCCGAAGAACGGTTGAACCTGTGCGTCCCCGGCGGCAAGGAAACCGCCCGCATGGTCAAGGCGCTGGCCGAGGAGCTTAAAAGCGCGCCGAAACCGGCCGCCGCGCCGGCTGCCGCGCCGACCGCCGTTGCGACAACCGCGGCGCCTGGCACGTCGCGCGATAATCCGTCGTTCGCGAAAGTGCTGTCGCGTACATTGCTCAACAAGCCCGGTTCGCAGAAGGAGACTTGGCACGTCGAGTTCGATCTCAGCGGCTCGGGGATCGACTATACGGTTGGCGATGCCTTCGGCCTGTTTCCGCAGAACGATCCGGGGCTCGCCGATGCGATCATCAAGGCGCTCGACGCGCCGGCCGATTTTCCGATCGGCGAACGCACCTTGCGCGAAGTGCTGATCGACGGCGTGTCGTTGTCGCCGGCGCCCGATATGCTGTTCCAGCTGTTCTCCTACATCACCGGCGGCGAGCGCCGGCAGAAAGCGCGGTTGCTGTCGAACGGTGACGATCCCGACGGCGATGCCGAAACGCTCGACGTGCTGGCGGCAATCGAAAAGTTTCCCGGCATCCGGCCCGATCCGGAAGCTTTCATCGAAGCGCTCGATCCGTTACAGCCGCGACTCTATTCGATCTCGTCGTCGCCCAAGACGGTGCCGGGCCGGGTGACGCTGACGGTCGATACCGTGCGTTACAAGATCAAGGATCGTCAGCGTCTCGGCGTCTGTTCGACCATGCTGGCCGAGCGCATCGAGCCCGGCGCCGTGCTGAAGGCTTATGTGCAGAAGGCGCATGCCTTTGCCTTGCCGGCCGATCCCAATGTGCCCGTCATCATGATCGGCCCCGGCACCGGCGTCGCGCCGTTCCGCGCCTTTCTTCAGGACCGGTTGGCCGACAAGGCGCCGGGCCGCAACTGGCTGTTCTTCGGCCATCAAAAGTCGGATTGCGATTTCCTGTATGAGGACGAGCTCAAGGCGATGCGCAGCAGCGGCCACCTGACGCGGTTGATGCTGGCCTGGTCGCGCGACGGCGACGAGAAGATTTACGTGCAGGACCGTATGCGCGATTCCGGCCGCGATCTCTGGGCCTGGCTCACCGAAGGTGCGCACATTTATGTCTGCGGCGACGCCAAACGCATGGCCAAGGATGTCGAACTGGCGCTGGTCGAAATCGTGGCCGCGCATGGCGCGCGTTCACTGGAAGAAGCCAGCGCCTTCGTCACCGACCTGAAGAAAAAGGGCCGCTATCAGCAGGACGTCTATTGATGAACGCGCCCGCCCAGCATCCGCCGGCGATTCGGACGACGTGTCCTTACTGCGGCGTCGGTTGCGGCGTGCTGGCCAAGCCGGACGGGCGCGGCGGCGCGGTGATTGTCGGCGATCCCGATCATCCGGCGAATTTCGGGCGGCTGTGCTCGAAGGGGTCCGCGCTTGGCGAAACCTTGGCGCTCGGTTCGCGTCTGCTCAACCCGATGCTGCGCCAGTCCGACGGCACGATGGCGCGCGCTTCCTGGGACGTGGCGCTCGATCGGGTGGCGGAGGGCTTTGCCAGCACCATCGCGCGCCACGGCAAGGATTCGGTTGCGTTCTATCTGTCCGGTCAATTGCTGACCGAGGATTATTACGTCGCCAACAAGCTGATGAAAGGTTTCATCGGCTCGGCCAATGTCGACACCAATTCGCGGCTGTGCATGGCCTCGTCGGTGGCCGGGCATCGCCGTGTCTTCGGTACGGACACTGTGCCCGGCAATTATGCCGATCTCGATCAGGCCGATCTTATCATATTGGTCGGCTCGAATGCGGCCTGGTGCCATCCGGTGCTGTATCAGCGCATGGTCGCCAACAAGCGCGAACGCGGCGCGAAACTGATCGTGATCGATCCGCGCCGCACTGCGACGGCCGAGGATGCCGACTTGTTTCTGTCGGTCGCGCCGGGCATGGACACCGCCTTGTTTTGCGGGTTGCTGGTCCATCTCGCCGATACCTTGTCGATCGATTATGAATATGTCGACGGCCATACCAACGGTTTGCCCGAGGCCTTGGCGCGGGCGCGCGAGATCGCGCCGGATGTCGCGGCGACGGCGATTGCCACGGGTCTGGCCCCGGCCGATGTCGCGGCGTTCTTCGCGTTGTTCACGGCGACGTCGAAGGTCGTCACCTGCTTTTCGCAGGGCGTCAATCAGTCGGCGCAGGGCACCGACAAGGTCACCACCATCATCAATTGTCATCTGGCCACCGGCCGGATCGGCAGGCCCGGCATGGGGCCGCTGTCGCTGACCGGGCAACCGAATGCGATGGGCGGCCGTGAGGTCGGCGGACTGGCCAATCAGCTCGCCGCGCACATGAATTTCACGGCCGTCGATATCGACCGGGTCGGCCGGTTCTGGCATGCGCCGAACATGGCCGAGCGCGAGGGCCTGAAAGCCGTGCAGATGTTCGATGCGATCGGCCGCGGCGAGATCAAGGCGCTGTGGGTGATGGCGACCAATCCGGCGGTTTCGCTGCCGCGCGCCAGCGCGGTGCGCGATGCGCTGCGCAAACTCGATCTGCTCGTGATCTCGGACAATGTCGTCAGCAATGACACGGTCAACGCCAATGCCCAGGTGCTGCTGCCGGCGGCGGCCTGGGGCGAGAAGGACGGCACGGTCACCAATTCGGAACGTCGCATCTCGCGTCAGCGTTCGTTCCTGTCGCTGCCGGGCGAGGCGATGCCGGACTGGTGGATCGTGACCCAGGTGGCGCAACGTCTCGGTTTCGCCGAAGCCTTTCCATATGCGAGCGTCGGCGAGGTGTTTCGCGAACACGCGGCGCTGTCGGCTTTCGAGAATGACGGCACGCGCGATTTCGATATCGGTTCGCTGGCGGCGCTCGGCGATGCCGAATTCAATGCGCTCGATCCGGTGCAATGGCCGGCGCGCGTCAACCCGATCAAGGACGAGAGCCGCTTTTTTGCCGACGGCCGGTTCTTTACGCCCGACGGCAAGGCCCGGATGCTGCCACCGGAACCGCCGCGTCCGGAAGCGCCGTTATCGCCGGAGTTTCCGTTCCGGCTGAACACCGGTCGCATTCGCGATCAGTGGCACACGATGACGCGCTCGGGCCTGAGCCCGCGGCTCGGCGCGCATTTGCCGGAGCCATTTGTCGAGGTCCATCCCGCCGACGCGGCGGCGTCGGGCCTGACGCCGGGCGGCTTTGCGCGTGTGACGTCGGTTCACGGCGCTTGCGTGTTGAAGGTGATCTTTAGCGAAGGTCAGCAGCGCGGTTCGCTGTTCGCGCCGATTCACTGGAGCGATGAGACCGCGTCGTCCGCGCGCATTGGGGCACTGGTGGCGCCGGCCAACGATCCTCATTCCGGACAGCCCGAAGCCAAGGCGACGGCGGTCGCGATCGCGCCGGTGACGTTTGCTTATCGCGGCTTCGTGTTGTCGCGGGCGCGGCTGACGATGCCGGCCGAAACATGGTGGGCGCGGGCGTGCGTCACCGGCGGCGAGGGGTTGTTGATCGCCAGCAATGATCGACCGGAGGTGTGGCGGCAGCGTGCGGCGGCTTTGTTCGGCGTGGATGTCGAGATCGCCGAATATATCGACACGCCGCGCGGCAGCTACCGCTTGGCCGCCTTTGCCGATGGCAAATTCGTCGGCTGTCTTTTCGTGGGGCCGGCCGAGGCCGCGCCGCAATGGGACGCCGTCAAGCTGATGTTCGAAACCGAGACCATGGGCGAGGTGCAGCGCCGCGCCGTGCTGTCGGGCAAATCGACCGAGGGGCTGGCCGATCCCGGTCCCGTGATCTGTGCCTGTTTCGGCGTCGGTCTGAATGTAATTCGTGCCGCGTTGGCCGATGGCGTGGCCGGCAATGTCGAGGAGATCGGCAAGGCTTTGCGCGCGGGGACCAATTGCGGTTCGTGCCTGCCGGAATTGAAGAGGATTGTGAGCGATGGCCGTGTCCCGCAAACCGCTTGAAGCGCGGCCCGAGCGCATAAGCAAGCTGGCGCGGCTGCCGGTGTTTCTGGCGCTCGAGGGGCGGCGCGCTGTGCTTGCCGGCGGCAGTCACGCGGCGGCCTGGAAGGCCGAACTGTTATCCGCCGCGGGCGCGCAGGTTGTCGTTTAT
>WGNB01000029.1 GCA_016124795.1 Rhodopseudomonas sp. | reverse complement strand
CGTCAGCGGCACCAGCAGGTGCCACTCCAGTTCCTGTGCCCAGATTTCACCGATCGAGAAGCCGTACCGCAGGAAGACGTTGGCTCCCATGACGATGGCGACGGCGAGCGCCAGCCACGAAATGGTTCGGCCGACGAGATCGATGAAATCATCGATTCCGCCGGCCAGCTTTTCCGCTGCCTTCACGTCAGATCCCGAGAATCTTGTCGTAATAGGGCTTCTCGCTGTATTTCGCCCACTGCTTGTAGGACGTCATATAGGCCATGTAGGAATCGTGGACCTTCTTGGTCATCGGATCCTTGGCGACGGCAGCGGCGAGAATCTTGTCGTTGGCGGCGCGCAGGGCGTCGACGACGGCGTCGGGCAGCGGCTGGGCATGGACGCCCTGGTTCTTGATCAGGTCGTCCATCGCCTCGGCATTGACCTTCTGCAACCAGGCTTCGCCGCGGGTGTTGCAGGCCATGCAGGCGTTCTCGACGATCGCTTGCAGGTCCGCCGGCAGTGAGGCCCAGGCCTTCTTGTTGATGGTCAGTTCGCTGGTGGTCGCCATCTCGTGCCAGCCGGTGGTGTAATAATACTTTGCGACCTTGTGCAGGCCGAGCTGACGGTCGAGATAAGGGCCGACGAATTCGGCGGCATCGATGACACCGCGCTCAAGCGAGGGGAAGATGTCGCCCGGCGCCAGCAGCAAGGCGTCGACGCCGAGTTCCTTGTAGACCCGGCCGGCCAGGCCCGGGATGCGCATCTTGAGGCCCTTGAGGTCCTCGACCTTTTCGATCGGCTTCTTGAACCAGCCGGTCATCTGCACGCCGGTATTGCCGCAGGCAAACGGGATGAGATTGAATTTGTCGTAGGTCTCGCGCCACAGTTCGAGCCCGCCGCCGTCATAGAGCCAGCCGTTGAAGCCGACAAAGTTCAGGCCGAACGGCACCGCGGTAAAATATTGCGCGGCGAAGCTCTTGCCGGTCCAGAAGTAGGAGTTGGCGTAATTCATCTCGACGGTGCCGGACGACACGGCGTCGAAGCCGGCGGCGGCCGGGATCAATTCGCCGGCGCCATAGAACTGGATCTTGATGCGGCCGTTCGACATCGCCTCGATGCGCTTGGCGAGATCCTTGGCGCTGCCCGGGCCGGTCGAATAGAAATAGGCATTGGGCCCGTAGAAGCTGGTCATTTTCCAGTTGAAGGTGCTGTCCGCCTTGACGATGGCGGGGGCCGCGACCGTGCCGGCGGCACCAGCCAGAGCCAATTTTGCAAAATCGCGACGTCGCATAAAGCTCACTCCGTATTTTGTTAATTCGTCATAACGGGAGCAATTGACGTGCCATGTGCCGCGGTCGACAAGAATTCGGCATTTTATCGGTATACGGACGATATCCGTGACGAATTGCCGCAAATTTCAACGGCATTTGCCCGATTTGCACTCAATCTATGCAGCAAAGGTTGGCAATCGCGGTGAATCGTTGCCATATCGGGTTATGACCCAAAAACCGAAGCCTCAGCCGCAACCGAAACTCATCATTCGCAACGCTACGCCGGTCGATATCGACGGCATCCGTGCCGTGATGGCCAAAGCCTATCCGTCGTTCGGCGCTCAGGGCGTCTATTCCGAAGCCCAATTGCGCGGGCAGATGCATCAATTTCCGGAAGGCCAGTTTGTCGCCGCTTACGAGAACAGGATCATCGGTTATTGCGCGACGTTCCGGATTCCTGAACATCTCGCGCTGCATCGGCACGACTGGTCGACCATAACCGGGCGCGGCTATGCCTCGCGGCACGACCCGCAGGGCGACTGGCTCTATGGCATGGATGTCTGTGTCGATCCGGCCTTCCGCGGTAACCGCATTGGCCAGCGGCTGTATAACGAGCGCAAGCGGCTGTGCCAGCATTTGCGTCTCAAGGGCGTGGTGTTCGCCGGCCGGATGCCGAATCTGGCGCGGCGCTGGAACAGCGTCGGTTCCGCCGAGAACTATGTGAAGCTGGTGCTTGAAGGCAAGCAGAAGGACCCGGTGATCGGCTTTCAGCTTCGCAACGGCTTTGAGGTCATCGGCGTGCTGCCCGATTATCTGCCGCTCGATCACGAGTCGCGTGGCTATGCCACTCATATGATCTGGCGCAATCCGCAGGTCGATCCTGATGTCACCTCGACCCCGGCGCGGATGACGCGGCGGCCGCAAAGCGTGCGTGTCGCGGCTGTGCAGTATCAGTTGCGCGCGGTCAATTCGTTCGAGGAGTTCGCCCATCAGGTCGAATATTTCGTCGACGTCGTCGCCGATTACAAAGCCGACTTCGCCGTCTTCCCCGAACTGTTCACGCTCCAACTTCTTTCGATAGAAAACGAGCAGATCCCGGCTGCCGAAGCGATCGGCAAACTGACCGAATATACCACGCGTTTCAAGGAGATGATGAGCCGGTTGGCGGTGAGCTACAACGTCAACATCGTCGGCGGTTCTCATCCGACACGCGAGGCCGACGGGGAAGTTTACAACATTTCCTGTGTCTTCCTGCGTGACGGCAGTATTCACGAACAGCACAAGATCCATCCGACGCCGAACGAGCGCTACTGGTGGAACGTCAAGGGCGGCGACAAGGTCAATGTCATCGACACGGATTGCGGGCCAATCGGCGTCCTGATCTGTTACGACGTCGAGTTTCCGGAGATCGTTCGCCATGTCATCGATCAGGGGGCGTCGATTGTTTTCGTGCCGTTCTGTACCGACGAGCGACAAAGCTATCTCCGTGTGCGCTATTGTTCGCAGGCGCGCGCGGTCGAGAACCAGTGTTATGTTGTGATGGCCGGCAATGTCGGTAATCTGCCCAAGGTCGACAACATGGACATCCAGTATTCGCAAAGTTGCGTGTTGACGCCATGCGATTTTCCGTTCGCGCGCGACGGTATCGCCGCCGACACGACGCCGAATGTCGAGATGATCGCCATCGCCGATCTGCCGCTGGATTCGTTGCGCGCCGCGCGTCAGGGCGGCACGGTTCAAAATCTGAAGGATCGGCGGTTCGATCTTTACTCGGTGACGTGGCGCGGCAGTTGATGCGATCCGGAATTAATTAGTTGCAACAGAAATTGGTTTGAATGTCCGGTGCGTTTCAAATCACGAAGCGCTGACGAAACTATCTTCTCGGTTCGGCGTTTGTATCGCATGGTTGAACCGAGGAGAACATTATGAAAATCGCAATTATCGGCGCCGTTGTCGGCGCGGCTTTGCTGAGCGCCTTGCCGGCTTCGGCAGAAGTCGTTGTCCATGCCGGTGGCAATGGCGTCGTCGTTCGCGAGCACGTCGATCATGGTCACCACTATGGCTGGCGACACCATCGTGCGTCCTGCCGCACGGTCACGGTGCGCACGCATCGTGCGAATGGCACCGTTGTCGTGCGCAAGCGCACCGTTTGCTGATTTTGATGACGTTAATTGTCGCGATCCCGGCGCTGTCGCGGCGTCGGGATCGTGTCTTACGTTTACCGCTGCGGCCAGCTTATTTCGGCTCGCTGAAGGCCAGCTTTTCGGCCGCCGGTGGCAGCATGCCGAAGACGTTCAGCGTCATCGCCACCATCGCATAATAGCCGACGATGCCGACGAACTCGACGGTGCCGGCATCGCCGAGCAGAGCATGGACCCGCTTGTAGTTGCGGTCGCTGACGCGCTTCTTCTTGTAAAGCTCGTGGACGAAATCGTAGATCGCGCGTTCGTCCTTGGCGGCTGACTTCGGCAGCCGGCCGGCGCGCAGGTCGGCGATGGTTTTCGGCTTGACGCCGGCCTTCTCCGCGATCGGCGCGTGGGCGAACCATTCGTATTGGGCGCGCCAAAGCCGGGCGGTGCAAAGGATGGCGAATTCCGACAAGCGCGGCGGCACCGCGGTTTTGTAGCGGCAATGGCCGCCGAGCGCCTGGGCCAACTGGCCGAATTGCGGCGCATGCAACCAGACAGCGAAAGGGCCGCGAGGGGTGACCGACTTGCCGCGCGGGCCGGAGCGGATCGATTTCATCAAGGCGCGCTGGGCGGCGTCCATGCCGGATTCTTCGGGGACGGCGAGGCGGGGCGCGGGGCGCTTGGCGGGCATAGGCATTCCTTGTGGGGCGGAGCGGCGACAGGAGGGCAGGGACATTCGAGCCGGTAGTCAGTTAAATGACTCGGCGTCGGAAATGAAATGATTTCGCCTGCCATTGCGGCGTGCGCAGCCCCAGCGGCCCAACAAGGGCGCGCCTCATGGCGCGACAATTCGGGACTCCGGTGCGGGGTTGGCTATCCCGTCGGCGGCGTATCCCGTTACTCGATCGAGGCGGTGACCTGGACCAGGCCGCGGTCTTCCATGCGCAGGGCCTGGGCTGCGGCGTAGGACAGGTCGATGACGCGGCCTTTAATGAACGGTCCGCGGTCATTGACAACGACGGTTACGCTACGGTGCGTGTTTTTATCGGTGACTCGGACCCGCGTGCCGAAGGGCAGGGTGCGATGGGCGGCGGTAAATTTGCGGCCGTCGTAGCGCGCGCCGCTGGCTGTCTTGCCGCGGTAGTCTTTGTCGTAAAATGAGGCGATACCGGAAAAATGGCCGCTGCGATCGTGGGCGCTCTTGATTCTGACGGTCGGTTTTTGCGGTGCCTTGGTCTTGGCGATGTGGACTTTCGCCTTTTCGGGCGCGGTATCCTGGGCTGAAGCGGGACCGTACCCAAGGCTGCAAAACAAAGCTGCACCGGCCGCCATTGTCCATAGCCGGCCATAATTGACCGGTCGCCGCACCTTGCGCGTTGCCTTCAGCGGATTGTCCAAAGTTCCACCCCTGTGTGCCATGTCCCGAATCGATTCGTTACGCCTCTGATTATCAAACGACGGTTCTTAACGAATCCGGCGTTGAAACCGACGTGATGATTCCGATTCTCTATTTCGGAGTTGTGGCAAAACGACGAAGGCCCGCGCCATGCACGGGCCTTCGGGAACTTCTGTCATGCGCCTGCGCTGTTAGCAGCGGCGCCAGTGACGGTGGCCGTAGCGGTCGCGCCAGTAGCAACGGCGCGGGGTTGTCGCGGAGCCGATGATGGCGCCCGCGCCGGCGCCAATCGCGCCGCCGGCCAGCGCGCTGCCGACCGAGCCGCCCGCCGCCGCGCCAATCGCCGTGCCGGCAATACCGCCGATGGCGGCGCCGCCTAACGCCCGGTCTTGTTCGACGGTTTGACAACCGGCCAGTGCCAGCGCCGCGGCACATACGATCAGCAATTTCTTCATCGTGGCTCTCCTTGACAATGCTGTCCCAGACAATCGGTCGCCCGATTGGATCGATTGAAAAGGCGGCGCAGGGTCTTCGAGGGCAAGGTCCAGGGTGCCGCCAAACGACGCGGACGCGGTCTCTTATCGCAAGCCGTTGCTATCCGCGCTGTCGCGAACGACTAACCGCCGAAGCGAGTAATGGTTCCAATATTCGGGCCAAAGCCGCGCAGTTTTGTGTCATGCCCGAACTTGGGGCACGTCAGGCCTTGACCAGCTTGTCGGCGTGACGCGACGGCGATGCCTTGGCGGATTTCGATTTTGCGGCCGGTTTGCTGGCGGGAGCTTTCGCCCGATTGTGCCTTTGCTCGAGATGATCGGCGGTGATGTCGGCGCGAGCGCGGCAGTCCTCGTGCAGTTCCTTCAGTTCCTCGTCGCTGAGGTCTTCAATCGCGGCAAACTTGTTCTCGGCGCCTTTCATCGCCAGTACCAATTCCGACAATTTGAGTTGCATCGACATCATGTCGCGATTCTGGGTGTTTTGAATGAGGAACACCATCAGGAAGGTGACGATCGTGGTGCCGGTATTGATGACCAGTTGCCAGGTATCGCTGTAATTGAAGAGCGGGCCGGTGACGATCCAGACGACGACCACCACGACCGCGAGCAGAAAAGCTGCCGGATGTCCGGTCGCCTGCGACGTCGATTGTGCGAATTTGGCAAAGTGGGCGGCGAGCGGATGATTGTCGTTGGCGCTTTCGCCGATCTTGCGTTGCGCCGGTTTCGTCGGGCTTCGGGCCATGGCGGTCCTTTATGTGGGCAGATTGTTTGCGCGGCCGGTGTCGCCGCGAGTCGATGGCGGCCTTCAACGCGCGGCAATGCGTCGCGGTTCCATCGCGAGGGCCGGGGGGCGTCCGCTCCCGGTTCTAGATTGTACTGGGAAGCTTTTGTTTGATCCGGCCGATGCCGGACCATGGATCGCGGCGCAGTCGCTTGAGCCGGGCCGGCAGGTTGCGCAGCGTATAATCGTCGGCGCCTTTCAGTTTACCGAGTTCGCTCCAACCGATCGGCGTCGACACCGCCGCGCCCAGCCGGGCGCGGGTCGAGAACGGCGCGACCGTGGTGGCGTCGTGGCTGTTGCGCAGGTAGTCGATGAATATCCGGTTGTTGCGTTTGCTCTTGGTCGCGGTCGCGACATAAAGCTCCGGCGATTCCGCCGCCATGCTGGACGCAATCCGTTGGGCGAAGGTCTTGGCCCGCGCCCAGGGCGTTGGCGCGACCGGTACGACGACATGCAGGCCCTTGCCGCCGGAGGTCTTGAGAAAACTTTTAAGTTTGAGGGCTGTGAGTTTTTTGCGCACGGCACGGGCGGCCGCCACCACGTCGGACCAGTCGGTGCCCGGTCCGGGATCGAGATCGAACACCAGCCGGTCGGCGTTGTCGCGATCAATGGCCGTGCTGCCGCGGGTGTGGATTTCGAGAACGCCAGCCTGCACCAGCGAGATCAGCCCGGCGAGATCGTCGATCGAGATGATCTTGTCGTCTTTCTCCGGAATTAGATGCAGATGGTCTGTGGCGATGCCGGCCGCGGCATGTTTCTGGAAGAAGCAGGTTCCTCCAATGCCGTCGGGGCAGCGCACCAGCGATATCGGCCGGCCGACCACATGCGGGGCCATCCATGTCCAGACATCGCGATAATAGGCGGCGAGGTCCTGCTTCGTCACTTTGACGGCGTCCCAATAGAGCCGGTCGGGATGGCTGAGCGTGATGCCTTCGACGATGACTTTTTCGCCGCTCCGCGCACGGCGTTTATGGGGCGGCGGCTGTGCCGTGCCGGCAGCGCGCTGTCGTGTTGTTGTGGATTTGGCTATTCGGCGCGCCGTTGCCGCCGCCGTTCGGGTTTTGGCGCTCGTCCCGGTCGGGCGAGCGGTCTTGCCCTGGCCGGCGGCAATTTCTTCCAGAGTGCGGCCGGTCTTGGCCGACCGTGTGGCTTCGTCGAGGATATCCTGGTCGCCGGTGCGACGGGCGGCTTCGTCATCGGCCTTGATCAGCAGCCAGTTGTCGTGGGTCTCGCCGCGCCGCCGGTGCATCCGAACCAGATGCCACAGGCCGTGCAGTTTCTTGCCATTGAGGACGAACGACAAATGGCCTTTCTTCAGGCCTTTATGAGCGTCCTCTTGCGGCTTCCAGTTGCCGCGATCCCAGACCATAACGGTGCCGCCGCCGTATTCCCCGCGCGGGATCGTGCCTTCGAAGCTGTTGTAGGCCAGCGGGTGGTCCTCGACCTGTACTGCCAGACGCTTCTCGCCGGCTACCAGGCTGGGGCCGCGCGTCACCGCCCAGCTTTTCATGACGCCGTCCAGTTCGAGCCGCAGATCGTAATGCAGCCGGCGCGCCGCGTGCTTTTGAATGACGTAGGCGTGCCCGCTTTTGCGTGTGATCTTTCCCTTTGGCTCGGCGGTGACGTCGAACCGGCGTTTCGCACGATAGGTCTTGAGCCCGGCCATGGTCGTTCGGTCCTGATGCAGCACTAGTCTAGCCTGCTTTACGAACTTTGCGATGGGTCGTGGATCTTCCTGCGCCGGATTGGATTTCGCGTCGGCGGTGTCTTGCCGGAGCGTTGACCGTTTGCGGCGGCAAATGACGATGTGCGCTTCGCCGTCCGAATGACGGTCGCGGTTTTCTCCGCCATGTCTTTCTCCGCCATGTCGTTCTCCGCCATGTCGTTCTGCGCCATGTCGTTCTGCGGCACAGTGTCCATCATCGGCACGGCAGGCCAGAGGCGGCGAAGGAACATTTCGACCGGCCGGGCGTTTTTCCAGGACAATTCATTTCAGACAGCGCAGGAGGTCGCCATGATGGGCTGGGCCATCACGTTTTTGGTTGTTGCATTGATTGCCGCCGTTCTTGGTTTCGGTGGCATCGCCGGGGTGGCCATCGAGGCCGCCAAGCTGGTTTTCTTCGTCGCGATTATCCTGTTTCTGGTCTCCGCGGTTATTCACCTGGTGCGTGGCCGGTCGTCGACGGCGCTGTAAAGCGCCGCTGCGTTATAAAACAATCAGGATAAAACAATCAGGCGCGCAAGGCTCCCGGGGGCAAGGCCCCGGGGACCATGCGCGCCTTTTGTTGTGTTGGGGGGTGTTGGTGTAACGCGTGTTGCGGAGGTTGGTAGCGATCGGTCATAGACAAAAGGTCGATATGGGCCAAGCTCGATATGACCCAGCTCGATATGGCCAAGCTCGATATGGCATTGTTCGGCCATATCGCCCTCGACGGTCCGGCGGGCTTATTCGCCGCCGGCGAGTACGGCGCGGGTCTGGTCGTCCGGGCCGTAGTCTTCCGCGCTGTTGACGTGAAGGATCTCGGCGAGCCTGGTGCGCGCGCGGTTAACGCGTGACTTGATGGTGCCGACCGCGCATCCGCAGATATTCGCCGCTTCTTCGTAGGAGAAGCCCGATGCGCCGACCAAAATCAGCGCTTCGCGTTGATCGGGTGGCAGTTGCGACAATGCCTCACGGAATTCGTTGAATTCGATATGGCCGTGCTGTTCGGGTTGCTGTTTGAGTGAATCGGCATGATGGCCGTCGGCGTCTTCGACCTCGCGCCGCCGTTTGCGGTATTCCGACCGGAAATGGTTGCGCAGAATGGTGAAAAGCCATGCCGCCATATTGGTGCCCGGCTGGAAGGAATCGATGTTGGCGATGGCGCGCAACATTGTTTCCTGCACCAGATCGTCGGCGCGATCGACGTTCCCGCACAGCGAGATCGCGAAAGCGCGGAGGCTGGGCACCGCGGAGAGGATGGAGTTCCGGACCGAGTCGTCCATGGGCATTACTGCCTGTCCTTATTACCATTGCCATCAATACGTGAGATCAGATCGGCAAAGCGATCCGGGACGCCCTGGTTGACGACGTCGTCGTACATGGCGCGCAATTGTTGCCCGAGACGGGCGTGAACTTCGCGGCCGAGCTTGGCTGGCTTTGAATCGGTTTTCTTTGTGCGGGAAGCCGCGGTTTCCATCTGTGTCTGTTGTCCCACGGGTTTGTCGCGTTCTGTCATCGTTAAACCCCAAGTCCCTTGCCCTGGCTGGGCGAAAGGTCCCCCCTTTGCCTGCAATCCAAACTTATGAAAACGAAGATGGTTCCCACCGGCGGGAACTTTTTTCCAGAGGCGGCGTTGCCGGGGGTAAGTTGGCGTCGACTTACTGGGGCCATGCCCATGCAGCCCAGGGCATTTTTTCGGTCGGGAGGGATTTTTGACGATATCTCAGTCACTTGGACAGCATATTCCGTATCTGCGCCGCTACGCGCGGGCGCTGGCGGGTAGCCAGGCATCGGGCGACGCCTATGTGGCGGCGACTCTTGAGGCGCTGGTGGAGGATCCGTCGGTGCTGGATGACGGCGCTTCGACCCGGATCGCGCTGTACCGGCTTTTCACCAAAATCTGGAATTCGGTCGGCATTAACGGCAAGCCGGCGGTTGGCGAGGACGGCCATGCCGTCGAACGTCATTTGGCCCAGATCGCGCCGATGCCGCGCCAGGCCTTTCTGTTGATCGCCCTGGAGGGCCTGTCCGAGGACGAGGCGGCCAAGGTGCTCGACGTTGACGTGCCGACGTTGCGCGGCCTGGTCGAGGATTCTGGCCGCGAACTGGCCGCCGAGATTGCCACCGACGTGCTGATCATTGAGGACGAGACTTTCATCGCGCTCGACCTCGAGGCCCTGGTGG
This sequence comes from Rhodopseudomonas sp., assembly GCA_016124795.1. Taxonomy (GTDB): domain Bacteria; phylum Pseudomonadota; class Alphaproteobacteria; order Rhizobiales; family Xanthobacteraceae; genus Pseudolabrys. The sequence goes on along the minus strand of WGNB01000029.1, from coordinate 84,021 downwards.
AAAGCCTCGGGCACAAAGTGCTCGGCGTCGCGCGCACCCATTCCGAAGCGGTGGCGCTCGCCAAGGTCAAGCAGCCCGGCGTTATCCTGGCGGATATTCAACTCGCCGATGGAAGTTCGGGTCTCGACGCGGTGAACGAGATGCTGCGGACTTTCGAAGTGCCGGTGATCTTCATCACCGCCTATCCGGAACGCTTCCTGACCGGTGAACGTCCGGAGCCGGCCTTCCTGATCGCCAAACCTTTCCAGCCGGCGACCGTATCCGCGGTGCTAAGTCAGGCGCTGTTCTTTGCCCGCAACGCTCGGCCGCGCGATCGCAAGGCAAGCTAAGGCAATCAGGGAGCGTTCAAGACAGTCCGATGCAAAGTCGGTCGACGAATGACAGCTTGGATCAGGTCGATGCGATGGACAATCGGCCGGGCGAGGCGACTTCAGCGCCCGGCCGGCGTCGGGCAAGGCGGAAGAGAGTGGGCCCGGCAATCGCGTTGACGAGGCTGTGTCCGGAGGATGAAAGTTTTGAGATAATGTCCGAAAAGCCGATGGCGGATGCGGCCGATCTGGTCAGTCTGCAAAAAGAGCTGGAGATCGTGCGGGACGAACGCCGTCGGCTCGAACAGCAGGTCGATGCGCAAAAGGCGGAGTTGGATTTTCTGCGTGCCCGTTTCTCGCGTTACGAGATCGCACTTCAGGCCTCCAAAGTCGTCGTCTATACGCAAGATCGCAGCCTGCGTTATACGTCGATCAGTCATGACATGCTGGGGCGATCCGTCGAAGATATTCTGGGGCGGACCGATGGCGATATTCTGCCGGCGGAGGCGAATGCCGCGATCGCCGCGATCAAACAGGATGTCTTGGCAAACGGTCAGCCGAAGCATACCGAGATTTCCATCGAAGGGCGGCTCGGGCTGCGTTGGTATGAACTGCATGTCGAGGCCCTGCGGAATGAGCCTGGCGATATCGTCGGACTGATCTGTGCGTCCGTCGATGTAACCGAACGCAAGGAGGGCGAGGCGCATTTGCGTCTGTTGCTGCGCGAACTGACGCATCGTTCGAAAAATCTGTTGGCGGTTATTCAGGCCATGGCGCGGCAGACCGCTCGTCATGCCGGCTCGACCGAGGCCTTCCTTGACCAGTTCGGGGCGCGATTGCAGGCGCTGGCGGCATCGCACGATCTGCTGGTCCGGGAAAGCTGGTATGGTGCGTCGCTGACTGAACTGATCCGGTCGCAACTGACTGCCTATTTCGAACCCGATAGCTCACAAGTCGCGATCCGCGGCATTGATGTCGCGTTGAAGCCGGAAGCGGCGCAAAATCTAGGTTTGGCGCTTCACGAAATGGCGGCGAACGCGGCGAAATATGGCGCACTGTCGACGCTGGATGGCCAGGTTTCGGTCGCCTGGCAATGGCGCGACGGCACCGGCAATGCGGGCGACGCGCTTGAGCTGGAATGGCGCGAACAATTCGGTCCGAAAGTCAAGCCGCGTCGAAAGAAGGGTTTTGGAACCATGGTGATCGAAGGCAATCTGTCGCGTGCGCTTAATGCCGATGTCAAAATGGTGTTCGATCCGGGCGGGTTTCAATGCCTGATCGCTATTCCGGCCAACCAGATTCTGGCGACGAACTGAGCGCCAAAGCGTGGCTGTGGAACTGGGCCCGGTAGTCGGCGTTGTCGGGTGATATGACTATCACCAAGGAGGCGAAGATGATGAAGCAATCTTTCGGCGCGTGGGGGTCGGCCATTGCCGCTTTCGCGGTCGCCGCGGCTGTTGCCCTGCCGGTTCCGGCCTTGGCGCAAGGCAATCATGATCGCACCAAGGTCGGTGCTCTGACATGCGATATTTCCGGCGGGATCGGGATGATCATCGCGTCGAAAAAGAATGTGACCTGCGTTTACACGCCGTCCAAGCCCGGCCCGCGCGAACTTTACATCGGGTCGATTACCAAGTTCGGCCTTGATGTCGGCGCCACATCGGGCGGCGAGATGGTCTGGACCGTGTTCGCGCCGAGCGACAAGAAGTTCGGCGCACTGGCCGGCCATTATGGCGGCGCCAGCGCCGAGGCGACCGTTGGCGCCGGTGTCGGCGCCAACGTGCTGGTTGGCGGATCGAACCGGACCGTGACCTTGCAACCGTTGTCGGTGCAGGGGCAGGCGGGCCTCAATCTGGCGGTCGGTGTTGCCGGTCTCGATTTGCGGCCGGCGCGGTGATGCCGGCGGCTTGAAATGGCTCGAACGAAATGGCGCCGGCTCGATGAGTCGGCGCCATTTTGTTTGCGTAGGGTTTGTGCCGGGGCTCGCCTAGACCGGACCCTTGGCCTCGGTGCCGTAGGGCCGAATGCTGTCGGCCACGGAATCGGCAATATGCTCTTTTGAAATCATGCCGACGACGTGTTTGCCGCGCGGTGTGCGACCGGCATCCCGCGTGACGATCGACATCGACGCCTTGCGTCGCCACATTCGTTCCACGACGTCGAATACGACATCCTGGGCGCGCGAAACCGTGAAATTCTTCTGAGCGATATCGCCGAGCCGGACACCGGAATGGGCTTCGCCGAGGCCGACCCGCAATTCGGTATTGACGCGCAACACGCCGACGATGCGGTCGTCCTGCGTTACGACGATATGCCGGAAACCGCCGGCTTTGGTCTCGCGCAGGAAGGCGGCGAAATCGGTTTCGGCTGGCAAGGTCAATACGTCGTGGTCCATTACCTCTTCGGCGTGACGCACCAGAAACATGTTGGCGTGCAGCGCCTTCGGGATCAGGTGGCCGCGCGCCACCAGCTTGATGGTGTAGATGTTCTCACGCGACATCAGCCGGCGCACGCCGATGGCGACCGCGACCGCGATGATGATCGGCATGATGATGTCGTAGTCGCGCGTCATCTCGAAGATCATCGTGACGGCGGTCATTGCGGCTCCGGTGCCGCCGCCGACCATGGCCGCCATGCCGATGATGGCGCATGTCAGCACGTCGAGACCCGCGATCGGGTGGACGGCCGTGACGATCGCGCCGAATGCCGCGCCCAAGGTCGCGCCCATGAACAGGGATGGTGAGAAGATTCCACCGGACGCGCCGGAGCCGAGGCTGACCGTGGTCGCGAACAGCTTGCCGACGAACAGGCCGAGCAGTAGCGCGATACCGGGCAACTGGTCCTGCAAGATGGCCTGGATCGTGGCGTAGCCGACGCCTTGAATGAAGTAATGGCCCTGGGTGAGGAGTAGCGCATACATCAAACAGCCGACCATCAACATGCCGACGATATTGCGCAGATAGGGATTTTTGATTTTGGGGAAGATGTCTTCGGCGAGCACCAGCGTCCGGATGAACAGGGTCGCGGCGATGCCGATCAGCGCCCCAAGCAATCCGAACAGCGCCAGCCCGATGACCGATGGTTGCTGTGTGTGAAGGACAAATTCAGTCGGCACGACGAAGGCCGGCGCAATGCCGAGGAACAGCCGGCCGATATAAGTTGCGGCGCCGGTGGCGAGTGCGACCGGCAGAAAGGTGCGGGCGCTCAATTCCGGCAGCATCAGTTCGATGGCGAACATCACCCCGCCGATCGGTGTGTTGAAGGTCGCGGCGATGCCGGCGCCTGCGCCGGCGGCGACCAGCGTGATGCGTTGCCACGGCGCCATTGAAATCATCTGGCCAAGCGATGAGCCGAGCGTCGAGCCGATCTGGATGATCGGGCCTTCACGGCCGACCGCCGCGCCCGTGCCGATCGAGAAAGCGGAGGCGATGGTTTTGATCGCGGCGACGACCGGGCGAATCTTGCCTTCCTTGTAATAAATGGCGTCGAGCACTTCCGGCACGCCATGACCGCGCGCCTCGGGAGCAAAATTATTGACGAGGAAGACGACAATCAGGCCGCCGATCACCGGCACGAGAATGATGCCGGCGCCCCAGGGGCTCACGGCGTCGAACTGGTTGGCGTCGAATTCTATCGACGCCGTGCCGTAGAAGGACAGATTGTGAATGAGGGCGATCAGGGCGCGGAAGACGACCGCGCCGACACCGGTTATGCAGCCGACGACAAGCGCCAGAACGGAAAGTCCAAAGAGTCCGATGCCGCGCGTTCTCAAATCCATCTTTTAAAACCCACGTTCCCATCCTTCGGGACTGGTTCACCCGGAGTGGACGGCAAAAGCCAAAGTCTCACGCGACGCCTCGATCATCGGGCGTCGCAAGAGCATTCCGTCGATTTGGCAAGCCGGTTGCGGTTAGTGGCCTGGTTCAGAATTACGGATCGTCGCAGTGGAGCCGGCGCGGCCGGGCAGGTGGTAATTCAGAGGTACCGCACAAGAGGGAGCGGGGCAACCCTGCGCATCGTGCTCGTGCATTGATGATGTAGTGGAGGTGTTGAAGTTTCGTGAGCGCAAGTGCGGCGCGATCAAGCTTGAACCGCCGCCACGTTTCAAGCCGGGCAAGGCGGTCCTGTGCGATCTGTGCGGCCGCAAGGTCCGGTTGTTGATCGTCGACCTGTTGGTCGTCTCTGCGTCGTCGCGATCCGGCAAAGTACCGTGGGACGTCGTGTTCAGGCAGATGCGGTCGCCGGGGTCGCCTGCCTTGCCGCCGTGCCGGCGGTCCAGCGTTCGCGCCAGGCCTCGAGCATCAGTACGTCCCACAGCAGGTATTGCCAGTTGCGCCGGCCGCCGAGGTGCTCTTGCCAATGTCGGCGAACGGTGGCCGCATCGACCAGTCCGGCTTCTTTGAGGCGTTGTTCGTCAAGCAGCGATTCCGCCCAGTCGCGCAAGGGGCCACGCAGCCATTCGCCGAGCGGAATGCCGAAGCCCATTTTCGGTCGGTTCACCAGGTCCGCCGGGACGTGCCGATACAACACTTGCCGCAGCGGCCATTTGCTGACGCCGTCGCGGATCAGGTCGTGGCGCGGAATCCGCCAGGCAAACTCGACGACGCGATGGTCGATGAGTGGCACCCGCGCTTCGAGCGCTACCGCCATGCTGGCGCGGTCGACCTTGGTCAGAATGTCGTCCGGCAGGTAGGTGACCTGATCGAGGAATTGCAGGCGTTCGAGGCCGCCGGGGAAGTCGGCGGCTATGGTGTCATCCCATAGCGCGCCTTTGGGTTCGACAAGGCCCGGCATGATCGTGTCCGGCTCCCAATGCGTCACCAACCGGCGATAGATGGCACCGACGTCGTCGAGCGCGAGTATCGAAGCCAGCTTATGCAGCTTGTCGCCGGCCTGTGCCGGCGCGATGCCGCCCGGCACGAGATCGATCAGCCGCGACCATTGGTCAGCGGGCAAGGCGCGCATCAGCCGTGCGAGACCACGGCGCAACGGGCGCGGTACCATCGCCAGCTTGCGGCCGAACCGTTGCGCCAGTTGATAGCGGTTGTAGCCGCCGAACAGTTCATCGCCGCCGTCGCCCGATAGCGCGACCGTGACGTGCTGGCGGGTCATGGCCGATACGAGGTAGGTCGGAATCTGCGACGAGTCGGCGAAGGGTTCGTCATACATGTCCGCCAGTCGCGGAATGACGTCGAGGGCTTGCCGCGACGACACCGTCAGTTCGGTGTGGTCCGTGCCGAGGTGGCGCGCCACGGCGGCCGCTTGCGGGGCTTCGTTGTATCCGGCGCTTTCGAAGCCGATCGAATAAGTGCGGACCGGTCCGGCATTCGCGGCCTGCATCAAGGCGGCCACTGTTGATGAATCGATGCCGCCGGACAGAAACGCGCCGACCGGTACATCGGCGACCATGCGGCGACGCACCGAGTCGAGCAGCAGCGTTTCGAGCCGATCGGTGAGTTCTCCGTCGTCGAGCCGCAGCGGATCGGCCAGCCCGGCTCTCGCAACCGCGCGCGCATCCCAGAAGGTTTCGATCCGCGGTTCGCCACGCCACGGCAGCGTCAGGATGCGCCCCGGTTCGAGTTTGTGGACGCCTTGATAGACCGTGCGCGGCGCCGGCACGCAGTTGTGACGCATGAAGGCGCCGACCGCGCCGCGGTCAATCCGCGGTGTCCAGCCCGGATGGGCGCGCAACGCCTTGAGTTCGGAGCCGAACAGAAACAGGTCGCCGAACTTGGCCCAGTACAACGGTTTGATGCCGAGGCGGTCGCGCACCAGCGTCAGCGTGCGTTCGTGGCGGTCCCATAGTGCGATCGCGAACATCCCGATCAGGCGCTTGACGGTCGGGGCAACGCCATAGGCGGCAATCGCCTCGAGCATTACTTCGGTGTCGGAATGGCCGCGAAAGCGGACGCCGCGCGCCTCAAATTCCGGCCGCAGATCCTGGAAATTGTAGATCTCGCCGTTGAAGACGATGACGAAGCGTCCGTCGGCCGAGATCATCGGCTGGTGGCCGGCCGGCGATAAATCGACAATCGACAGCCGCCGTTGGGTCAGGGCCATGCCGGCCTCCGGATCGCTCCACAGGCCGTGATCGTCCGGACCGCGATGCGCGATGCTATCGGCCATCGCGGAGGCGTTGCGTTCGAGCGCTGCGCGGGCGGTGCCCGGAGAAGTCAGAACGCCCGCGATGCCGCACATTGCATTGTTCCAAAAGCCGAAAACCGGCGTCGTCGCGGCCATGATTAGCCCGGGCGTGCAGGCTCAACAACGGCCAAATTCACCGACCCGCGCCAGTGGTCGCCAAGGCTTTGCCGAAACCCTTGGCCGCACGGCCTTAAACGAATTGCTGCATTGCCTATAAAATTATTGCAATGCAATATTGTTCGCGATAACCTTGTAAAATCAGATATGGAGCCTCCTTATGCAAGTGCAGGCTATATCTTCGTTATCGAACGGCGGCCTGACAGCCGGCGGTTCAGTTGCAGCCGGTCCGCTGGGGTCGGTTCCAAGGTCCGGACGAGTGTGGCCGGGTTCTCTCATCGACCGACTGGATCAATTGTGGCCGCCGACCGTGATTGGCGTCGGGCTCGGGTTGAACGCGGCTTGGGTGGTGTTTCTCGGCTATGGATTTGTTTCCCTGATCTTTCGCTGATACGCGAGGGGCGGCGCGCCATGCCATGATGGCCATCGGAATCTTGCTGGCAATTCTGCTGCTAGGTTTTGTCAGTGGCTATGCGGTGCGAGAAGCGATTTCGCGGCGGCGACGCGCTATCGCGCGCCGCAGTCGCGGCATGTCCTGGTAGCGGCGCTGGTGGCCACCTGGCGGCGATGCGGTTCAGCGGTTGGCTGGCCTGCCTGCGCCTGTCGTGCTCCCATCGCCTGGCCGCGGCCTTGCGTTCCCGGCAGCGTTGCCGTTGCGTTGCGTCGACGAGACGCGGGAGACGTGTCGGCATGATTGATCATCATCGAGATCGCCGTGAGGGCGTCGGCATGCTAGATGTCAGGGATCAATTCGATGGCGGTGACGCGGACTGGTCGAATCCGGCCGATGGCGCGATTCAGTCGCGGCTTATGCTAACAAGCGGCTCAAGCGGTCAGGATGGCCTGGGTTACAATGCGTGCGGTTTATTGCTGGCTCCTGAGCCTGTTTGTCACGGTACTTCTGGTGGCGATCTGTTATCAATGGGTCGATCGTCCGCTAGCCTTGCTGGCGCATGGCGTGGCGTCAAGACGTCATCACGGCCTGTTGGTCTGGCTGACCTATATACCCAACCCGTTGCCGCCGCTTGCCATGATCGTCGTGGCTGGCCTTGCTTTGCAGATGCTGTTCGGCCGAGCCTGGTCGCGTTTGCAGACCGCCGGTTTTGTCGTCAGCCTGACCGTGATCGTTGTCGAGGCGGTGAAGGAGCAGCTCAAGTTCCTGTTCGGTCGAACCTGGCCTGAAAGCTGGTTCCGCAACAATCCATCTTTCATTCGCGATGGTACCTATGGCTTTCATTTCATGCATGGTGGCGGTGGCTATAATTCTTTCCCGTCGGGACATATGGCGTCGGCTTGCGCGGTTTTGGCGGTTCTTTGGTTCTGGTACCCGCGATTGCGCTGGTTCTATGCGATCGCCGGCCTGGCGGTGGCGGTCGGTCTGGTCGGCGGTAACTTTCATTTCCTGAGCGACGTCATTGCCGGCGCCTTTGTAGGCGGTTCGGCTGGCTGGCTGGCGGTACGGCTTTGGCAGGCCATCGTGCCGGGGCGCTACCATCGTGCATGACGTGACCGGCCTCGGCGAGCAAAGGCAGCGTCACCGAGGCAGGTTCGCGGAGTTGGTGGCACATCGATTGCAAGAAGTCGTGCTTGTTGATTGCAAAAAGTGGCGCTTGCAGCGAAGTGTCAGATCAAAGTGAGTATGTGATGACAAAATTCGAGCGGATTATCGTGCCGGGCTCGAAGGAATTGCCGGATTGCCAGTGCGGCGCGCAAATGCGTTTTGTGCAGTCGCGTCGCAGCGATCCGGCATCGGAAATCGAGGTGCGTGTTTACAAATGTTCAGCCTGCGACCACGAACTCAGGCTGACGGTCTGGGCGGACGCGGCCGTGCTTGTTGGCCTTGGCGCGGCGGGCGAGGGACTCTAGCGCCCGGAACGTTGTTGGGATTGCGTGGCGCGGAAGCCGGCGGCGGTGGCGTGCGTTTTTGCGGCTTCGGTTTGATTCCGACGACCAGGCCGCCGTATTGCCAACCGTAACCGAAGGCCTGCCCTTTTGCGATATCCAGCGTCATGACCCGCCAGCGGGCTGTCGGAATGACACGCTCCGCCAATGGTGTGTTGTCGCGCATCGGCATGCCCTTGGCGAGCAGGTGGCCCCGCGCCAGATAGGTTTGCAGTTCTCGCGATAACGACGCGTTACATTGATTGTAACGGATCTGCGCCGCGTCATAGCGTGCATTGCGCTCGCCGCGCAGGCTCTCGAAGTTCTGCTGGGCGTTGAAGTCGGTCATGCTCATATCGGACAGTGCGCCGGCGTTGAGTTCTTGACCTTTGATCAGCTCCATCATGATGGTGTTCATCTCGGTCGCTGCTTCATTGCGCGTCCTGACGACAACCTGGCTACAATAGAGCTCGGCGGCTTGGTGCGGCGAATGCCATTCCGGTACGCCGAGCGCATCGTAGCGCGTGCGTGCCCACTCCTCGAGGGCCCAGAAGTCGAAGGTTTTGAGGTCTTCGCGATAGCGATAGGCGGCAAGGCCGCCGGCTGCGGCCAGGAATATCAGCGGGTAAGCGTAATTGGACGCCAGCACGCCGCTGATGAAGGCCAGCGCCAGCAGGCCGCCGGCAGCGGGGCCGCCATAATGTTTGATCCACCGTTCGAGTTGCGGCTTCATTGGCGCGTCACTTTGGGTCCGTCCTTGTCGTGGTTCGGAGGTCCGGTTGATGGCGCGGCAGCATTGGAGCTGGCTTCGGGTCGGTCACTGAATCACCGTGCCGGCGGCGCCGCCGGACCCTGCGGTTGGTCCTCGGGAGACGATCCGCCGTTGGCAAGGCAGCCTTGATAGAACTTGCGCTGAGCCGCGGCCGCGCCTGATTTCGTTCCGGGGCGAGCCGAAGGGTGGGCCTTCAATGCCATTTGGCGGCATTTCTTCGCCAAATCGGCGGTCACGGCCCGCGCGGGTGTCGTCGCGGTACAAGCGACGAAAAGGCCGAGCATTGCCGCGGTTAATGCCGCTATCTTCAAGGCTTGCACGCTGGACGCTCATCGGTTCGTCGGCATTCCGCCGTTGGTCCGAATAATGACCACTTCGGTTCGCCAAGCCTAGGCCTAAAAAATTGATTTTCCTTGAAAATGCGGTCGACCGGCATCGGCGGCGGTCTGGCCTGTCGGACAGTTGCGGCGCGTGGGTCCGCTAATAGGCCGTCGGGTGGCGCGCCGTCATCAGCACGGTCTTGATGATAATTCGCAGATCGAGCCACAGGCTCCAATGGTTGATGTACCACAGATCGTGCTCGACGCGCCTGGCCATGAGATCGAGCGTCTCCGTCTGGCCGCGTAGGCCGTTGACCTGTGCCCAGCCGGTAATGCCCGGCTTGACATGATGCCGGAAGGCGTAATTCGCGACCACGGTCTGATACTCGCCGTTATGGGCAACGGCGTGTGGCCGCGGGCCGACCAGCGACATATCGCCGGCTAGCACGTTGAAAAGTTGCGGCAGTTCATCGATGCTGGTTTGTCTCAACCAGCGACCGAGACGGGTAACGCGCGGGTCGTTGCGGGTCGCCTGTTTGATGGTCGGTCCGTCTTCCTGAACCGTCATGCTGCGGAATTTGCAGATCGAGAACACGCGGCCGTTAAAGCCGTTGCGCTTCTGCCGGAATAATGCGGGCCCGGGCGATTCAAGCTTGATCATCAGTGCGGTCAGCAGCATTAGCGGCGACAGCAAGATCAGAATGACGACCGACGCGACCATGTCAAAGGCGCGCTTGAGAAACTGCTCTGATTCCGACAACGGCGCCCGCTGCAATTCGACCGTGAAAGTCGTGCCGATATTGCCCGCTCGCGCCGAAAGAAAATTTTGCACATTGTCGTCGGGGAGGAGGTGAACCGGAATCGGCAGGGCCCGCAGCATCTGCACCAGATTGTTGATCAACTGCGGCCGGTTCCATCGCAGCAGGAGGAAGATGTAATCGATGGGCTGGCCCTGGCTGGCCGTAACGATGTCCTGAACCTTGCGGTTCAGGGATTTCACGACGCCGGCGCCGTCAAGTTCGGCGCTGCTGATCTCGTAGGTCGCGACCGGCCGATAACCGCATTGGCGGAGTTCGTTCAAGGCGCGTGAGGTTTGATGCTGGCCGTGCTCCGAAATGAGTACGATGCGCTGTTCGGCGAAAGCGCCGGTGACCAGCGCCTGCTTCAGTGATTTGCCGATCGCGTAGCGGAAGACCAGAAGGCCGATCAGGCCCAATACGAAAAACGACAAAGTCGAGCCGCGCGAAAAGTTGGTCGCGACTTTCAAGGTGAAGGCGACCGCCGTCAAAATGAAAAAGATAAACAGCCAATTCAATGTGACGTAGCGGAATTGCCGGCCGATATTGATAAGGTTGGTGGGGCGATAATTAAGCTGCGCGCCGGTCAAGGCAAAGAAGTTGGCGAAAACCAGAGTGCCAAGCGCCAGAAAGGTGTCGACTTCGCCAAGTCCTCCGAAAGCCATCCACTGATAGCCGACACCGGAAATGACGCAGGCGAGCAGGATAACGGCGAGATCGCCAATCAATGTTGTTATTTCGATTAGCCGAAACGGAACGCGATAGTTCTTCCGACCGGAGTGTAGCTGGGACGCCGGTGAAAGGGATGGTTCGTTCAGGCTCAACTTGGCAGCGCGGTAAGACCGGCTCGACATGGTGCGAGGTCTCTGGCCGTCGAAAAATTAAGTTAAAGAGACAATAACTTTAGGTTGAGTAGCGGGCAAGGCTAATATTTCAACATGGTTATGCGCCGAAGTGCGTAAATGTGTGTCAGCTATATGTGTTATTTGGAACCGCGCTTAGCAGTTATATGACGCGCCCAAGACTTTCCTGTTCGGGCTCGGTTCGAAATGTTTGTTGTGTTTGAAATTTTGTTCGATTGCTTCGGTGAAGTTTATACGTATTAAAAACTCACGCCCGCCTTGGCGCTATTCCGGTATCCCGGTAAGTGCGGTCGGCTTTTTCGTCACGGCTGATCTGGGCTCCAGCTCGGCTTAATGCGTTTGAGCTTTGAGCTCCGCCAGAAGCGCAGGGTCGAGTTTGGCGAATGCCTGGTCGAAAAATTTCCGGCCACCAGGCGAGGCGACGCGATATGCCGCGACGGCATCGGCGCGCAATGGCGGGGAACTTTGCATCGCGGTTCGAAGTTCGTAGTCGGCGTAACTGCTGAGTTCGGCGTCCGCGTTGCTTGGCATTTGGGCGACCAGGCGGATGCGGAGTGGGAACAAATCGTCCCGGTAAGGCGAGGTGTAATACGACATTTTCAAGCGGGCCTGAGCGGCGGCGTCATGAGACGCTGCTTGTTCGTTCTGCGCCAATATGAGCCAGGCGCGTGCATCGTAGGGCGCCAGGATTGCGGCCGTCTCGGCGATGGCGCCCGGTGCCTTGTCTCGATTGGCTTTGTTCGATTGGGTGGTGTCGGCGAGCACCTGCAGGCCGTCGGCATTGGCCGCGATGGCGTAATCCGTCCATCGTTGCCCCCGTGGCCAGCCTATCCATGCCGCAATCCGTGCCGCGTTGAGATTGGCGCCGTCGGCCCGAACTTCCTTTGTCGTTTTTGGAAAATAGGGCAGGTGGGGGCGGATCGATTCCGTTGCGATAATCCACGCCGCCAGCACGGCGAGAACCACCGCAAAGGCGGTGCCATAGCGACGAACCAGATCCGGTGGCGTTGGCGGCATGGCGTTCGATTAGCTGACTGATAAGGCGGTCACATCGCACCCGACGTGGGCAATGGAAGGCTGCCGGCGGTGCGACGGCCAGTCAGGTGACGAAAATTTATAACGGTTCCGCACGGTCGCCTTCGAGAATAAGGCAGGATAGGCGTCCGGTGGCGTAGGCGCCAGTATCGATATTGATCCGGTTCGGTCTGATTTCGATTTCACGCACCGGCGTGTGACCGTGGACGATGATTTTGCCGAAATCGCCTTCATGCAGCAGGAATTCGTTACGGATCCAGAGCAGGTCGTCGTCCCTTTGCTTTGTCAGTGGGATACCGGGCCGGACGCCGGCATGGGCAAAGAAATAGCCGCCGCAAGCGAATGACGATACCAGTCCGTCGAGAAACTGGCGGTGCGATGCCGGCAGTTTGGCTTCAAGGTCATGAGCCAATTTCTTACGGGTGGCTTCGTCGGCGCCGATTGACGGCTTGAGGCCGTAGGACATCAAGGTTTCAAGGCCGCCCAGTTTGCTCCAGTCGCGCAGGACGTCGGGGTTCTGCAAGAACTTCATGATGAAAGTATCGTGGTTGCCGCGCAGAAAGATCGTTTCGCGCACCCAGGCACATTTGATCAGCAGGTCGAGGACTTCGCGCGACGCCGGGCCGCGGTCGATGTAGTCGCCGACAAAGAGAATGATCGGCCGGACGATCGGCTTGGCGGCGATATGGGATTCAATGCGCTTGAGTAAAGCCGAGAGCAGGTCGGCGCGGCCATGGATATCGCCGATCGCATAAATCCGGATGCCGGCGGCCAGCCGCGAGGCCGGCTTGTCGCGCCGCCGTTTCAGTAGTCGCCCAAACATTCGCTTTCCTGGCCGTTCGCCGATCAGCATTGGCCGAATTTGTCACGGTTAACAATCGGCAAATAGCGCACTTCGTATTTGATAAAAAGGCGCTTCGTATTTGATGTAAACGCGATAGTAGTTCCAAACGTGATCGCAAATTTCATCATGTATTCCGTTCCCAGACTGGTTGAGTTTGGGGACGGATACTATGCGCTCATCAGTAAAAATCGCACTGCTTGCTGGCGTTCTGACGCTGATTTCTGTTCGTCCCGATGCGGACGCGGCCTTATCGCCTTATCCGGTCACAACGCAGGCGGCCGCCGATCGGCTGCCGGGTCTCTTCGACAGCCCCTACGGCGACCCGATGGTTGGCAGCTTCGTGCCGCGCAGCCTGGCTCCGTCGCTTGCGGCAGAGCCGCCGGTCGCGATGATCGCGCCGAAAGCCGCTTCACCGGCGGGCGCCGCCGCGCTGCCGCGCGAACTGATGTCGCCGGTCCCGGTCGATACGATCTCGGTCATGACCGCGATTCAGGTTGTCGTCCCGACCGAACCGCCGCCGCCCGCCCCGCCCGTTGTCGAGCTTGGAAAGTTTACGAATGGCAATACGGTCACGCCTGATCAGGCCGCGCATGAGCGACCGACTGTGATGCTTCGCAGTGTTGTACGCCATGATGCGCGTGATGCCGTTGACGAAATCCATCACTGGAATGCCGTGGCTATCGAGTTCGACGGGCCGGCCGGCGCGCCTTTCGCGCACACCCGCTTTTGTCTCAAATATCCGGCGGAATGCCGTGTTCAAAAGCTTCAGTTCCGCGGCGGTCCGGTCAAGCTCACGCCGGCGCTCTATCAGGAACTGGTTCGCGTCAATCACGAGGTCAACCGCGCCATCATTCCGACCAATATGAATGAGCCGGTCGCTCAGGAGAAATGGCTGATCGGCCCTAAATTTGGCGATTGCAATGACTACGCTGTGACCAAGCGCCACAAGCTGATCGCGCGCGGCTGGCCGGCACGGGCATTGCTGTTGGCGGAGGTGGTGACGGGCTGGGGCGAGCATCATCTGGTGCTGGTGGTGCGGACCAGCCAGGGCGATCTGGTTGCCGACAACCTCGACAAGTCGATCCGCAGCTGGACGAGCCCGCGCTATCGGTGGGTGCGGATTGAATCGCCGGTCAATCCGGTGTTCTGGTCCAAGGTGAAGACGCCCGATCCGGATGTCGTCGCGATGGCCGAGACCGGCAATCGCTAATAGCTCTGGCGGGCGGTCCGGCTGACGCTTTGCGCGACGGCCAGGCCCAGGATCGTCATCGCGAGCACGATGGCGGTGCTGGTCGACAGACTGGCGTCGCAAAAGGCCTCCAGCGTCAGGGCGACCGCGCAACTCGCCCCCGTCGCGGTAAAAAACGAGTCTCGGCCGCGCTGAAGCGCGCCATAAATGAGCCGGGCAATGGCCGCCAAAGCCGCCAGGATCGCAAGTATCATCGCCGGCCGGCCGAGTTCGATCAGCCAGCCGGACATGGTCGTCGGTGCGATTGCCGCGATCGTTGGACGGCTGGTGTCCTGGTAGATCGGCAGCAAGTCGCCGAATGTGCCGGCCCCGGATCCGGTCCAACTTGAATCGAGAACGATCCGTTGCGTCCGGTCGATCAAGGCCGATGGGGCGTCGGTCGCAAAGCGCAGGCTCAGGTCGTGAGGGCCGGTCAGCAGATCGTGCCCGATCAGCGATAGCGGAACCGCTACCGCGATAACGGCGAGCATAATGCCCATGCCGGGCCCAAGGCCGATCCGACGGAAGCCTATGATCAACACGAAGGTGCCGACGCCGCTCAGTGCCGCAAAGGTTGCGGGTATGGAGGCGAACAGAGCCACGGCGAGGAGGTTGACGATCAGTGCCACGACCGCCATGGCAATGACGATCACGAATTGCGAGCGGTTGAATTCGGCTCGTCCGCCTCGGGTTTCGAACCGCTCGATGGCGTAGACGGCGCTGGCGCAGGACAACACCGCACCAAAGATGATCGCCGCTGAGATTGCGGCGCGGGGGCCGATGCTGCTGATCTCGCCGAGAAAGACGAAACCGCCGAGGTTATGCGCGATCAGCAGTACCGCCAGCAAACTGGTGACGCAGGTCAGCGACAGCAAGATCAACTCGGCGCGAAGCCGGTCGATGCTGACGGCAGTGGTGACCAGGAGCAGGCCCAAGGCCGTCAGGTAGCGCGCCAGAGCCAACAGCGTATCGCCAGGGCCGATGCTGATGCTGCCCCACAGGGTATGGCCCAAAGCGGTCTCGGCGCTGGCCCAAATCGGGTGGCGCAGACCGTCGAATGGCATCGGGATGCACTGGAGGACCAACCAGACCGCCGGGATCAGGCCGAGAATGACCAAAGGCCGGATGAGCCCGACGAAAAAGGCCGCTTCGCCCGGTCGCATCGCGCGTGCAACAATCAGCATCAGAACGCCGACATAGCCGGTCAGGATTCCGCCGACCAACAGGCTGTCGTTGGCCAGGAATAGCGGCGACAGGACGATCAGCAGAATAAGTAGCCGAAATGCCAAGGTCATGTCGGGAACAGTGCCATCGGGATGAAGGCTGGATTGATGCACAGCGGGCGCCGGTCGCACAAGCGCTAAGGGTTTATCCGCCTCGAATGCCTTGATCCTCACGGCGGCTCGGTCCTCGCGCCTGTGCCGCGAAAGGCGGCTCAGTCGAATGTCCGAGGCGAACTGCAGGTGTGAGCCGTGGCATGGCTAGCGTGTGGCGGCCGTGTTAATTTGACCAATACTGGAACCCGGCATTCCCTTGGCCGTTTCAAAGTGAGGCCGCGCGCGATCCGGCGTCAGGAAGGGACCGGCCGATGCAGCAACGGTCGATGAAGCACTTGCCGCACAAACACCCGCAAAGAAACATGGGTCGATGAAACACTGGACGAAAAGTAGATATCGCTGCATGGCCGCATCTTTGGCGTTGCTGGCCGGGCTGGCGGCATTCGTCTTCGATGGGGTAGGCGCGACGGCGCAGCAGCTTACCCAGAATGCCGGCCAGAAGCCGGACCATATGCCAACGCGGCAGGTTCCCAATAGTCCGTTCGGTACCGACTGGGCCAAGCCACCGGGGACGACCGGCAGCTATATTTATAACGATCCGCGGCTGCGAGACCCGAACAGTGCCTCGCCGGCCCGGCGCAATCAGCCGTGCCCGGCGCCTTTGCTGTTTGATCCGGCATCGGGCCGGTGCCGTTAAAGTCTATGGCATTAAGGCGCCTGCGACACAGGTTGGATAAAGCCTTCCGCTAAAGGTTGGCCAACATCACCGGCGGTCGGAAACCTGCACCGGGACCCCGTTTTGCGGCTGGTAGCTTTCGGCTGCTGCGCTCGGCACGGGGAGGGGAGCTTCCTTCATGGCCAGTGCGAAACTGCCGCAGAGATAGCCGATTTGCACCCCGAAGGCGTTCAGGACGATATCGGTTGCGATTGACCAGAAGGATGCGCCATGGCTTAGCGAAATCGCGACGGCCAAGACGGCGCCGGCCAGAATAATCGGCACAATCATGAATATTTTAAATCGAAAACCGACCGCTGTGCCGGCCAGAACGCTGAGAATGATGGCTATCGTCATTGCTGGACGCTCCTAAACGTCAGCCTGAGGCATTCTTCTTAATGAAATGATAATAAATGCTGCACTGCACCGAATCTCCGCGCGTGAATTCAATCATGACGCCGACGATTACTAGGGGCAACTGGCCTGTAACTGGGAAATTGCCGCGGGCAAGCCTTCAAGCGACGTAACGCCGTGTATTTTCACGTTGTCACCGTCGATATCCACGGTCAGCTGCGCTGCCGATAACCAGGGGCCCCGCGCCAGCGCTTCGGCCTCATTGGGCAGAGCAATCAGGCTGCCCGGCGGCAGGACGTCGCCCTGGAAGCGGGTTGTTGCTGAGCCGGCTGTCACCGCTACCTTTGGATGCGAGCGCGGATGAAACGGCGTGATCGTAATGAAACCGATTTGTAATCGAGCATTGCTTCGGCACCGGATGAGCAGCCCGGCGAATTCGGGATCGGACGTTATCGTGTCGGCGGTGTGCATGATCGAGACGACGTCGCCGCTGTTCTGCGGTCCCGGCGTTCGGACCAAACGCCAACCGCCGGCGGGCGAGACCGGTGCCGCCTGTGTCATAATCAATTTGTGATGCCCGGATAGGGTTGCTTGCGGCGGGGTGGCGGAAGGGGGCGGTGAAAAACCGCAAAACGAGGTTAACAGCAGAAGCAGAAGAAGCAGTCGAAAGGTCATGGCGTTAACTATGTCAGTTCCGAAAATGGCAGTCGTACGATGTTTTTCTGCCATGTTTATTATCAATGCGACTGTTTTTTGGGCGTTTGTAGCCATTTAGCAACAAATCTCGGAATTATGTAGTGGGTTGTAATTTACTGTTGCTATCGTGAGGCAAGTGCTATCGGTTATATTGTTAAGTACTTCTTAACACGTCATTCGAGCTTTGAGAGTAGTCCGGGCGTGGGGGTTGAACGTGTCGTTCGGTAGTGGCGTTGCGAAGGTTATCGCTCTGTGTCTCGCGATCGGCTGCGGCGCATGCGCCGAAATGCCGGTGTCGGGTCCTTCGAGCGCCGCGATTAACGCCGGGGAACCGCTCGAACCCGGCGGGTTGCCATTTGGTCTCGTCAAGCTCACGCCGGATACGGTCGGCATTCTCCATCAATTCGAGCCGCGCGGCTTGGCCGGGTCGTTTACCGATAAGCGCCCGCCGGCGAGCCTGAATTTTGGCGTCGGCGACACGCTGACGGTGACGATCTTCGAAGCGGCGGCGGGTGGTTTGTTTATTCCGTCGGAAGCCGGCGTGCGGCCGGGCAATTACGTCACCTTGCCCGAGCAGGCGATCGACAATAACGGCAACATCACTGTGCCCTATGCCGGTGAAATCAAGGCGGCCGGCCGTACCGCCGTGCAGGTTCAAAACGATATCGTTGCCCGTATCCGCAACCGCGCCATCGAGCCGCAGGTCGTGGTCAACGTCGTCAATCAGCGGACGTCGCTGATCAGCGTGCTCGGTGACGTCAACACGCCGTCTCGCTTCGGCGCCAGCGCTTCGGGCGCGGGCGACCGCATTCTCGATGCGATTACGCGGGCCGGCGGCATCAAGAATCCAGGTTATTCGACCTGGGTCATGCTTGAACGCAAGGGCAAGCACGCGACGGTTCCGTTCGAGAACCTCGTGATGAATTCGTCGAACAATATTTACGTCCAGCCCGGTGACCGGATTTACGTTTACACCGAGCAGCAGAAATTCGTCGCGCTCGGCGCCACCGGCCAGAGCGGCGAATTCAACTTCGACGCCTGGCGGATCAATCTCGCCGAAGCGGTTGGCAAGGCGGGCGGTTTGCTTGACGCCCAGGCCGATCCGGATGCCGTGTTCCTGTATCGCGCCGAACCGCGCGACGTCGCCGAGCGTCTCGGCGTCGATCTCGGCAAGTTCCCGGGTGCGGCGACTATTCCTGTTATCTTCAGCATCAATCTGCGCGATCCGGGCGGCTTCTTCCTCGCCACCAAGACCCAGATGCGCAATGGCGACATCATCTTCGTGTCGAACGCCCGGTCGGTTGAAGTCAGCAAGGTCCTGCAATACATCCGCGTGATCCTTGCCACGACCAGCGACGTCGCCACGACCGCGAACAATGGCATCGCCCTGCGGAACAACATCAAGAACCTGCGCAACAACTAGGTTGCGCAGGGTGCGGATATTGACGACGCGATGGCGCGCGTTACGCGTGCCGTGGCTCCGTATGTCGGCGCTTGTGGTTATTGGCGTGCTTTTCGGTCCGGCGGGATCGCCCGCCGCGCCAAGCGCTTCGGGCCTGCGGCCGCCCATCGATTATCGTAGCGCCGGTATCCGCTTCCAGATTCTGGCTTCGATCAAGGCAACCTCTGAAATCGTCACCTCCGGCGCCCCTGACAATCGGGACCGGGCGTCGCTGGCCGTGAAGCTCCGGATTTCGACGCACGCGGTCGGCTCCAATTTCTTCGGTGAAATCACACAAACCTTCGCGGATTTCCGATTGAGCGAGGGATCTGGCGACCGGTTGTTCTGGCAGGATACGCTTTGTCATCAGCGGCGCGGCTTTCCCAAAATTACCGTGGTCGCGGTCGATGGATCGATTGGCGTGGGGCGCGGCATGTCCGTCGTCAAGGCGAGGCCGCGGCACATCGGTGTATTGCTGCCGGCTGATGAAATCGGGCCGGGCCGGCGCGAGCCGGCCATCGCCGGTCAGGGCCGGACCGTTATCGTCTATCGTTCGCAAACGCGCTCGAGCCATCTGGCTATCGACGTCAAAACCATTGCCATCGATTGCCCGCTGGTCGGAAGCGCCGGCTAAAATGCCCGTTGGGTCGAAGCGGCCGGTTCACTGTCGCCTCCTGTCCGGCGCGACAGGCATTGCGATCTTTGCTAGGCAGAAGGTCTTGTGCGTTTATTGAATGCCGGGACGATGAGGCGAGAGCTCAGGTTTGCAGCGCCGGCATTGGGCGCGATCCCAGCCTATTTGATGTTGTTCGTTCTGGCTTGCGCGCCGCTGCCTTTCGGCTCGCACGATCAGACGACCGTGGCATTCTGGTGCATCGTGCTGGGTCTGGCGCTCGTGCTGGCGACCCTGACCGGTTTCCACTTGCGTCGCGGTCAAATATTGCTGCTCGGCGGTATCGGTTTAGTCACGTTATTTTACGTCTTTGTCCTGCATGAACAATTGGCCGACCATCCCTGGATCGCTGCGCCGAACCTGATCTGGCCAAAAACCTCGAAATTGCTCGGCACCGATCTGGTCCCGTCGGTGTCGATCGTCCGGGGCGAACCGTTCTTCGCGCTCGGGCCGACATTGGCATGCCTGCTGGCTTTGACATGTGGCCTGATTGTCGGGGCCGACAGGATGAGGGCGCGGCAGGTTCTGGTGGTGATCGCCTGGTCGGGCGCGGCCTATGCGATTTACGGCGTCATATCGCTGTTGGTCGATCCGACCGTTTTATTGTGGCAGGACAAGCGTGCTTATGTCGGCAATGTGACAGGCACTTTCGTCAACCGGAATACGGCCGCGGCCTATTTTGGCTCGTGTGCCGTGATCTGGCTTGCCTTGTTGCTCGAGCCGTTGCGTCGGCATTTGAAGGGCGACCGGATCGTCTGGCGGAAGGTGCCTGCGCGGCTGCTGACGCGGACGCCAGAAGCGGTCGTCGTATCCTTCGCGATGTTGTTCGTCTGTTTGATCGCGATGTTCCTGACCGGATCGCGGGCAGGCGTGGTGCTGTCGTTGTTCGCGCTCGCGACCACCTTTGTCGTTTATTTCCGGCGCGATCTGCCACCGCGTTCCGGGCTTTGGATGGCGATCGGCGGCAGCGCATTGTTCGTATTGGCGCTGCTGCAGTTCATGGGCGGCGTCGTCAGTAACCGCTTCGATGTCCAGGGCCTGGCCGACGAGGGGCGGATCGAAGCCTATCGCTCGACTTTGCGGATGATCGCCGACCATCCCTGGTTCGGCACCGGGCTTGGAACTTTTGCCTGGGCGTTTCCAGCGTATCGAAGTCCCGATATTTCGATGTGGGGCGTCTGGGACATGGCGCATAACACCCCGCTTCAATTAGCCGCGGAGGTCGGTTTGCCGCTGACGCTTGTCGTCGCTTTGGGCTGGCTGGTGATGTTCGCTGTTTTGATACGCGGTATTCTAATACGTCAACGCGACCGCATTATTCCGCTGGCAGCATTTTCAGTGTCGATGATCGCGGTTCTGCATTCCTGTGTCGATTTCACATTGCAAGTTCCCGGCTATGCCATTGTGGCCTTCGGCATCCTCGGAGCCGGCCTGTCGCAATCCTTCGCAAGCGGTTCATCCGTAGTGGACGTCGGCTGCGGCGGAACAGCCGGCAAGTCGCGCGGTTCCAACTCATAGTCGATTTTACCATATTGTTGCAGAGCAGCGAAGTTTGGTTGGCAGACCGTTAACGGCATGGTATTTTGTTTATAATCGTGGAGGTTCCGATGCTGTCCTCAGGTCGTCGTTGTTTCATGCGCGGCGCCGCTTTGGTGTTTATTTCGGCGTCGATGTTTCCGGGCCTGGCCATTGCCCAGACCTCTCCGACCGTCGCCCAGTTTCTGGCAAATCCGACGCAGGTGATGGCCCAGTTTCAAGCGGGCGGCGCCACCTTCATATCTTTGATCCGTGACGTTGCGGTCTCGAACCCGTCCGCGCTGCAAACCATTATCGGTCTGGTTTCCGGCGCGAATCCCGACCAACGAGCCGCCATCGGCAGCGGACTGGGGCAGGCCTATAACATCGTGATCAAGACCGATCAGGTTTACGCCGCGCAGATCGCGGCCGCAGCGGTTGGCTCCGCGGCGGAAGTCCAGACCGCGTATGCCAGTGCGACCGGCAATAGTTCGATTACGTCGACCGGTGGCGGCGGCGGTGATGCCGGCGGCGGTAGCGGTGGCACCACCGGCGCTGGTACTGGCAGCGGAGGCGCACCGAGCGGCGGCAGCAATACCGGAACGACGACGACGAGCTCGACCACCACCACGACGTCGACGCAAACCTTTACTGGGGGCGGCGGCGGGACGACGTCGTCGGGCAGCGTCAGCGTCTACTGACCGTGGTGACGATTCGGTCGTCGTTTCAGATCTCCGGAATTTGCCGGTGAAATATCGCCTCGGGTCCGAGGTTTAGAGAAAACGCATTCGAGATGCTGGAGATCAACAAACAATCGATCGCGCCCGGCAGGGAGTCGGAGTTCGACGATACGCCGCCACCGCAGGATCTCTCAGTCTATATCAATATCATTCGCCGGCAGTTTCCGATCATTCTCCTTGTTATTGCCTGCACGACGGCTTTGGGGATGATCTACCTTTTTACCGCGACGCCAAAGTTCTCGGCTACCGCGCGGATGGTGATCGACACCCATAAGGTCCAGCTGTTCCAGCAGCAGTCGTCGCTCGGCGATCTGGCGGCCGACCCGGCGATGACCGAAACCCAGGTCGAAATCCTGAAATCCGAAAACATCAGTCTGTCGGTGATCAAGGACCTGCACCTGACCGACGATCCGGAATTCGTCGGCTCCGGCGGCGGTCTGATCGGCGCCGTCTTCGGCGCGGTAACAAGTCTGTTTTCGGGGCCCGAGCATTCGGCCTCCGAATTCGAACTGACGCGGCGTGCGCTGGCCCGCTTCGAGAAGCAACGCGACATCAAGCGCGTTGGCCTGACCTATGTGATGGATATTGAGTTCACATCGGTCAACGCCGAAAAGGCCGCGCGTATCGCGAACGCGATCGCCGACGCCTATATCGTCGATCAGCTTGAAGCAAAGTATCAGTCGACCAAGCGCGCCTCAATCTGGTTGCAGGATCGCATCAAGGAGCTGCGCACTCAGGCAACGGCGGCCCAGCGTGCGGTCGTGGCCTTCAAGCAGAAGAACAATATTGTCGATACCGGCGGTCGTCTGATGACCGAGCAGCAGCTGGCGGAAGTCAACAGCCAGCTCATCATGCAGCGCGCCGCGACCGCCGAGGCCAAGGCGCGGCTCGATCGCATCAACGAGATCATGAAGCAGGACATTCCCGATGCTTCGGTCACGGATGCGTTGAAAAATGACACCATCATCAAGCTGCGTGGCCAATATGTCGATATCGCCGCCAAGGCGGCGGAGTTCGCGAGCCGTTACGGTCCGAACCATCTTGCCGTCATTCGCCTGCGCAGCCAGATGGAAGAAATTCGCCGGAATATCGCCGGCGAACTTGAGCGTATTCAGCAGGCTTACAAGAGCGATTACGATATCGCCCTGACGCGCGAACACAGCATCAAGAACAGCCTCGCGAACGTGGTCTCGGAAAACCAGTTGACCAATCAGGCGCAGGTGCAATTGCGTGAGCTCGACAGTAGTGCGCAGACGTACCAGGCGATGTACGATAACTTCCTGCAAGCTTATATGCAGGCCACCCAGCAGCAATCCTTTCCAATTACCGAGGCGCGCCTGATCAGTCCTGCGTCTCGGCCTTTGAGCAAGAGCAAGCCCAAGACGATCGTCGTGCTCGCCCTGACCATTGCCGGTGGTCTGATGCTAAGTCTCGGCATCGCGCTGTTCCGCGAATTGTCCGACAATGTGTTCCGAACCAGCCGCCAGATCGAGACACAGTTGCGCACGCATTGCCTGGCAATTCTGCCGGTGGTCAAGGTGTCATCCGTCAAGCCGCCGGGCGAAGAGGAGCGCAAGCGTGTCGAGCCGCCCAATTCGCGCAATATAAGGCGTGCGGAGAAGCTGTTCTGGCATGTGGTGGATGCGCCGTTTTCGCGTTTTACCGAGGCCGTGCGTTCGTTGAAGGTGGCGATCGATCTGAACGGCGTGGTCAAGGAGAGCCGGATCATCGGTATCACGTCGTCGCTGCCGAATGAGGGCAAGTCGACGGTGTCGGCCAATCTGGCCGAGTTGATCGCTCACGCCGGCGGCCGGGTTTTGCTGATGGACCTCGATCTGCGGAACCCGTCGCTGTCGCGATCGCTTGCGCCGGAGGCGCGCGGGCTGATCGACGTCATCGCCGGCAAGGTCACGCTGACGGATGCGGTCTGGGCGGACCGGGCGACCAACCTGTCATTCCTGCCGAGTGGCGCCACGCCGAAGATGATGCATACCAACGAGGTGATCGCGTCGGCGGCGATGAAGAGCTTGTTCGATCACCTGCGGACGGTCTATGACTACGTGATCGTCGATCTGCCGCCATTGGCGCCCGTCGTCGATGTGCGCTCGACCACCAACATTATCGATTCCTATGTTTATGTGATCGAGTGGGGCCGCACCAAGATCGACGTGGTCGAGCACAATCTGTCGGTGGCGTCCGGCGTTTATGACCATATGATCGGCGTGGTCCTGAACAAGGCCGATACGGAAGTCCTCGGTCGTTACGAGGGCTATCACAGCAATTACTATCACAATAAATATTACGCCCGTTACGGATATACGGAATGACGGCCGTAGCGGCGTATCGGTCGTCGAGCGAGGCGCCGGTGGCGCTGCGTTTTGCGGTGTTTGGCTTAGCCGTTGCGGCGATGGCCTGGGGGTTTTATACGTTTCCGATTTTCTGGCGGCAGGCGCCGTTTTCCGAGATCAAGCGGCACATCATCGCTGGCGACCCTTACCGGCCGGATGTCCTGACGCCGTTCAAGGATGCGATTGGCGATCTGGGTGAGGGCAAGTGGACGCGGCCGTCGGTGCTCGCCGCCGCCGCGGTGGTCGATCTGCGGCTGCTCGAGGCGGCAATAGCGCGTGGTGAAACCGCGGGGCTGGATCGGCTGATGGGCGAGACTGACGCCTTGGTCCGCGCGTCGCTCGCCAATGCGCCGGCCGATCCGTTTCTTTGGACCGTCCTGTTTTGGCTCGAGAATACCAAGGACGGATTCAAGCGGTCGCGTCTGGCCTTTCTTGACATGTCCTATCGGCTCGGCCCGAACGAGGGCTGGATCGCGATCAAGCGCAACCGTTTCGCGATGGCGTTGTATCCGACGCTGCCAGCTGTGCTCGCCAGTGACGTGGTCGGCGAGTTCGCCCGGCTGGTCGACTCGAATTACATGAACGAGGCCTACGAGATCCTGAGCGGACCCGGCTGGCCGGTACGCAAGGAACTGATGGCGGGACTTGCCGGTGTCGATCAGGACCGCCGTGAAACCTTTGCGCGTTACGTCTATCGCCGGGGGCTCGACGTTGAGGTTCCCGGCGTCGTCCGTCCGGAGTGGCGGCCATGGCATTGAACAGGACAGGGGCGCGCCGGTTGTTATTGGAAACGGGTCCGAACCGGCGGTCGGTGCTGGGTGGCAGCCGGTCTTCACACCTGATCCGGGCAGCCTGGCCCATGGCGCTACTCGGCGTCATTGTCGCCGCCTTCGCGCCGGAGCCCGTGCGGGCGCAGCTCGTGAATCCCGTTACGCCGTATCAGTCGCGCCTGACGATTCAAAACGGTGGCGTCAACGCGGCCTTGACCGTCCACCGCAACCCGTTCGGCAAGCCTTGTCTGGATATCGAGGCGGCCTCGCGCGCGCATGTCATCAATCCCGATGTCTATGACAATGTTGTCAGCATCGAAAATAGGTGCAGCCTGACCATCCGGGTGAAAATCTGTTATTTCAACACGGATAGCTGCATCAATGTGGAAGTGATGGGGGGGCAGCGTAAGGACGCTATCCTGGGCGTCCGGCCGCACATGCAATATTTCAAGTATTCGTTTCAGGAAAAATTCTAGCAAGCCTGCGAGCCGGACTCTGGTCGGGTTCCGTCACTTGTTTGTTATGCCGTACCTGGCCGTTTTGTCTGGGGCCGTTAAGCCTGATTGTTTGATAAGGCTTGAATGTTGCGGCGCAGCATGATTGTATATCCGTGAGTTAAAAGCATGGGTTTGCCGGCTGCGATAACAGCAGGGTATCGGTCGGCGCGTTAGGACGCGGCGGCCTGACATGCGCCGGTGACGTGCAGACAGGTGCGACCGTTGGTGTTTCGGGTCGGACCAAAGGCCGGGGAGACAGTGAAGGCGGGGTTGGGTTTGCTGCCATGCAAAGTCATCGGATCGCTGACCTTCAGGGGCGCCCCCATGCTCGCTGATCTTGGTGTATTAACATCGCAAGGCATCGACGGTGGCCAAGGCCGCGACATAAATGACGCGGCGGATATTATCCGATTTGGCCAAAGCGAGCCTCGGTTCTCCGTACCCACTAAAAATGTAAGGCAAGGTTCTTCGCTGGACCCGGTGCGCGCTGGGGACTGGTTCGCTGTCGCTTCGCCGTGCGGGGTGCGATCAAGGGCGGCGTGAGAGGCTATAAATTCACGCCGCAAAGCAAAGCTGGTGGCCGGGCGAAACATCGTTTCACCCTGATGGCGGTAGCGTGTTGAAATCGATCTCGAATCATATGTGGTGTCCAAGGCTGGGATGGAATGACGATCAAGAGTAACGGGAAAGTCGCGTTGATCACCGGCGCGACGGGTCAGGATGGCGCTTACCTCGCCGAGTTCCTGCTGGAGAAGGGTTACACCGTTCATGGTATCAAACGGCGTTCGTCGTCGTTCAATACCGGTCGGGTCGAGCACCTTTATCAGGACCCGCACGAAGAAAATCTGCGTTTTGTCTTGCATTATGGTGATATGACGGATTCGACCAACCTGATCCGCATTATTCAGCAGACGCAGCCGGACGAGATCTACAATCTTGCCGCCCAGAGCCATGTGCAGGTCTCTTTCGAAACCGCCGAATACACCGCCAACGCCGACGCTATCGGCACGCTGCGGCTGCTCGAAGCCATTCGGATTCTCGGACTCGAAAAAAAGACCCGCTTCTATCAGGCCTCGACATCCGAACTTTACGGCAAAGTGCAGGAGACCCCGCAGAGCGAGACGACGCCGTTTTATCCGCGCAGTCCTTATGCCGCAGCCAAGATCTATGCCTACTGGATCGTCGTCAACTATCGCGAAGCCTACGGCATTCATGCCTCGAACGGCATTCTGTTCAATCACGAAAGCCCGTTGCGCGGTGAGACCTTCGTTACCCGCAAGATCACGCGGGCGGCCGCGGCCATCCATCTCGGATTTCAGGATAAGCTTTTTCTTGGCAACCTCGACGCCAAGCGTGATTGGGGACATGCGCGCGAATATGTGCGCGGCATGTGGATGATGTTGCAGCAGGACGAGCCGGACGATTTTGTTCTGGCGACAGGCAAGACCACCACGGTTCGCGAATTTGTCGACTGGGCCTTTGAGGAAGTCGGTATCAAGCTGGTGTGGGAAGGCGTTGGCGCCGATGAGAAGGGTTATCAGGTTGGCACCCGGCGCTGCCTGGTCGAAGTCGATAAGCGGTATTTTCGTCCGACGGAAGTTGAATTGCTGCTGGGCGATCCGACAAAAGCCCAGACCCGTCTTGGCTGGAAGCATGAAACGTCGGCCCGGGCTCTCTGTGCGGAGATGGTCCGCGCCGACCTGAAAACCGTCGCCAGCGAAAAGCGGCATAATGCCGAATGACGTGATCTTCCCGCTCGCGGGCAAGCGAGTCTGGGTCGCCGGGCATAAGGGTATGGTCGGCTCCGCGCTGGTACGTCGGCTTGGCCTTGAGAACTGTGAAATCCTGACGGTTGACCGGAGGGACGTCGATCTGAAGGATCAGGCGGCAACGCGTGCGTGGATCCGCGACGCGAGGCCTGACGCGATCTTTCTGGCCGCGGCGCGGGCTGGCGGCATCTTGGCCAACGAAACCTATCCAGTCGACTTCCTCTACGACAACCTCGTGATCGAGACCAATGTCATTGAGGCCGCTCACCGCGCGGAGGTGTCGAAGCTGTTGTTTTTGGGCTCGAGCTGCATCTATCCGAAATTCGCGCCGCAGCCGATTCCGGAAGACGCTTTGTTGACGGGGCCGCTCGAACCGACCAATGAATGGTACGCCGTTGCCAAGATTGCAGGCATTAAGCTTTGTCAGGCGTATCGCAAGCAATATGGCAGCGATTTCATCTCGGCGATGCCGACCAATCTATATGGCCCCGGCGACAATTTCGATCTCGATACCAGCCACGTCATTCCGGCTTTGTTGCGCAAGGCTCATGAAGCAAAGTCGCGCGGCGACGACGAAATTATCGTTTGGGGCACTGGCGCGCCGCGGCGGGAATTTCTGCATGTCGACGATTGCGCTGATGCCTGCGTCTTTCTGATGCAAGTCTATTCCGGGGATGGGCATGTCAATGTCGGCAGCGGTAGCGATCTGACCATTCTGGACCTGACCAAGTTGATCTGCGAGACGGTTGGTTTGTCCGGCCGGATTGTCCACGACCTATCGAAGCATGACGGTACGCCACGCAAGCTGATGAGCGCTGACCGCATCAGGGCCTTGGGCTGGACGCCGTCGATCTCGTTGAAAGACGGTTTGGCCAGCACGTATCGCTGGTATCTGTCCCATTGGCAGGCTAGGGCGGGGGACGTCGCGCTGAAATTCGGAGCTCGATCATTCGCGCCGACGGCGATCTGATGGCGTTGAGCGGGTCTTATCCGCTGACGTCGGTGTTGAAGGGCGACGGGCTTTCGCTGCGGGTGTTTTTCTATTGCATGAATTACAGCCCGGAGCCGACCGGCGTCGGCCGTTATACCGGGGATATCGGCAGCTATCTGGCCGGGCGCGGCGTGGCCGTCGAGGTGGTGACGGCGGCGCCGCATTATCCCGGCTGGAAAGTCTTCGATAGTTTCCGCAATCGTTACAGCACCGGGTCGATCGGCGGCGTGACGTTGAGTCGTTGTCCGCTATTGCTGAAATCCGGCATGGGCGGAATCTGGCGGCTGCTGGCGCCCTTGACCTTCGCCATCACGTCGGCGCCAGTGGCGTTCTGGCGCATCCTGCGGATGCGGCCTGCGGTCGTCTTCTGCGTCGAGCCGACCTTGTTCGTCGCGCCTGTCGCCCTGCTGGCGGCGAAACTGGTGGGCGCCCGCACGCTGCTGCATGTTCAGGACTTCGAGATTGACGCGGCTTTTGCTGTCGGCCACGTATCGCCGAAGCGCTGGCTGATGTCGCTGGCGAGTCTGTTCGAGCGGCTATGTTGGCGCGGCGTTGATCATTTTGTCACGATTTCGGGCCGGATGGCGGAACAGATCGAATGCAAGGGTATCGCGGGCGGGCGGGTGTCGATCGTGCGGAACTGGGTCGACCTCGCGCATATCAAGCCCGCGGCTCGGTCGCGGAGCTATCGCGCGGAACTCGGCCTCGCCGATGACGCCTTCGTCGTTTTGTATTCCGGCAATCTCGGGCCCAAGCAGGGGCTCGACGTTGTGATCGAGGCGGCCCGCCGGCTTAAGGATCTGTCGAACGTGACCTTCGTCATTGCCGGTGAGGGGCCATCCAGGATGTCGCTTGTCGCGGCGGCGGCGGGGCTCGGCAATGTCCGGTTCTTGCCGCTGCAGCCTTATGAGCGGCTCGGCGATTTTCTCGGGTTATGCGACCTGCATGTTTTGCCGCAACTTGCCGCGGCTGGCGATCTTGTACTTCCCTCGAAGCTCGGCGGCATGCTGGCCAGCGGACGGCCGATCATCGTGATGGCCGAAAAGGACACCGAACTGGGGCGTTTTCTCGACGGCGCCGCGGCGGTCATCACGCCTGAGGACCCGGATGCCCTTGTCGCGTCCATTCGCGCCCATCTGGTGGATGACCCGGATGGCGGCAGCGAACGGCGGCTGGCGCTGGCGAACGAGCTGTCCCGCGACGCGGCCATGGCGCGGTTCGAGGAGATCCTGACGACGCTGGCGAAGGGCGGACCGGCGCATGCCGTACCCTGACATCGTCGCCGCATGCGCCCGCCGGCCGCGAGACGGCAAGGCGGATTTCGCGATCATGCCCCAACCTTATCGCGGCGGGTCCCGTGGCGGGTGACGGAACGGTTTCGGTCGTCATACCGTTCTTCAACGCCGCCGATACGCTGGCGCGGGCCCTGCGGTCGGTCGCGCAGCAGACGCTGCCGGCCTTCGAGGTCATCGTCGTCAACGATGCCTCGGCGGCGGCGCAACGGGCCGAAGCGCAGCGGATCGCCGGAGGCTTTGCCAATGTCCGCGTCCTCGATCTGCCGTCGAATGGCGGGCCGGCGGTGGCGCGCAACCGTGGCATCGACGCGGCCGGCGGCGAATTCGTGGCGTTTCTCGATTCCGACGATTACTGGCTGCCGGAAAAGCTCGAACACGCCGTCACGCTCATGCGCGACAAGGCGATCGACTTTCTGGGTCACAACAATATTGTCGCCGGGAGCCGGGCGCCGACGATCAATGACCGTCTGCATCGCGGCGCGCCGCTGTATCGCATGAACCGGCTTGACGTCTACATCGCCACCAGCCAGTTCGCGCCGACAACCGTGGTGTTCCGCAAGGGGCGCATCCCGGTCCGTTTCGACGAGACCATTCGCCGGTCCGAGGATTACCGGCTGTGGGGCGAACTGGTGTTTCGCGGCTATCCGCTCTGGAAGTCGACGGCGTTCCTGTCGGTCCGCGACGAGGGCCATATCAAGGGCCGGGGGCTTTCCGGCAATGTCCAGGCGCTCCTCGACGCGCATCTCGCGACGGTGCGGCGTTTCAGGGCCGACGGCCATATCGGTGCCTGGTCGGCGGCGCTGCTCGGGGCTTTCCTGAAAGCGAAGTACCTCAGGCACCGATGACGACACCGGGCCGATCCCGTCATCAATATCGCCGGCGGGCGTGCGGATCGCGCCGGCCTTGCCGTGCAAGACGGGACTGACGGGCGCGCCATGGTCTACATCATTCTCGTCAACTGGCGCGGTTACGCCGACACCATCGAGTGTCTTGAATCGCTGTTGCGGATCGCGGCGCCGGAATTCCGTGTCATCGTCGTCGACAACGAAAGCCGGGACGAGGGCGTGGCGAAGCTGGCCGATTGGGCCGGCGGCCGGAGCGAAGCCGACCGGCGCGGTGCGCCCTGGGCGGCGCTGCCGGCCGGGCGCGTCAGGTCGCCAACCTTTCAGGTGCTCTCGTCCGCCGCCCGCTTCGATCCGGCGACGGCGCCGCTGGTGACGGTCATCCGCTGCGCCGACAATCTCGGCTTTGCCGCCGGCAACAATGTCGGCATCCGGGCGGCGCTGGGCGATCCGGATTGCGGCTGGTGCTGGCTCCTGAACAACGACACGGTGGTCGACCCGCAGGCGCTGGCGCGGCTGTGCGAGCGGGCGCAAGCCGACCCGCGCATCGGCATCTGCGGCTCGACCTTGCTCTATTACGATACGCCGTCGCGTATCCAGAGCCTTGGCGGCACCTATAACCGTTTCATCGGCCGGGGGCGCAATCTGGCGATGGGCCGGCCGGCGTCGGAACTGCCCGCGTCATCGGAGATCGAGGGTGCGCTGGATTATATCGTCGGCGCCTCGATGCTGGTGTCGCGCGGCTTCCTGCAGACCGTCGGCCTGATGAACGAAGACTATTTCCTGTATTTCGAGGAGCTCGATTGGAGCCGCCGCAACGCCGGCCGCTATCGGCAGGTCTGGGCCCGGGACTCGCTTGTCTATCACAAGGAGGGCGGCTCGATCGGCACGAACTCGCGGGGGCGGATGAGCGACACGGCGCTGTATTATTACAATGTCAATTTTCTGCGCTTCACGCGGCGATATCATAACGCCTTGTTGCCCTTCGCCTGGATCTATACCGGGCTGAAATCGCTGAAGATGGCGGCGCGCGGCGACATGGCCGGCGCCGCGGTCGTTCTCGGTGCGATCGCCGATTTCTCGTTGCGGCGGCGAAAGACCGGCCCGCGTTTGGCGCGCGCGGCCGGCGTTGCCGCGTGATGTCTCAGGAGCGTTGATATGTCGCCCAGGCTTTTCGGTCACGATCTCGGCGATCCGGTGGAAATCTGCCGGCGATGCGTCTGGCAAGAATTACATGCGCGCATACTAGAACGTAGAGCTTAATAGGAACTTGTCCTTGCGTACTGTTCTTGTTTTCAGATCCGACCTCCTTCCATATTCGGAAACATTCATTAAAGAGCAGATGCTAGCCTATAGTTCTTGGAAAGGAACTCTTGTCGGCAGGCGATATATCGATCAATTGCCGCTTGATGGACTAGACTATCGGTTGCTGGACGCTCCCCGAAGCAAAAGTTTCGCTCACTTGCTGTGCAAGATCGGATGGCGTATCGGCCGTCCTCCGGGAATCAATGCTTTTAAACGTGAAGCGCCAGCCCTATTGCACGCGCATTTCGGCATGGATGCCGTTGCTGCAGAACCGATCGCAGTGTCTCTCGGGATACCAATGGTGACCACGCTCCATGGATACGACGTGAACATCCGTCGCGATTGGTGGGAGCGGAAAGAGCATGCGCCTTTTATGCGCGCATATCCGCGTCAATTGCTACAGTTAGCGCAGCGTGAGAATCGTCATTTTATTGCCGTTTCGGATGCTATCCGGGACAAGGCCATTTCTTATGGAATTCCTCCTGAAAAGATCGCGACAAAATATATTGGAGTTGATTCCGAAAACTTTCGACCAGGCGAAATCCTGCTTTCAAATCGTCCCCTGCGTGTTCTCTTTGTAGGAAGATTGGTCGAAAAGAAGGGCTGCGAGTATCTCATAAGCGCGATGGAGAGCGTTCAGCGAGTAATTCCGAACGCCGAGTTGACCGTCATTGGTGATGGCCCGTTGAGGTATAGCCTAGAGCAGAAATCGCGAGAGCTTGGGGTTTGTGCGAGATTTATGGGGGGCATGCCTCACGCGCAGATTAAGGCGGAACTGGGCAGTTCACGCGTTTTTTGTTTGCCAAGTGTCAGGGCGGAAAATGGTGACGCAGAAGGATTTGGTCTTGTGTTGCTCGAGGCACAGGCTGCGGGTGTGCCGGTAGTCACTTCGGCGCTCGGGGGCGCCGACGAAGGAATTATCAATGGCGTGACAGGCTTCAAATTTGAAGAACGAAATTCGAAGGCCTTATCCGAATGCTTGATCAGGGTTCTCTCAAACCCCGAATTGAATCAAACAATGGCCTACGAAGCGCGAGAGTTCGTGAAAGGTCGGTTCGATATACGCGACTGCACGAGGCTTTTGGAAAGCCTGTACGATAAAATTGTAGATGGTGACTGATATGCCCTCAAAATCTGTATCTCGTCTTATAGAGGCCCTACGGCCCGTTAAGCGGCGTTTGGTCTCTGTCCCAATATTGGGGGCAATGATCCGCCTTCTTTTGCGGCTCGTACGTAAGCCAGAGAATTTTAAGACTTCGTCGTCTTATTGGGATGCGCGCTATCGTCATGGCGGTACATCCGGCCCAGGCTCGTATGGCCGCCTGGCGCTATTCAAATCGGAAATTATAAATCAGTTCGTGGATGACAATAACATCGAAAGTGTCGTCGAGTTTGGTTGTGGCGATGGCGCTCAATTAAATCTTGCGAGGTATAAAAAATATACGGGGATCGATGTTTCGGTCGAAGCGGTGAAGCGCTGCCGCCGAGATTTCTCATCGGATAAGACCAAGGCGTTCTTTGTCTCGGGGAGCGCTGAAGAAAAATCAGTGTCTGCCGAGTTGTCGATGTCGTTAGATGTTCTATACCATCTCGTGGAAGACGATGTTTATAACGCGTATATGCATCGCTTGGTCCAATCGGCAGAGCGCTTTATTTGCATATATAGCAGTAACGTCGATCTGCCAGGTCATGTTCCTCATATTAGGCATCGTCGCTTTACCAGGTGGATTGAAACCTATGCTCCAGCATGGGAGTTTCTCTGCAAGATCGAGAATCGATTTCCTTTCGATATTTGCGATCCGGACGAAACCTCTTGGGCCGATTTTTACTTTTTTCGCGTAAGGAACAGTCGTTCCGGCTGACTATGTCTCATCTGATTTTTCCGGATAGGCTGTAAAGTGACGAAGATTTTCTGCGGGGAGTGGCCGAAGAGGTCACGCAAGTATGTTTGATAGCCCGAGAGATTATCTATTCATTTCCTTGAATGGATTAGTTCTTCGCATTCCTCTGAAGATTGTTCGTAGTTAGTTCTATATGTCAGCAGCATCTAATGTGCGTTGGGTTGGCGTTGGTCAGATAGCGCGCGTTTGTTTCCAGTTTTTGTCAATTCTCGCTTATTCACGGTTATTGGATCCATCCGATTACGGCGTCATGGCGATGGCTGCTGTTATTATAAATTTTGGGACCTTATTTCGGGATATGGGGCTATCGACTGCGTTGATACAGAACCCAAAGCTGACGGGCGTAGTTCTCGATACGGTTTTCTGGTTGAATATCGCTTTTGGTGTCTTAGTTGGGGTAGGTGTCGCGATTTCGGCTCCAGCCGCGGGTTGGTTTTTTGACTCCGTGCGATTGACGCCCGTCTTGATGATGCTTGCGCTGGTTTTTCCTGTTATGGCCGGCGGAGCCGTCCAGCTAGCTTTTTTGGAGAGAAATGGCGAATTTAGAAAAGTTGCAGCAGTTGAAATTTCATCGGGCCTTTTAGGCCTTTCAAGCGGTGTACTGGCAGCTTACAATGGCTATGGCGTTTATAGTTTCGCAATTCAAGCCATCGTTAATGCAGTAGTATCATCGATTCAATTTATATGTTTTTCTAAATGGCGTCCGACATTCGCGTTCAGTCGTGACGAGTTGAAGAGTCTCCTTTCTTTCAGTGGAAATCTAGTTTTTTTCAACCTCATTAATTACTTCGCGAGAAATGTCGATTCCGCGCTCGTTGGCAAGGTCTTAGGGGCCGATAGTCTCGGCTTGTACAGCATTGCGAATAGAATGTTGTTGTTTCCCCTCCAAAATGTGACCGCAGTTACAAATCGCGCGCTCTTGCCGGTGTATAGCCGGGAGCAAGCTAACTTGGAGCGGGTCGTTCGCCTGTATTTTCAAACACTGTCGCTCATTTCAGTCGTTACAGCGCCCTTGATGTTCGGTTTATGGGCATTACGCGAGCCGTTTGTAGTAGTCTTCCTCGGTGCAAAATGGTTGCCTGTTTCTGAAATTGTTGCCTGGATTGCGCCTATGGGATATTTCCAATCGCTAACATCCACCACTGGAATTATTTTGCTGGCGATAGGGAGGGCCGACGTTTTGAGGACGCTTGGCGTCGCTAATACGTCGATCGTGTTGTTGGCTTTTTGGCTGGGGTTGCAACACGGTCTAATCGGGATGGTTGCCGCGTACTTTTTTGCGACAGGCCTTGTGACCGTTATCTCCTTGCAGGTAACGCTTGACTTGATTGGGTCGAATATATTCCTTCTTTTGCGTAGGCTATTCTTTCCGGCATTCTTCGCGTTTGTTATGGCTTTTGTGGTTAGGTTCGCCAATATTGAATTGGGGGACGCTTTGCCCTCGACTATACGGGTCGGGTTGTTGGTTCTTGTAGGGGCGGCGTTATATGTTGTTTTGTTGGCTATTTTCATGCGGGATTTTTTAAATGAGATCCGGCATTCTGTTTTTCGTTGAAGTGATGCTTGGAATTTATCGCAGCGCTTTGTTGCCGATGCGACGGATGTTGGTTCGTTGTGCCCCATTTGATCCGTCTGATGGTTATTCGCGGGTTATGTATTTAGTTCTGGGTGAAGCACGCTAGATGACGCCTGTCGTCTCGGTCATTATTCCAACCTATAACCGCGCCGGCACGTTGGCTCGCGCGATCGATAGCGTGCTGGCCCAGACCTGGCGCGATCTCGAGTTGATCGTGGTTGACGATGCCTCATCCGATGGTTCGCGGGATGTGATCGCCGGTTACGCCGACAACCGTCTGCGTTATCTGCGCCATGACGCGCGCAAAGGCGGCGCTGCCGCGCGGAACACCGGCATTGTTGCGGCCAGGGCCGACCTCGTCGCCTTTCAGGACAGCGACGATGCCTGGCTGCCCGAGAAGTTGCAGGCGCAGATTGAGTATATGAATTTGCATGCCGCTGACGCGGTTGTTTACACGGGGATGAAACGTTTCAACAGAAACGGCAGCGCCGAATATATCCCGCCGGAGAGCATCGCCTTGCGGCAAGGCGATATATTGCCCTCGCTGTTGAGGGAAAATTTCGTCAGCACTCAGACAATTTTGGTTCGTAAGGCGCTCCTGGAGGAAATCGGCATGTTTGATCCCGATTTGCCGCGATTTCAGGATTGGGACCTTGTATTAAGATTGGCCGCCAGGACTTCTTTCGGATTGATAGATCGGCCGCTGGTCGACGTGTATGAAACAGCTGGCAATATTTCGAGCATAGTGGCGAACGATCTACCAGCGCGATTATGCATAATAAAAAAGCAAAAGAGCCTTTTTGAGCGGAGGCCATCGCTTTTGTTGTGGCAATATTACTCAATGGCCAAACGCGCTTTGCGAAGAGGCGAATTTAAGTCTCTAGCAGTATGTGTAGTCTCGGCCCTGAAATGTCTGCCTTTGTTCATTCGTTCCTCGGTTGTCAAGGCTGATTCGCCGTAGGCTTTGGATTGCGCAACGTTTAAGCGACAGCCTTGACGGCGTGATCGGAATTCGAGCCAATATAAATGATGGTTGCCTCCCGTGACTCTCGCTACGTGGGAGAGTCGCCTTGGATGGAGTGTTGAATGCGCCAGCCTCTAAAATCATATCTGCGGATGGTTCCTTATATTGTCAGGCAATCAAAGGCGATGTTTGGTGTTTACCCGCGACGTTGTAATCTCTGCGACTTCAGCGGGTATTTTATGGCATCCGGCTCGCCGCCACGCTTCGATGCCAGTTGTCCAAAATGCGGATCCTTGGAGCGACACCGATTGTTTGGGTTGTGGCTTGATCAGCATAAGAATCTTATCTCTGGGAAAGAAATTCTGCATTTTGCGCCCGAACCCGTTCTCAAGCAGATTTTGCGGCCCATGGCAGGCTCGTATCGGACGACTGATTTGAATCCGGCTTCGGTCGATGTCGCGCTCAATATCGAGGCAATCGATCTCCCGGATTCATCGGTGGATGTCGCCATTTGTAGTCACGTATTGGAGCATGTGAATCATTGGAAAGCGCTTGCGGAACTCAAGCGGATAATCCGGCCGGGTGGCATCGCTCTCTTGTTGTTTCCGATCATTGAAGGTTGGGATGAGACATATCTGAATTCCAATATCAGCGGCGCGCGCGAGGCTGAATTGCACTTCGGACAAAGCGATCATACTCGAATGTTCGGGCGTCGGGTTCGGGACGATATTCGAGGTGTTGGATTTTCACTTCGGGAATTTACTGCCGTCGAGCCGTTGGTTTCCGAGTACGGCTTGTGGCGTGGCGAAAAGATATTTGTTGCGACCGCGTAGCGTGTTGTGGAGCGGGGCGCGGTTTGGGAGATTGGCAATGGATTTATTCCTTGGCGTTTAAATAGGGGCGCTGGCAGCATTTAATTTGATGCTTTCAGAGGGGATTGGCGTTTGACGAATCGTCTTTGTGTGAATTAATTCTTCTGACGGCGTCACGGAAATTTATGGTGATTTTATTTTCGATGCCTGCCTGGGTTTCCAGGGCGGGCATCTATTGCGTTGCTCGAGCGGAGTTTAGTGACCTGGGGTCAATCCGAGTCGGTTCGGGCCCTGCGAATTCGCATCGAAGGACGACAATCTAGTGTTGACGGGCGGCAAGAGATTCGGAAATGACATCCGAGTTGTAATGTTTTCTTACGCCAATTTTATTGGCTTTTTCGCTGCTTTTCCGATTTTTAATCAGGTCTACGTCGGGACGAATCTATCGCTGTTGTGGGTTTTGATCCTCGTTACGCCATTGATCTATGGCGCCGATTTCCCCGAGAAATCGGCTTTCTTGATCATGGCTTTTCTCGCGATCGCGGCGATCAAATTCATCGCGGTGTTCAATGTCGAAGCCATTGTCCGATATATTGTCTATATCGCCTTCGTTGCGGCTGCTGCGGCGGGCCTCAGAAGAAAGCGGCTGGACGAGATATTTGCCGGCTTCGAGGTTGGCCTGATCTGTAATGTCGCATTTGCCTGTATACAGATGTTTGGACTTTTGACCGGACTATTCGACGCCATATTCCCGGTGCGATCCTGGAATCCGTCGCTGTGGCACTACAATCCGCCGGGCGGCATGATTTTGGTTTGGCCGCGCGTATCCGGCTTTGCCAATGAGCCGGCCTATCTGGGCACCTTGATGATCGCCGCGGCCTCCTATCGGTTGCTGGTGCAGAAGAAGCGCACGCTTACCGGGCCTTATGGCATCTACCTGTTTCTTGTCATTATGGTCCTGGTGAATTCGCGCACCTCGTTTTTTTCCTATATCTGGCTTGTCGCCTGTTCGGTCGTGATGAGTTTGCGAAGCTGGACATTGATGACGGTGTCCGCCGTCGGAATGTATCTATGTTCTTTTGTGATCCTTCCCGCTGCAATCATGTTCCGCAGTGACGAGGTCGTCGATTATCGCAAAATGATGCTGGAGGATATTTCGGTATTTTCGCGTACCGCCCCGATCATATGGATCAAGGAAGGTAATCACCTCAGCACGCTGGATTACTTCATCGGCGTTTCGAATTATCGCGAGTACGCGCCAACCGTCAGTATGCCGCCGATTCCCCTGTTGAGTTTGCGTTCGCAAGGGGCGCTGCTCGATCCGAAGAGTCTGGGGGCGGCTTATTTTTACGATCTTGGCTTTCTCGGCATTATCGGATTTGTCGCCGTGCTCTATTTTGTATGTGGCGGCGGCGTATCGGCACTGCTCCTGATTTCGGCCGTCAATGTGTCGTTCTTCAATGTTTATGCCTTCTCCTGGCCGCTCTTCTGGTTGATGATCATGTGCAGTTGCCTGTTGGCGGACCGGCGGCGAGGGCGGTTATGGACCCGGAAAATCACGTCGGTCGGGCCATCGGTCATGCGGGCCGACTGGCGGCCTCGGCGGCTGCGCTATTGACGTCTCCGGTCGCGCGCATCGGGCCGTCGCGGCTGGTCGTGAACTGTTGCGTCCTCGGCGTTGTTGCTATCGCGAGTGGCTGCTCATGACCTTCGGAATGGCTTTCAAATCCGCTGCGCGCGGGGTTGCGCGGCTTTCCTGGTGTCGTATCGCGCTTCCTCTTGTTCTGCTGTTGCCGTGGTCGGGCATCGCGCAGGCGCGTGTACGGAATTGCACCGAAATTGTCGTATCGGCCGGCGGCGCCTCTGTCTCGGGCCCCGCCGCGGGTGCGGGAGAATCCATCGCGTCGCGTTCGATCGCGG
Source organism: Rhodopseudomonas sp. (assembly GCA_016124795.1). Lineage (GTDB taxonomy): Bacteria > Pseudomonadota > Alphaproteobacteria > Rhizobiales > Xanthobacteraceae > Pseudolabrys. The sequence goes on along the minus strand of WGNB01000029.1, from coordinate 45,311 downwards.
CGGCGATGGCGAAGCTGCGACAGATCCGGGCCGCGCATCCCGCGGAACATGTTTGCCTGTCGTTCCGGGCCGGTACCTACGATGTGACGTCGCCGATCCGGATCGGGCTTGCGGAAAGCGGTGGGCCCGGCGCGGCGACCGTTTTGCAACCGTATGATGCCGGCCCGGTGACGATCAGTGGGGGTGTCAGGCTCAGGACGCTCAAGGGTTCGACCCGGGATCGTTGGCTTTTCGATATCGCCGGCGTCTGTCGCGACCTTCGCCCGCGTTCTTTGTTCGTCGATGGTCAGCGACGGATGCGTGCGCGGTTTCCGGCGAAAGGTTTCCTGACAATAGCCGGCGAGGTCCCCCGGCGGCTGGACCGGGGGGTGAGGGTCGATGCCTTCCGTTACGATCAGGCCGCGATCCCGGACGCTCTCGCTGTCAACGATGCGTCCGAGGTGATCGCCTATCATTACTGGTCTATGTCGCGGCTCAACGTCAGGTCGATGGATCGCGGGCAGGGCATGATCACGCTGAATGGCATGGCCAGTCATCCGGACGTCTGGGCGCGTTTTGGCAAAGGCGAGAAATTCTATCTGGAGAATGTCGACGTCGCCGGCGGTTTGCAGCCGGGAGAGTGGTTGCAGACCGGCTCGCGCATCGCGTACCGGCCAACCGGGCAGGAGGCGACGCGCGACGCGACGGTCGTGCTGCCTTGCACCGAGCGTTTACTTGAGATGACCGATGGCGCCCATGACATTACGGTCGAAGGGTTGCGCTTCGCTTACAGCGGTCGCGGCCGCGACGGTTACCGGATCACGCCGGCGCAAGCGGGGATCGGGCCGGATACTTCCGCCGCAATCGAACTACGTTCGGCGTCGCACGTGGCTATGACGCATATCGACGTCAGCGGCACGGCGGATCTTGCCATTCTGCTGAACAGGGGCACCCGCCGGGCGACAATAGCCAACAGTACGTTCCGGGATCTCGGTGCCGGGGCCGTCGCCGTCGGTGAGCCGGCCGGTGCCTATACCCGATCAACCCAGTCCGAGGATATCAATGCCGGTAACGACATCGCGCACAATACGATCCGCGACGGCGGCCGGATCCGTCAGGATGCCGTTGCGATCTGGGTCGGCGATGTCGGCGGCAATCGGGTGACCGGCAATCGAATTTCGAATTTTGCCTACACCGGAATATCGGTGGGTTGGAACTGGGGCGGCATGAAGATTTCGCGCAACAATCTGATCGAGGGCAACGTCATCGACAATATCGGCTATGGCGGATTGTCCGATCTCGGCGGCATCTACACTTTGGCGGATCTCAACGGCACCGTGATCCGGAATAACAGCATCAGCCATATTAGCGCCGCCAGGTACGGCGGTTTCGGCATGTATCTCGATCGTGGATCGTCGGGGATGATCGTGGAGGGTAACCGGATTTCCGACGTCAAGAACGCGGGCATCGCGCTGCACATTTCATCCGGCAATGTCATCAAGGCCAATTCGATCTGTGTCACGGGCGTGCCGTCGATTTATGTGATCAAGCCGGGAAGTGCGCCCAATGTCGTTGCCGACAACGATTGCAGGAACTGAAGCCATGTCGCGTGGCGGGGAGGCCCGGTCGTGAAATTCGAGGCTCTGGCGATCCCCGATGTCGTTCTGGTCTTGCCCGGCCGGATCGTCGACGATCGGGGCTATTTCTCGGAAGTATTTCGCGCCGATCTGTTCCGCAAGAATGTCGCCGACGTGGCGTTTGTTCAGCACAATCAGTCGCTTTCGCGCCATGTTGGAACGATCCGCGGGCTCCATTTCCAGATGCCGCCGGCCGCTCAGGGCAAATTGATCGGTTGCCTGCGTGGCGCCATCCTCGATGTCGCGGTCGACATCAGGCCGGCTTCGCCGACCTTCGGTCGGCATGTCGCCGTCGAATTGAACAGCCGAAGCGGCGCGCAACTCTGGATCCCGGAGGGTTTCGCGCATGGCTTTTGCACGCTCGAGGCCGATACCGAGGTCGGCTATCTGGTGACGTCTTACTACAGCCCGCAGCACGATCGCGGTTTGCGCTGGAACGATCCGGCGCTTGCGATCGATTGGCCGGTATCGGAAGCGGATGCGGTCCTGTCGCCGAAAGACGCGATCCAGCCTTATCTATCGGCGCTTGCCGACGATGTCGCGAAATTCGCATAGGTTCCGACCGGTCGGCTCTGTATCCGGCGTCGGTCGTCAAAGGGATAGACAATGCGTATTCTTGTAACCGGCGGGGCTGGCTTCATCGGCTCGGCCCTGGTACGTCATTTGGTGCTCGATGTCGGAGCCGAGGTCCTCAACCTCGACAAGCTGACTTACGCCGGCAATCTCGCCAATCTTGCCGTGGTCGACGGGCGCTCTAATTATCGTTTTGCGAAGGTCGATATCTGCGATAGCGCGACCGTGAGGGACGCAATGGCGTCGTTTCAGCCCGATCGCATCTATCATCTTGCCGCGGAAAGTCATGTCGACCGATCGATCACCGGCGCCGACGATTTCATCAGAACCAACGTTGTCGGCACCTTCACGCTTTTGCAGGCGGCGCGTGAGTATTGGGCGGCATTACCCGAAGGGCAGCGCGACGGATTTCGCTTCCTTCACGTTTCGACCGATGAGGTCTACGGCTCGCTCGGGCCCGATGGCTTGTTTACCGAGGAGACGGCCTACGATCCGAGCTCGCCATATTCCGCTTCCAAGGCCGCCTCGGACCATCTCGTGGTGGCATGGCACCGGACATATGGTTTGCCCGCGATCATTTCCAATTGCTCGAATAATTACGGGCCTTACCACTTTCCCGAAAAGCTCATTCCGCTGGTGATCCTGAATGCGATGCACGGCCTGGCCTTGCCGGTCTATGGCGATGGCTCGAATGTGCGCGACTGGCTTTACGTCGAGGATCATGTTCGCGCCTTGCATCTTATCGGAAGCCGAGGCCGGCCTGGCGAGACTTATAACGTCGGCGGTCGCAATGAGCGCCGGAACATCGACGTTGTGCGAGGTATCTGCGCCGTCCTCGATCGGATACGGCCGTCGCCGAAACCCTATGCCGATCTGATCTCGTTTGTCGCCGATCGGCCGGGGCACGATCACCGATATGCGATCGACGCGACCAAGCTCGAAGCCGAGTTGGGCTGGCGCGCTCAGGAGACCTTCGAGACCGGCATCGAAAAGACCGTGGCCTGGTATATCGCGAACGAGCCTTGGTGGCGGCCGTTACGCGAGAAAGTCTATCGCGGCGAGCGCCTCGGCATCGTGGCGAAGGTCGGTTAGGCATGAGGATAGCCGTTACCGGGCATTCGGGCCAGGTCGCGCTCGCGCTCGGCGAACAGGCCGCCGGCAAGGGCATATCGGTTCTTCCGATCGGTCGTCCGGATTTCGACCTGGCGGACCCGAAAAATGCGGTGCAATTGTTCGGCGCCGTATCGCCGGACGCTATCGTCTCGGCCGCTGCCTATACCGCGGTGGATCTGGCCGAAAGCGAGCCCGAGGTGGCGCGCCGGGTTAATGTCGATGGCGCCGCGGCCGTCGCTACCGCGGCGGCGGAGCTTGGCGTGCCGTTGATCCACTTGTCGACCGATTATGTGTTCGACGGCGCCAAGCCGACGCCCTGGCTCGAAGGCGATGAGACGCTTCCGCTCGGAGTTTACGGCGCGACCAAGCTCGCGGGCGAGCAGGCCGTGCGCGCGATCCTGCCGGAGAGCGTGATCCTCCGGGTGGCCTGGGTTTATTCGCCGTTCGGCAAGAATTTCGTCAAGACGATGTTGCGCCTGGCCGATAGCCAGGACGTGCTGCGGATCGTGGACGATCAGATCGGCAATCCGACGTCGGCGCATGATATTGCCGACGGCATTCTGGCGGTGACCGCGAACCTGCTTGATCGCCCGCGCGTTCGGGATCTGGCCGGCACGTTTCATATGGGGGCTGTGGGAGCGACATCGTGGGCAGGCTTTGCCGAAGCTATTTTTTCCGGCTGTTCGGCGCGGGGGCGGGTGCCGGTTGCGGTCAAACATATCCGGACTGCGGATTATCCGACGCCAGCGCGTCGCCCGGCCAATTCGCAGCTCGGGAGCCGAAAGCTCAAGGACGTGCATGGCATCGCGCTGCCGGAATGGCGTGGGTCGCTTGAAAAGGTTCTCGACCGGCTTGTCGGTCCGCGCATCGATACCGGTTCGACCGGGCGTAGCTAGGGGTTGGAAGGAAGTGACGCGATGAAGGGGATTATCCTGGCAGGCGGCGCGGGCACCCGCTTGCATCCGATGACGCTCGTGACTTCGAAGCAATTGATGCCGGTCTACGACAAGCCGATGATCTACTTTCCGTTGTCGACGCTGATGCTCGCTGGCATACGCGACATATTGGTGATTTCGACGCCGCAGGACCTGCCGCATTTCCATCGGCTTCTGGGCGACGGCCAGAAATGGGGTTTGTCTTTCACTTATGCCGAACAGCCCAACCCCGGCGGATTGGCGCAGGCTTATACCATTGGCGCCGATTTCGTCGCCGGGCAGCCGTCCTGTCTTATCCTCGGCGACAATATTTATTACGGCGCCGGCTTGCAGGAGTTATTGCAGCGGGCTGTCAGGCGATCGAACGGGGCTACGGTCTTCGCTTATCATGTCAATGATCCCGAGCGTTATGGCGTCGTCGAGTTCGATGAAGCCATGAAGGCGCTGTCGATCGAGGAAAAGCCGCTGCGGCCGAAATCGTCCTGGGCGGTGACCGGTCTGTATTTCTACGATGAAACGGTCGTCGACATCGCCGCCGGTCTGAAGCCTTCGGCGCGCGGCGAGCTGGAGATCACGGATGTCAATCGCGCCTATCTTGAGCGCGGGGAGCTTTCGGTGGAGAGGATGGGGCGGGGTTTTGCCTGGCTCGACACCGGCACGCCGGACAGTCTGCTCGAGGCGGCGGAGTTCGTGCGCACGCTGGAAAAGCGGCAAGGCTTCAAGATCGCCTGTCCGGAGGAGATCGCGTTTCGACTGGGCTTCATCGACGCCGACCAGCTCATCAGGCTGGCGGACGCGCTCGGCAAAAGCAGCTATGGGGCTTATCTGCGGACGCTGTTTTAGCAGGTCATTTCATTTTCTGCGACGTCCGGGCCTCGCAAGACCCGAGACCGTCGCCGGTCGTATTTCAATATTGATTGTCCGAATGACGCGATGGCCCGGAGAAGGGTGTCGCTGCTTCGGTCCATGATATTCAGACTAGACGAAACTGTCGACGGTCTTGAGCGCGCCGGATAGCGCGATGCCGTCTTCGTCCTTGAGCGCGGCCTCGCGCAGGCGGCGGACCCAATCGGCGGCATCCGGCCGGCCTTCGAGTTTGGCGGCGCCGGCCATCACCTTGTCGAATTTCGACTGACCGCGCGCATGGGTGTCCGAATAGCCCTTGACGAGACGACGCGTCGCCAACAATTCGACGGCCAGGCCGTAGTCCTTCGGCGCCGCCGCTCTGACGCGATCGAGCCAGGCATCGCGGTGCTGCACCTCATTGAAGTGACGCAGCGTACCGCGCCGGAATCGCCGCATTCCCCCGAGCATATAGAGCACGAGGAACCAGCGAATGGTGCCGGTCTGCACCCGCCGGCCCTTGTTGACGATCTTGTCGAGCGCCTTGAACAGGCCGGGCCGGTTTTCGATGAAGCGGCCGAGCCAGCGTGGCAGCGAGCCGCAGACTTCGTCCATGCGCGGGTGCATGTATTCGGTCATGTAGACCAGTTGATCGGGCGCGGCCGCGACTTCATTGCGGACACGTTCGAAGCGCGTGCCGCGGGTCTTGAGATCGGCGACGCGGTAGACGTCGTCGTAGGCCATGGCGACGGCGAGATACTTGGCGGCCGTGCGGGTCAACGCAAAGCCGCGCGCCGCGCCGTTGGTTTCCTGATCGAGCGCCAACAGGCCGCGTAAAAGGTCGAGATATTCGCCGCCGTAGGCGACGTCCTGGAAGTCCACCGTGCGTTGCAGGCCTGCGCCGACCATGTCGTAGGTTTCGGGTGGAAAGGCTTTGAGCGCGCGCGCCACCAAGGCGTCATAACCGGCGTGGCCGACCGGCGTGAGCGCCGGATAGGTCTTGGCGTTGGCGGCCGGCACCAGCGGCGGGGCGTCCGACGTGGCGTTCGATTGGGTCCGTTCGTAGCCGAGCGCGAAGGCGCGCAGACTGCCGGCGACGCCGACGCCCGAGGCGCGTACCGTTTCTTCGAACGCGGTGCGGGCGAACGGCAAGACGTTGGCCGCCGCCACCGCGCCGAACAGGACCGCCGAAACGGCGCTGCCGGCCTGTTCGGCGAGCACGGCCATGTCGAAGGCGATGAAGCGCTTGGCGGCGACCGACGCCGCGGCATAGACCGCTTCGGAACTTCCGATGCCATCACCCGGGACCTGTTTTTCGGCGACCGCATAATGGCGATGCGCCGAGGCGATCAGGGTCGTGCGGTCGGGCGTCACGAAGCCGCGCTGGATCGCGCGGCCGGCTTCCATCAATTCGGCGCCGATCACGATATCGACTTCGCCGGGCACCACCATCAGCGACAGCACCGGCTTGAGACCGCGCGGGGCGTCCTGCGGGATCGGCATCGCCTCGATGAAATAGACCGTGGCCCCGGTCCGTTGCGCGACGCCGGGCACCGAGGTCGATTGCGCCGACCAGCCTTGGCTCTCGCACAGGGCGACAATCCAGTCGACGAGAACGCCGCCGCCCTGACCGCCCATGGCCATGACGGCGATGGCGAGCGGGCGGGTGGTGTCGAGACGGGACTGGGTGGATGGCGCTGCTGTCATTGGATAAGTCTGCCGATCAAGCGAAGGCGACACGGCGGCGTGCCCGGCGGCGTTGCAGGAAGCCGATCACCGCGCCGCGCATCCGCGCCATGAACCGGTCGAAGCCGGTCGGATTGTAAATGATGTCGGCGCGGTAGAACGACGGACACAGCACCGCCGCTTCCGAAACCTCGCCGCAATTGCCGCAGCCGACACAGCTGTTGTCGATCGCCGCGACCGGATCGTCCTTGAGCGGATCGGCGCTGTGCTTGACCGACAGGGACGGGCAGCCCGACAGCCGGATGCAGGCATGGTCGCCGGTGCAGACGTCTTCATCGACGCCGAAACGCTCGCGCACCTTGCGCTCGCCGTCCTTGACCGCCTTGTTGAACAGCGGTTTGACCCGGCGCTGCTTGTTAAGCATGCATTCCGACGAGGCCACGATCACCTTCGGACCCGGCTCGTTATTGGCGAGCGCTTCCTTGAGCGTGTCGCGCATCTTGCCGACGTTGTAGGTGTTGTCGATCTGCCGGACCCAGGTGGCGCCGACGCCTTCGACCGCCTTCTTGATCGGATGCTGGGTTGAACGCGATTCAGTATCGGCCCGCGACGACAGAATGTCCTGGCCGCCGGTCGCCGACGAATAGAAATTGTCGATGACGATGATCACGCCGTCGTGCTTGTTGTAGACGGCATTGCCGACGCTGGAGGTCAGACCGTTGTGCCAGAAGCCGCCATCGCCGATCATCGAGATCGACTTCTTGTCGGTCTTGACGTTGAAGGCCGCCGCCGATGCCGGACCCAGACCGTAACCCATCGTCGTGGCGCCGAGATTGAAAGGCGGCAGGCACGAGAACAGGTGGCAACCGATATCGCTGGCGACGTGGTGCGATCCGGTTTCCTTTTCGACCAGCTTCATGGCGGCGAAGATCGGCCGTTCCGGGCAGCCGGTGCAGAAACCCGGCGGGCGCGGCGGCACCGCGCTGGCCAGCGCCTGAACCCGGCTGTCGTCGTTAATGTTGGGCGCGTTCGGCGCGCGGACCTGATCGGTCAGGGCATCCGGCGCGGCGCTGGCGAGGAAACTGCGGACGCCCTTGAGCATGACATCGGCGGTGTATTCGCCGGCCATCGGCAAGGCGCCCTTGCCATAGATCTTGGTGTTGATGTCGCGCCGGCGCAGAATGGTGGCGATCGCCTGCTCGATATGTTCGGGCTGGCCTTCCTCGACGATCAGCACCGCTTTCTTGCTGGCGCAAAACTCGGCGACTTCGTCGTCGATGACCGGGTAGGTGACGTTCATCACGTAGATCGGCACCCGGCTCTGGCCCCAGACGTCGGCGAGGCCAAGCCGCTCCAGCGCGCGGATCACGCCATTGTACATGCCGCCCTGCGTGACGATGCCGACATCGGTCAGGTCGCCGTCGAAGAACTCATTGAGCTTGCGCGTCTTGATGAAGTTGACGGCGGCCGGCCAGCGCTGCTCGATCTTTTCCTTTTCGTGTAGGTAGGAGGCCGGCGGCAGCACGATGCGGCCGGTGTCGCGCTTCGGGCTTTCCAGCGCCTGGCGCAAAGTGAATGGCGGCGGCTTGTTGTCCTTGGCGATGAAGCTGCCGTGGACGTGGCAGGCGCGAATGCGCACTTCCAGCATCACCGGCGTGTTTGACACCTCGGACAGTTCGAAGCCTTCCTCGACCGCGCGCACGATCGATTCCAGATTGGGGCGCGGATCGAGCAGCCACATCTGCGATTTCATCGCGAATGAATGAGACCGCTCCTGCATGATCGAGGAGCCTTCGCCGTAATCCTCGCCGATGATGATCAGTGCGCCGCCGGTGACGCCGCCTGAAGTCAGGTTGGCCAGCGCGTCGGAGGCGACGTTGACGCCGACCGGCGCCTTGAAGGTGACAGCGCCGCGGATCGGATACATCACCGAAGCGGCAAGCGACGCGGCGGCGGCGGCTTCCGACGCTGAATTTGAGAACTGGACGCCGAGTTTGTCGAGCGTGTCCTGGGCATCGTTCAGGACGTCCATCAGATGGGAAATCGGCGCGCCCTGATAGCCGCCGACATAGCCGACTCCGGACTGCAAAAGCGCCTTGGTAATGGCGAGGATGCCTTCGCCGCGAAATTCCTCGCCGGCGCCGAGCTCCAGATCGCGTACTTCCTTGGCAAATGATCGTTCCGCCATCGCGCGCTCCGCTTCACTGATGCCGCCGGATCGGCCCGGCCCCCCGATCGAAGGGCTTTGCGGACCGGCGGTCGCCGGGGCGGCCGCCGCGACTTCACAACTTCTCGATCATCCAAGCATAAAACAAACGCGCCATCGGCACCACCGGTCCCGCTCGTTCAAGGAAGCGGGTCCTGTTGTCACGATTGCATATGTCGGAACCGATGATTGACACTACGCCCGGCGCCGATATTATTTCAACTCTAAAATAATTGCAGCCGGGGCCTCAAGTTTGCCCATACTGCAATTCACGCGATGCCTCCGCTATGCATAATGCGTCTGCCGTGCATCGTGCGTCCCGTGCATCATGAAACGGTTCGACCCACACTCCGAGGAGTAGCCCATGTCCGCGACGCTCTTGACACAACTGGCCGAAGCCATCGCCACCAACGCGGTTCGGGTCGTCGATCTGACGCAGACCCTGCGGCCCTCGACGCCGGTCATTCAATTGCCGCCGCCGTTCGCGCCGTCCAATCCCTTCACCATCACCGAGATTTCCCATTACGACGAGCGCGGCCCGGGCTGGTACTGGAACAACCTGTCGATGGGCGAGCATACCGGGACCCATTTCGACGCGCCGGTGCATTGGGTCACCGGTCAGCATTACGCCGACGGCTTCACCGACACGCTGCCGGTCCAGCGTTTCGTCGCGCCGGCCTGTGTCATCGACTGCACCAAGGAAGTCGAAGCCGACGAACGATTTGTCATGGAGCCCTCGCATATCGAGGCCTGGGAAAAGCAGCATGGCAAGATCCCGGCCGGCGCCTGGGTGCTGATGCGGACCGGCTGGTCGAAGCGCGGCGACTCGCCGGCCTTCCTGAATGGCAAGGAAGACGGTCCGCATTCGCCTGGCCCGAGCACGGCGGCGGTGACCTTCCTGGTCAACGAGCGTGACGTTAACGGCTGGGGCGTCGAGGCGGTCGGCACCGACCACGGTCAGGCTTATGCTTTCGAGCCGGCGTTCCCGGCGCATCATCTGATGCATGGCGCCAAGAAGCTCGGTCTCGCCAGCCTGTGCAATCTCGATCAATTGCCGCCGACAGGTGCCTTGCTGATCACGCCGCCGCTCAAGATCGAAAAAGGTTCGGGCTCGCCGTTGCGGGTGCTGGCGCTGGTGGCGGGCTAAGCCGTGGCGCCGTCCGGTCGCGCCGGCGACGCGGACTATATTGTCGTCGGTAGCGGCATTAACGCTCTGGTCTGTGCCGCCATGCTGGGCGGCAAGGGCCATAAGGTCGCTGTGCTGGAGCGCAACGACCGGATCGGCGGCTGCATTCGCACCGAGGCGGCGACCGCGCCGGGCTTTATCCACGATGTCATGGCGACCACGTTCGTTTTGTTCGTGACGTCGCCGGCCTTTGCCGCGCTCGGCGCAGACCTGGCGCGGCATGGGCTTGAATTCGCCGACAGCGACACGCCGACCGGCGTGCTGCTGCCGGATGGCCGTTATACGGTGCTGGACAAAAATCGAGCCCGGAATATCGCCAGTTTCGACGCGCTGTCGCCCGGCGATGGCAAGACTTTCGACGGCGAAATGCAGGCCTTCGGCGGCAATGCCGGTCTGGTGTTTGGTCTGCTCGGCGGGTCGCTGTGGTCGACGGCGACGCTGAAGCTGATTGTCGGAGAAGCCTGGCGGCGCGGCTTGCGCGGTCTGGCCGGCTTCTTCGGCGAGGCTCTGTCATCCGGCCGCGCCCACCTCGAGACCCGTTATCGTTCCGACGTGACACAGGCGCTCTTTGCGCCGTGGGTATTGCACTGTGGGCTGTCGCCCGAAAGCGCCTATGGCGGCGAGATGGTCAAGGTCATCGGCTTCGCGCTGGAGGCCGCCGGTGCGCCGATCGTCAAGGGTGGCGCACAAAACATAATTTCCGCATTCGAACGTTTGATCGCCGAGCGCGGTGGGACGATTGCTACGTCCGCCGATGTCGAGCGGATTGAGCTCGATGGGCAGGGCAAGGCCCGTGGCGTTCGGCTTGCCGATGGCTCGGTCCTGTCGGCTCGGCAAGGCGTGATATGCTCGGTGGCGCCGGACCAGCTCTATCGCCGTTTGCTGAAGGACCGGCCTTTGCCGGACGATGTCAGCATCGGCCTGAGCCGCTTTCGTCATGGCAAGGGCGACATGCAAATTCATTACGCGCTTTCGGCGCCGCCGCGCTGGACACACGATCCGCGCGGCGAATTAAGCAAGGTCGCGCTGTTGCATCTAACGCCCGGCCTGGACGGCGTATCGCGCGCCAGCAACGAATGCGAACGCGGACTGCTGCCGGCGGTGCCGACGATCTGCGTCGGTCAACCGACCGCGCTCGACCCGTCGCGCGCGCCGGACGGCAAGGCGACCCTGTGGCTGCAATTGCCGGAGATGCCGCGCTTCATCAAAGGCGATGCCGCCGGCGAGCTTGCCGCGCCGGGCGACGGCCGATGGAGCGAGGCGCTGCGTGAAGCCTATGCCGATCGTGTCGAGGCCATCCTTGCCAGCCAGATCGACGGTTTCCGCGATAGCATCATCGCCCGGCGCGTCTATTCGCCCGCCGATCTCGAAGCCATGAACGTCAATCTGGTGGGCGGCGATCCTTACGGCGGCTATTGCGGCCTCGATCAGTTCTTTATCTGGCGGCCGTTCAAGTCCTCGGTCAATCACCGGACCCATGTGCCGGGCCTCTATCATATCGGCGCGTCGACCCATCCCGGACCGGGGCTTGGCGGCGGGTCGGGCTATTTGCTGGCGCAACGTCTGCGCTGAATTGACGGCGACGTTTTGTCTGCCTCAGATTGATGCGCGCGGCCGTTCAAATGGCGCGAAATGCACCTTGGCGGGTTCGCGGGTTTGTTTTAGGTTTAAAGTATCTAGGCTTGTCGTCATCAGTTGGATTGTAACCGGAGGGGACTGTCATGTTTACGCCGACCCGTCGTGATACGCTTGCGCTTGGCGCGGGCGCGTTGATTACCAGTCTGATCGGACCGGGTGGTGTCGCCCAGGCCGCTGTCGGCGATACGCTGACCATCGCCTTCAACGTCAACCTGCCGGCCTTCGACCCGACGGTCGGTCCGTCGGCGGTCAACCCGAGCATCCAGGCGATCTATCGCTCGGTGTTCGATCAGTTCGTCGGCCAGAAGCCGAATTTGGCGTTCGAGCCCGGCCTGCTGACGGCCTGGGGCTGGAGCGACGACAAGAAGAAAGTCTGGATGGACGTGCGCGAAGGCGTGACCTGGCATGACGGTTCGCCGTTCACGCCGGAGGACGTCGTCTGGTCGCTGGAGCGCGCCGCCGATCCCAAGACCGGCAACCCGATCACCTTCGTCTGGTCGGAGCTGAGCAATTTCAAGATCGACGGCAAGCGGGTGACGGCCGACGCCAAGCAATACGATCCGGTGCTGTTCAAGTGGATGGCGTTCCTGACCGGCTACGTCCTGCCGAAGGCCTATTACACCAAGGTCGGCGCGGAAGGCTTCGAAAAGAAACCGATCGGCACCGGGCCTTATATGGTCGACGAATATCAGGGCAACGCCTTCCTGCGGCTCAAGGCCAATCCGAAATACTGGGGCGGCAAGCCGGCCTTCCAAACCGTGGTGTTCAAATTCGTCACCGACGCCACCAGCCGCGTCGCCGAAATCGAAAGCGGTTCGTCCGATCTGACGCTGGAAATTCCTTACGAGGAATTCGACCGGCTGAAGAAAAAGAAGGGCCTGACCGGCGTGGCGACCCCGATCACCGACATCGGCATGATCTTCATTAATTCCGATGACGCCAAGACCCTGACCAAGGACGTCCGTCTGGCGGCCAATCTCGCCATCGACAAGCAGGCGATCGTCAAGCGGCTGCTGCGCGGCTATGGCGTGCCGCTGGCGACGCTGGAAGCGCCGGAATACGAAGCCTTCGATCCGTCGATCAAGGTCGTCCACGATCCCAAGAAGGCGGCGGCTTTGATGAAGGCGGCCGGCTATTCGCCGGAAAAGCCGCTCAAGACCAAGATCCAGACCACCCGCGGTCTCAAGCCGAAAGACTACGAGATGATCCAGGCGATCGTCGGCATGTGGCGCAAGATCGGCCTCGACGCGGAGATCGAAGTCTACGAGGTCGCCAAGCATTTCCAGCTGCGCACCAGCCACAAGCTGGCGCCCTTCGCCTTTTACAACTGGGGCAACGCGATCGGCGATCCGACCACCTCGACCGGCTTCGCCATGTTCGGACCGTCGCCGCACTCGAGCTGGAAGAGCAAGGACGTCGACGCGATGATCGGCCCGCTGTGGGGCGAGACCGACGAGAAGAAGCGCATCGCCGGCTGGAAAGCGGTCAGCAAATACGTCGCCGAGCAGGGCGATGTGATCGGCCTGCTGCAATATGCCCAGCCGGTGGTGTACAAGTCGGAGCTGAAGGTGATCCCGAATATCTCGGGCGCGCTCCAGCCGACGCTCGTGTCGAAGAAGGCGTGAGGGTGCGACGGCCGGCTGGGGCGATTGACGAACCTGGTTTGATGCGATGCGGGTGATCGCCGCGGTTCTGGCCAAACGTATTGGCATGGCCATCGTGACGCTGTTTGGCGTCGCGGTGGTCGTGTTCCTGCTGTTGCGGGTCGCGCCGGGCGATCCGGTGGCGATGATGATCGGCGCCGGCGCGAGCGCCGCCGACGTCGCGGAACTGCGCGCCCGCTACGGTCTCGATCAGCCTTTGCTGGTGCAATTCGGAATCTGGCTGGCCGGCGTGCTGCGCGGCGATTTCGGGGTGTCGATTTCGCTGCATCGTGACGTCCTTGAATTGCTGAGCGAGCGTCTGCCGGCGACGCTCGAACTGGCGACCGCCGCCTGTGCGGTGGCGGTCGGCCTCGGCGGTGCGATCGCCATAGCCGGAACACTGGTGCGGGGCCGCAAAGCCGAAGCGGCGGTCGACGGCGTCAACGGACTGATGCTGGCGGTGCCGGATTTCGTCTGGGCTTTGGCTTTCGTGCTGGTGCTCGGCGTGTTGTGGCCGGTGCTGCCGCTGTCCGGCCGGATGGACCCCAGCGTCGGCGTACCCTTCGTCAGCCATTTCTATTTGATTGAAAGCCTGCTGCGCGGACGCTTCGCCATCGCCGGCGACATTGTCGCCCATATGGTCATGCCGGTGCTGGCGCTGGCCTTGCCGCTGGCCGCCGTCATCGTCCGTATTCTCAAGGAAGCCTTGAGCGAGGCGATGATGCAGGACTACGTGCTGGTCGCCCGGGTCAAGGGCTTTTCGGAATCGCGGCTGGTGATCGGCGAGGCGTTGCGCAACGCGGTCGGGCCGACGCTGGCGCTGACCGGCGTGCAGTTCACCTTCCTGATCGGCGGCACCGTGATCGTCGAGCGCATTTTCGCTTATCCCGGCATCGGCGCGATGGCGATCGACGCCGTCATCAATCGCGACCTGCCGCTTATTCAAGGCTTGGTGCTGGTGTTCGGCGCGTTGTTCATCCTGGTCAATCTGGCGGTCGATCTCGGCGCCGTCGCCCTCAATCCGCGGCTTCGTCATGGCGGATAGCGCAACCATCATTGCGACGACCGGTGCGCCGTCACGCGGCCGCCGCCGGCTTCAGGCGCTGGCGCGCCAGCCCAAAGTGGTCTGGGGCGGTGGCTTTATCCTGTTTCTGGTTGTCGTTGCCTTGGCCGCGCCGCTGATCGCGCCGCACGATCCGCTGGCGCAGGACCTGATGTCGGGCACGCTGCCGCCCCTCGGCTTTGCCGATTACGACCCGGGTTTCCTGCTCGGTACCGACGATCTCGGTCGCGATGTGCTGTCGCGTCTGATTTACGGCACCCGGATCGCGCTGACGGTGGCCTTTGTCGCCGCCACGCTGGCCGCGCTGGTCGGCACGCTGCTCGGGTTGCTCGCCGGCTATTTTCGCGGCGTGACCGATACCGTGGTGTCGCGCCTGATCGAAATCTGGATGGCGTTCCCGCCGGTGCTGCTCTCGATTCTCGTCGTCGCCATCATGGGCTCGGGGGTCACCTCGGTCATCGCCGCCATCGCCATTATCGACTGGACCCGCTTTGCCCGGGTGGTGCGCGCCGAGACGATGGCGCAGGCGCAGGGCGATTACGTGACCGCCGCCCGCACGCTTGGCTTTGGCCGCTGGACGATATTGTTTCGCGAGATTCTGCCCAATGTCGCACCGGTCCTGTTGGCGTTGATCACACTCGAAATGGGCATCGCGGTGATCGTCGAGGCGATCTTGTCCTTTGTCGGCCTGTCGGTGTCGTCCGATACCCCGACCTGGGGCGGCATGATCGCGCAGGGCCGCCAGATCATCTATCAGGCCTGGTGGGTCTTCGCCGCGCCGCTGGCGGCGCTGTTTGCGACCGTTCTGGCGTTCAACCAGCTTGGCGATGGCCTGCGTCGCGCGCTCGACCCGGTGATGCAGCGATGACCGCGCCGCTGTTATCGATCTCTCACCTCAACGCGGTAACCGGGCGCAACGGCGAAACGCCGATCCTGCGCGACGTCTCGCTCGATATCGCGGCCGGCGAGGTTCACGGTCTGGTCGGCGAAAGCGGCGCCGGCAAATCGACCATTGCCAAGGCGATCCTCGGCATCCTGCCGCGCGGTATCCGGATTGCGAGCGGCTCGATCGCACTCGAAGGCGTCGATCTGCTGACGCTCGATGCGTCGTCGCGCCGGAAATTGCTGGGCGCGACCGTTTCGCTGATCCCGCAAGATCCCTTGACCGCGCTGAACCCCGGTCGCCGGATTGAAGCGCAACTGACCGATGGATTGCGGCTGTGGCGCGGTCTGTCGGCCGCGGACGCGCGCCTGCGCGCGCTGCAATTGCTCGATGAAGTTCAGATGGCCGAACCCGAGCGGGTGATGAAAGCCTTCCCGCATGAGCTGTCCGGCGGAATGCGCCAGCGTGTCTTGATCGCCGCGGCTTTCGCGCTCGAGCCGAAACTGGTGATTGCCGACGAGCCGACGACGGCGCTCGACGTCACCGTACAGAAACAGATTCTGCGGCTCATTCGCGCCATGCAGGAGCGCCACGGCACCGGCGTCGTCTTCGTGACTCACGATCTCGGCGTGGTGGCGCAGATCTGCGACCGCGCCACGTTGCTTTATATGGGCAAGACGATGGAGCAGGGCCGCGTCAAGGACCTGCTCGATGCGCCGCGCCATCCCTACACCCGCGCGCTGATGGATGCCTGCCCGCGTTATGATCAGCCGGGCCGTGGACTGGCGCCCGTGCCGGAAACGGTTTTCGCGGATTGCCGCGCCGAGATCGCCGCCTTCGATCGTGAAAGGGCCGGCCATGTCTGATCCACTGACGATCTCCGAGCAGGCCTTGATCGACGCCCGTGGTGTCGTCGTGGCCTATGGCGGTCAGCGCAGCGCCTTCGGACGGGCGAAGCCGGAAAAGCGGGTGCTGCACGGCGTCGATGTCGTCATCGGGCGTGGCCAGACCGTCGGCATTGTCGGCGAGTCCGGCTCCGGCAAGACCACGCTCGGGCGCGCCTTGCTCGGCCTGGTGCCGGTCGCCGATGGATCGATCCGCTTCGATCGCCACGAGATCGTCGGGCTCAAGGAAGACGCGCTGCGGCCGTTGCGTAAACGGATGCAGATGATTTTCCAGGACCCGATGTCGTCGCTCAATCCGCGTCACGATATTCGGCACATTCTGATCGCGCCGTTATTGCTACATGGTCTGGCGCGCGACCGCCGCGAGGCGGAGGTGCAGGTGCGCGCCGTGCTCGATCGCGTCGGCCTTCCGGCTTCGGCGCTCGAGCGCTATCCGCACGAATTGTCCGGCGGTCAGCGTCAGCGGGTCGGTATTGCGCGCGCGGTCGTGCTGGCGCCGGATTTCGTCCTCGCCGACGAGATCGTCTCCGGCCTGGACGTGTCGACCCAGGCGCAGGTGTTGCAATTGCTCGGCGAGCTCAAGCGCGACATGAATTTGTCGATGGCCTTCATCAGCCACGATTTGTCGGTGGTGCGGGCGGTGTGCGACCGGGTTTATGTGTTGTCCGGCGGCCGGGTGGTGGAACAGGGCGCCTGCGAACAGGTCTTTGCGTCGCCGCACCACGACTACACAAAGGTCCTGATCGATGCGATCCCGCTGCCGGTGATCGATCCGCAATGGCTCGGGCGCGGCCAGCGGTCGACGTAACGACGGGTCAGGTGGCCGCGGGGGTCTTGATGGCGTCGCGGAAGCGTCGCATCGCGTCGCTGAAGCCCTGGGCGACGACGCCGATGTCGTTGGCCGCGATCACCATGGCATAGCCTTCGTTGGCGCGGGCGGCGGCCTGGTCGGCGTTCCCGGTATAGATCGCGCAGGCAATCCCGGCCTTGCCGCAGGCCTTCAAAATCTTGCGGCAGGCCTTTTCGTTGTCCGCGGCGCCGAGCGACAGCGACAGATCGCCGGTGCCGATCAGCACGAAGTCGACACCGGGCGTTGCCGCAATGGCGGCCGCATTCTCGACGCCGCGCGCGGTCTCGATCATGACGCCGACCACGGTGCGTTCGTTGGCGGTCGCAAGATAGGCCATGAAGTCGCCGGCCAACGGCCGGACGCCGCCGCCGGAGCGGTTGCCGTCCGGCGGGAAGCGCGCGGCGGCGACGGCTTGCGCGGCCTCGCTGGCGCTTTCGATCAGGGGAATGATGACGCCCTCGGCGCCGCTATCGAGCGCCTGGCCGATGGCGATCGGTGAATTCTCGGCAACCCGCACCAGCGCCGAAGCGCCCGGCGCGACCGCGCCGACGGCTTGTTCCAGCGTGGCCCGATCCCAAAGACCGTGCTGCATATCGATGACGATGGCGTCGGCCTGGGCCGATCGCGCCAGTTCGATGACGGTGGTCGAACCGACGGACATCCATAGCACGGCGATTGGCTGTTGGCCGAGACGGCGGCGCAACGTCATCTCTTGCAAATTCACGGCTGAAGCTCCCGACCGACGGCGATCGCCATTCAGGCGCCCACCTTGAGTGCGGGCGCCTTGCCTTCGCGCTGGCGCTTTTCATGGCCGGCGAAAAAGCAGCGTTCGGCGTCGAGAATAAACGCCATCATGAAGGTCTCGGCGGCGGCCGCGTCGTGCCGCTCGAAGGCGCTGACCAGCTTTTCAAGGCCGTCGAGCACGATGTCCTGGGTGCGCGGATCGTCGAGCGTGCCGAGCCGAACCACCTGAACCTGGTCGATGAAGCGTTGAATGGTCGCGGCCATGCGCCAGTTGGATTCGGCGGCGAGCCATGTGGCGCGGAATAGCCGGTTGGCGGCGGCCAGTTCGTCGACGTCGCGCGCGGCGTGCGCCTTGCGGGCGCTTGTGAGTGCCTGGCGCAAGGTTGCCGCGCCTTCGGGCGTAAGATTGCGCGCCGCGTTGGCGGCGGCCGGCGGCTCCAGCAGCTTGCGGACTTCAAAGATATCCTTGATGTCCTGCAACGACAGGGTCGGCAGCATGAAGCCGCGCGTCGTGCTGACCAGATAGCCTTCGTTGACGAGCTGCAACAAAGCCTCGCGCACGGGCATTCGCGACACACCGAGCTTGTTGGCGATTTCGACATCGACCAGCCGTTCGTCCGGGCCGATCTCGCCGTGCTGCAGCTGGCGTCGAATGGACTCGCGAATTTGCTCGCGGAGCGAATTGGGCCGCAGGGGCAGGGGTGCCGACACGGCAAGACTGTTGGTCATGATGTTTAAAACTTGTGATTGCGATTCTGTATATTGTATCCAGTATCCCGGCGGAGCCAAGCGCGGCCTGCGTTCCGGCCTTCACTTTGGCCGGTCGGCCGGCCCCGCCGCCGCGGTCAGAGTGTGAAAATCTTCCCCGGGTTCATGATGTTGTCGGGGTCGAAAGTGCGTTTGATCTGGCGCATGAAATCAAGCGCGTTACCGTATTCGGCGTCGAGATAGGACATCTTGCCCTGGCCGACGCCGTGTTCGCCGGTGCAGGTGCCGTCCATCGCGATGGCGCGCATCGCCAGCCGTTCGGTGAAGGCTTTCATCCGGGCGACATCGTCCGGATCGTCGCGGTTGAACAGGACGGCGACATGGAAATTGCCATCGCCGACATGGCCGACGATCGGACCGAACAAGCCGCTGTCGGCGAGATCCTGCTTGGTCGCGGTGACGCATTCGGCCAGCCGTGAAATCGGCACGCAGACATCGGTCGCCACCACCTGGGCGCCGGGGCGCAGCACCAGACAGGAATAGGCGGCGTCATGCCGCGCCTGCCAGAGCTTCGAGCGTTCCTCGGGCCGCGTCGACCATTGGAATTCGCCGCCGTTATTGTCGGCGGTGATGGCTTTGAACAGCGCGACCTGTTCGTCGACCGTGTTCTGGCTGCCGTGAAATTCGACGAACAGAGTCGGCGTCTCGGCAAGCGTGAGCTTGGAGTAGATGTTGCAGGCGCGGATCTGCAACTCGTTGAGCAGTTCGACGCGCGCCAGCGGCAATCCGGTCTGCATCGCCATGATTGCCGTGTTGCAGGCATCCTCGATCGTCGAGAATGGACAAATCGCGGCGGCGATGACTTCCGGAATGCCGTGCAGCCGTAATGTCACTTCGGTGATGATGCCGAGCGTGCCTTCCGATCCGACCAGCAACCGGGTGAGATCGTAACCGGCGGCCGATTTGCGCGCGCGCCGCGCGGTGCGGATGACGCGACCGTCCGGCATCACCGCGGTCAGCGCCACGACGTTTTCACGCATGGTGCCGTAACGCACGGCATTGGTGCCGGACGCGCGCGTGGCCGCCATGCCGCCGAGGCTGGCGTCGGCGCCGGGATCGATCGGAAAGAACAGGCCCTGGTCGCGCAAATGATCGTTGAGTTGCTTGCGGGTGACCCCGGCCTGCACCGTGCAGGTCAGGTCTTCGGCTTCGACCGACACGATGGCATTCATTCGCGACAGGTCGATGCACACGCCGCCATGCGGCGCGTTGATATGGCCTTCCAGAGACGTGCCGGCTCCAAAGGCAATCAGCGGCACTTTGTGGTCGGCGCACAGCTTGACGACGTCCTGAACCTCGGCGGTGGTCTCGGCGAAGAACACCGCGTCTGGCGGCTGCGGCCGGTGCCAGGACAAGGTGTTGGCATGATGCAGGCGGACCGCCTCGGCGACCGAGGTGCGTTCGGGCCAGCGCGCCTTCAGGGCATCGATAACCGGTGCGATCGCTGTCTCTCGCAACTTGACGACCGGTGCGCCCGGCATGATGGCCTCCGAATTCTAGCTGCCGCCATCCGGCAACGCGCGGCTTGGCGCTTGACGGCTGGCAGCCAATGGGGATTATTTTAAACATTAAATATCCAGCTTTGTCGACACGCTGTGCCGCGCCGGGCCGGAATGGGAGCTATGGGTCGGGAGATTTCGGCATGAGCTGGACTTGCGAGATCGCGCTGCGCGCGTCGTCCGACGGCGACGCGGATGCCGTTCGGGATTCGAGGGTGGCGGCTCAGACCTGGTTTGTCGCCGGTCCGCGTCAGGCTTTGTCGGCTTTGGCCGGGCTTGCCAGCTTTGACCTCTATACGCCGGCGCAGGGACCGTCGCACGATCCTTATAATCACGATGGCGCCGGACCGGCGATGATGTTGATGCTCGATTTCGCCGATCGCGCGCAACTGGCCGCTGCTGTTACAAGCGGCGCGATCGCCGCCGCTCTTGGAACATTGCCGGTTGGCATCGCTGTGACCGGCGCGGCTTTTGAACGCCGCTTTTATCCGGTGGGCGACGATCCGCGGCCTGCGCCATTGGAAGCGCCGTTCTCCTATGTGGTGCGTTATCATCGTCCGGCCGACGACGAGGCGGCGTTCATCCGCAATTATCTCGACACCCATCCGGTGACCCAGGCCCGGCTGCCCGCCATCCGCAGCATCATGTGTTATCTGCCGCTTGATGATTTGCGCGTCACCGATCTCGCAACTGCGAACTACATGATCGGGAATGAGGTTGTGTTCGACGACATCGCGGCCTTCAATGGCGCCATG
The DNA here is from genome assembly GCA_016124795.1 of Rhodopseudomonas sp. Lineage (GTDB taxonomy): Bacteria > Pseudomonadota > Alphaproteobacteria > Rhizobiales > Xanthobacteraceae > Pseudolabrys. The sequence goes on along the minus strand of WGNB01000029.1, from coordinate 24,405 downwards.
GCATCGCCGGTGCGTCAGGAATTGCGCGAGCATTATCATGAGTTTCCCCGGTTCACGGGGGCGAACACGCACTTCCCGATGACGCGCACCCGGCTGGTCGGCTGAAGCGCCAGGTTGCCGGAATTTGCGCCAGCGAGTGCCTGAAGAATCTCCGGTGCAGGGGCCTTCTGGCTGTTGCGTGTAAACAGTATCCATTTTAAGCTTCAAATAATTGGTTCGCCAAGACGAGGCCACGGCCGCGCGACGGCCGTGTAACGAGTTGCCCGATCCCTCTGGGCACGCGACCTCACCGCGAAACGCCGGGCGTAAGCCGCGCGGCGTCTGGCACGGTGTCGTCTCGTTTCCGGTCCCGATCGGAGATTGAGCGATAACGGCAACGACAGGGGGATTTCTCAATGACGCACGAAATCGAACGCCGCACTTTGCTGCAGATGCTCGGCCTTGGCGTGGTCGGAAGTGGTGTATTCGCCGACAGCCTGGTGGCTTATGCCGACGGCGCCGACGCGGTGACCATCGGCTGGCCCAGCGACGTTCCCGGTTGGGATCCCAATCTTCATTTCACGCCGGATGCGCAGCCGCTTTACAAGTTGGTGTTCAACCAGCCGCTCACCCAGGCGCCCGATCTCAAGCTCATCCCCAATCTGATCGCCAAGTGGGAAATGGCCAAGGATGGCCTGTCGCTGACCGCGCAACTGCGCGACGATGTGACGTTCCATGACGGCAGCAAGATGACGGCGGACGATTTCCGCTTCACCTTCTTCGAGCGGCTCAAGTCGCCCGAGAAGCTCGACATCAAGAATTCGTGGAAAAAGGTCAAGGACATCGAGGTCAAATCGCCGACCACGGCGGTGATGCATTTCTCGGCGCCTTATCCGACCGCGCCGCAGTGGCTCGCCTTCCTCGGCAGCTACATCGTGCCGAAGGCCTATGTCGAAAAGGTCGGCGAAAAGGCTTTCGCCGAGAAGCCGGTCGGTACCGGCGCCTACAAGCTGGTCGATTACCAACTCAATGCCCGCAGCGTGCTGGAGCGCAACGACAAGTTCTGGGGACCCAAGCCGGCGATCAAGCGGGTGACCTTCGAGATCATCAAGGACCCGTCGGCGCGCGTCGCTGCCGTGCAGTCCGGGCAGGTCGATATCACCGTCAACGTGCCGGTGCGCGAAGTGACCCGGCTGGCGCACGATCCGAACCTTGTCGGTGAAATCAATCCGATTACCCGCGTCGTGCTCTTGCAGTGTCGCAACGATCAGGGCTTTGCCGATCAGAACGTGCGGCTTGCCGCCCACCACGCGATCGACAAGGCGGCCTTGTCGAAGGCTTTCTACGGCGGCGCGGCCGTGCCGCTGTCGGTGCCGGTGACGCCGGGTACGCCGGGCGCGCTGCCGGATTTCAAGTTCGCCTACGATCCGGAAGCGGCCAAGAAGCTGCTCGCCAAGTCGGGCTACAGCACGTCGAAGCCGGCCAAGATCACTTTCGGCGCGACCAACGGCCACTTCCCGAGCGATTTCGATATTGCCCGCGCCATCCAGCAGATGTGGAAGAAGGTCGGCATCGACGCCGAGATCGAGACCATCGAGTATTCCAAGTATTTCCAGCTCAATCGCGGCGGCAAGCTGCCGGACGCGACGCTCTATAGCTGGGATAACGCCACCGCCGATCCGGAAATTTTCGGCGGTTATCTGCTCAACGCCAAGATGCCGTTCTCGGCCTTCAAGGATCCGATCGTCAGCGACAAGTTCGGTGCGCTGTTCGGCCAGACCGATTACGACAAGCGGATCGCCGGCTACAAGGAAGCCGAGAAGTTCGCGGTCGAATACGGCGCCACGATTCCGCTGCTGCAGAGCGTTGTGACGGTGGTGCGCAAGAAGAAGCTTTCATATGAGAAGTTCGGCAATGGCTGGATTCTCGCCAACACCATGAAGTGGGGATGATCACGTTGCGCCGGCGCCATCGGTCCGATTTCGAAAGGTGCGCCGGCGCAGCTCGGTCTTGCGGGAGGCGGGGCCGTTGATTGCGACCATCCTGCCGTTGATCGGCCGCCGTCTGGTCATGTCGGTGCTGATCCTGCTGATCGTTTCGTTGTTGCTCTTTCTGGTGCTGCATGTGCTGCCGGTCGATCCGGCGGCCATGTCCCTGCCGCCGACCGCGACCATCGCCGATATCGAGGCGATGCGTCGTGAGATGGGGCTCGATCTGCCGCTGCCGCAGCAATATCTGATCTGGCTGTCGCACGTCATTCACGCCGACTTCGGCAATTCGATTCACTTCCGCCGTAGCGTGCTCAGTCTGGTCGGCGAAACCTTGCCGGCGACCATCGAGCTTGCCGTCCTGTCGATGATCATCGCCGCCGCGCTCGGCATCGTCGGCGGCCTGGTGATGTTCCATGTGCGGGGCAGCCGCAAGGAGCCGATCGCCGATCTCGGCTCGATCATGCTGCTGTCGATTCCGGAATTTCTCTGGGCTCTGTTTTTCATCCTGATTTTCGGCGTCGCCTTGCAGGCCTTGCCGTTCACCGGACGGCTCGATCCGCAGTTCCGCTTGCCGCAGGGCACCGGCTTTCTGTTGTTCGACGCGCTGGCCGCGGGCCGGCTGGATATCTTCTGGAGCGCCTTCAAGCACATGATCCTGCCGTGCTTCTCGCTCGGCATCGCCTTTTCGCCGGCGATCATGCGGGTGCTGAGGTCGAGCCTGATCGATGTTTATCAGGAAGATTACATCCATCTGGCGCGGCTGCGCGGTTTAAGCGAGCGCCGCATTCTCATCCGCCACGCGCTCAAGAACGCGATCCTGCCGACGCTCAGCCTGATGGGCGTCCAATTCGGCATTCTGTTCGGCGGCACGCTGCTGGTCGAAGTCATCTTCTCCTATCCCGGACTCGGCAATCTGATGGTCGACGCGGTGCGGAACGCGGATTTGCCGATCATTCAGGCCGTCGGTCTCGCGTATTGTGTGGTGGTGCTGATCATCAACACGGTGGTGGACAGCCTTTATCTCGTCCTGAACCCGAAGTTGAGGGTGCGGTGATGATGCGTCGATGGCCTGCCTGGCTGCGTTCCGGCCGCGTCTTGATCGGGCTGACGGTCGTCTCGGCCATTTTGTTCTGCGCCATCTTCGCGCCGGTGCTGGCGCCGCACGATCCGAACGAGCAGAATCTGATCTCGACTTTCGTGCCGCCGATCTGGGCGAAGGGCGGGGACGTCGCTTACCTGCTGGGCACCGACAGTCTCGGACGCGATGTGCTGTCGCGGCTGATCTATGGCGCGCGTGTCGCCATGCTGGTGGCGGTATTTGCCTCGCTTGGTGCGATGGCGATTGGCGCGGTGCTGGCCTATATCGCCGGCTATTTTGGCGGGCGCACCGATGCGGTGATCGGACGGGCGGTCGATGTGTGGATGTCGTTTCCGCCGGTCGTACTGTCGCTGATCCTGATGGTGGGGCTCGGAGTCGGTCTGCGCAATGTCGTGCTGGCGATCATTCTGGTCGACTGGACCCGCTTTTGCCGCGTGATGCGCAGCGAGGTGCTGGTGGTGGCGCGCAAGGATTATGTCGCGGCGGCCCGTCTGCTCGGTTTCTCGCATTGGCGCACGATCGTGCGCGAGATCGTGCCGGCGAGCTTGCCGCTGTTGATTACGTTGATCAGTCTGGAAATGGGAATCGCGGTGATCGTTGAAGCCATTCTGTCCTTCGTCGGCATGAGCGTCAGCGCGGAGACGCCGGCCTGGGGACAGATGATCGCCGATGCTCGGCAATATATCTACGATTCTCCCTGGGGGCTTATCATCCCGATCCTGGCGATTTTCCTGGCCGTGTTCGGGTTTAACATTCTCGGCGACGGCCTGCGCCGCACGCTCGATGTGCGGTTGACGGAAACGCAACGGGCCTGACGATGGATATGTTGATCGCCAAGGATCTGACGGTGAGCGCCTCGCTTCATGGCGAGCGTGTCCCAGTGATCCGCGAATTGAATTTCTCGGTGGCGCCGGGCCGCGTGCTCGGTCTGGTCGGCGAGTCGGGCGCCGGCAAGTCGATGATCGGCCGGACCGTCGCGCAGCTCTTGCCGCCGGGTTTTGCGGTGACGCGCGGCGAACTGATGTTCGACGGCCAGGACCTCGTGCGGATGCCGTTCGAAACCCGCCGCGAACTGCTGGGCCGCGATATTGCCTTCGTTCCGCAGGAGCCGTTGTCGGGGCTTAACCCGGTCCTGACCATCGGTCAGCAGATCGACGAGCATCTGGCACGGCTCGACTTCGGCAATCGCAAGGTCAGGCGCGACCGCGCGCTTGAAATGCTCGATGCCGTGCATTTGACGCAAGGCGCAAGCTTGCTGGGCAAGTATCCGCATCAGTTGTCCGGCGGCATGTGTCAGCGCGTGTTGATCGCTATGGCCTTTGCCAGCCGGCCGAAGCTGCTGGTGGCGGATGAGCCGACTACCGCGCTCGACGTCACCATTCAGGCTCGCATTGTCCAACTGATCGCCGAACTGCAACGCAACGAAGGCACCAGCGTCGTCTTCATCACCCACGATCTGCGGCTGGCGGCACAGATCTGCGATGAAATCCTGGTGCTCTATGCCGGTCGTCCGGCGGAATATGGCCCGGCGCGCGCGGTTTTCAGCGAGCCGGCGCACCCTTATACGCGCTGTCTGCAACTCTCCAATCCGGCGATGAGCGGCGCGCGGCGCGGGCTTTACACCTTGCCGGAACGGATGCCGGGCCTGAGCGCGATCAAGGGCATCGAAGGATGTCTGTTCGCGCCGCGGTGCCCCAACGTGACCGAGGGGTGCAACGCGGCGCCGCCGCCGGTGATCGATGTTGGCGCCGGTCATCGCGCGGCTTGCATTCATCCGGACCGCACCGCGGCGATCGCGGCGCCTGTTCCGGCCGCGATCGATGCGTCAGGGCTGGGTACGCCGTTGATGACGGTGGACGGGCTGTCGAAGACGTTCACCACCCGCCACGGCTTGTTTCAGCGCAGCGAGTTTGCCGCGGTCAAGGATGTCAGCTTTGCCTTGCATGGCAATGAGTTCATCGGAATTGTCGGCGAGAGTGGCAGCGGCAAAAGCACGGTGGCGCGCATGCTGTGCGGGCTGGAACGGCCGAGCGAGGGCGCGGTGGCGATTGCCGGCCGCGATGTCAGTGACGACAGTGCGGCGACAAGGGCCTACCGTCGCGACTATGTTCAGATGGTGTTTCAGGACCCGCAATCGGCGCTCAACCCGCGCCGGCGTGTCGCCAGCATTGTGACCCAGGCGCTGGAGGCGGCCGGGACCGGAACCGGCGCGGAACGGCTGGCGCGGGCGGAAGCCCTGTTATCGGAGATCGGTCTGTCGCCGGAAATGGCGCTGCGCTTTCCGTCGCAATTGTCCGGCGGTCAACGCCAGCGCGTCAATATCGCGCGCGCGCTCTGCGCCGAGCCGCGCATCCTGATCGCCGACGAGATCGTGTCGGGGCTCGACGTGTCGGTCCAGGCGCAGTTGTTGAATTTGCTGTTGCGTCTGCGCCGTCAGCGCGGCTTTGCCATGTTGTTCATTTCGCACGACCTGTCGGTGGTGCGTTATCTGTGCGACAGGGTGCTGGTGATGTATCGCGGCGAGGTCGTGGAAAGCGGGCCGACCGCCGCGGTCTTCGATGCGCCCTCGCATCCTTATACGAAATCCTTGTTGGCGGCCGTGCCGCCGGACGATCCGTCGGCGGCCTGGGCGCCGCGGTCGCGCGATGCCGAACCGGCCCTGGCGCTTGGCGCGGGCCTGTGAGCGATTGGCGCAAGCGAGTGATGTGGACATGAGCGAAATCACCGCCATTCAATTTTCCAATTATGGTCCGCCGGAGGTCCTGTCGGCGCGTCGGGTGGCCATGCCATTGCCTGGCGCCGGCGAAGTCTCGATCGCGGTGCATGCGGCAAGCGTTAATCCCATCGACTGGAAGGTGCGCGCCGGTCTTTTGAGTCAGGTGTTTCCCGTCGCTTTCCCGATGACCACGGGGCGCGACGGTGCCGGTATCGTGACGGCGGTCGGCGACGGCGTCGATGGTGCGATGATCGGCCAGCGCGTCTGCTTTCTGGCGTCGCGTGGCGTTGGCACCTGGGCCGAGCAGATCGTGTTGCCGGCCACGCTCGCGGTGCCATTTCCCGAGACCCTGTCCTTTGTCGATGCCGCCGCTCTGCCGCTGGCCGGTTTGAGCGCCTGGGCGGCCCTGGTGACGGAAGCGCATCTTGGACCCGGCATGCGAGTTCTGATTCATGCCGCCGCCGGCGGCGTCGGCACTTTGGCGGTGCAGATCGCCCGCGATCGCGGCGCGCAGGTTTATGCGACCTGTTCGTCGGGCAATGTCGATTACGTTCGTGCGCTCGGCGTCGACGAGGCCATTGCCTATGACCGCGAGCGGTTCGACGAGCGGCTGTCCGGGCTCGATGTGGTGTTCGACCCGATCGGTGGCGAGGTTCACGATCGCAGTTACGCTGTGCTGCGCGAAGGCGGCACGCTGGCCTGTTTGACGGCCGCGCCGTTCACGGATCGTGGTGCGGAGTTCGGCGTCAACGTCCGCGTTGCGAAAGTGCTGCCCGATCCGGCGGCGCTGACCGACCTCGTAGCCTTGATCAAGGCCGGACGCATGATGCCGATCGTCGAGCAGGTCTTGCCGCTGTCCGATTTCGTCGCCGCGCAGCGCGCGTCGGAAAGCGGTCATGCGCGCGGCAAGACCGTGCTGCAGATCGTTCAGTGACGCAGGCCCGCTTCGCGCAACAGCGGCAGGACCTTGTCGATAAAGTAGGGAAGCTCGTTCTTGAAGTTGACGAAGGACACGGTGGTGCCGGCAAAGCCGATGGCCTGCATTTTGACCAATTCGGAGGCGATGTGTTCGGGCGTTCCGATCAACGGATAGGTGCCGGCGCCGCCGGCAAAGCGCTTGCGGTGCAGCCGATACGCGTCCGGATCGTGCGAGCCGGAGAACTTTTCCTTTTGTCCCATGTAATGATCGACGCTGGCGGTGTCGGCCATGGTCGAGGCGTAAAGTTCGTAATAGTCCTCGGCCTCCTGCTGGGTCGGCCGGCAGACGACGTGGCAGGTGGTGTAAACGCCAACGTTTCGTCCTTGCGCTGCGGCGCGCTGCTTCATGTCGTCGATGTGTTCGCGGCCTTTGTCGATCTCGACAAAAGTGGTGAACAGGTAGTCGGCGGCCTTGGCGGCGAAATCACGACCCGGCGGCGAGAAGGCGGCGTTGAGCGTGACCGGGCGCGGCTTCTGGATCGGCGCGGGTTTTCCCGACACGCCCTTGAGCTGGTAGAACTTGCCGTCATAGTCGAACGGTTCGCTCGAGTTGTAAATTTTCTGCATGATGTCGAACCATTCCAGCCCCTGGCCATAGCGGTCGTCGACCGCTTGCAGGCCGAGGCCGAACATCGAGAATTCTTCCGGGTTCCAGCCGCAGACGATATTGAGACCGGAGCGGCCGTTCGAAATGTGATCGATGGTGGTCAGCGCCTTGGCGGCGAAGACCGGATGCACCATCGGCACATGCACGGTGGAAAACACCGCGATGTTCTGCGTGACGCCGGCGAGGCCGGCCGCGAAAGTGAAGGTTTCGAGCGACCATTCGCGGCTGTTCATCTCGCCGCCGAAGCCTTTCCAGCGCGCGATCGGCAGCAGGAATTCGAAGCCGGCTTTGTCGGCCATTTGCGCGGCGGCGACAATGTCGGGCCAGGTCGCCGGCCAGCGCTCGGGCACCTTGGTCAGCGTCAGACCGCCGTCCGAGTTCATCGAGAAGACGCCGAGTTTGAACTTGTTCGGTCCGTGCATCGGATGGGTATTGGTCATGGTGCTGCCTGTGATGGTGGCGGTGAGCTATTCGGGGTTACGCCCGACGCGCCCGTAATAGAGCGCGGCGGCATTGATGAATTCCTCGGTCGCGGCGGCGGCTTCGTCTTCGTTGCCGGATTGAAAGGCGGCGATGAAGCGTTCGAGAAGAGCAAGCGCTTCGACGCGGGCCGCCGGCAGGATCAGGGTGGTGCGGCGGACCAGTCCGGCCTGATCGTCGAAACGCAGGATGGTTTCGCGCAACCTCCGGCTTGGAACATGCGCGACCCAGGCCGCGCGAAAGACGTAATTGGCGTCGGCAAAGGACGAGAAGTCGTCGTTCGTATCGGCGGCGCGCGCGCGCGCCAGCGCCTCGGTCAATTCGCCGGTCAACTGGGCCGGCGTGGCGCGCGCAACCTGGCGCGCGGCCGGGGGTTCGAGCAGCCGGCGCATTTCGAAGATTTCCTGCATGTCCTCGGCCGTCGGCATTGCCACCCGGAAACCGTTGCCGTGGCTTTCCAGGAGCCCGTCCGCCGTCAGGCGGCTCAAGGCTTCGCGTACCGGCGAGCGGGATACGGCCAGTTGCTGCGCCAGATTCGATTCCACGAGCCGTTCGCCCGGCGCGAAGCTGCCGGCGCGCAGCTGAAAACGCAGCCGCTGATAGATCTGCTCGGACAGCGATGGCGCGCGCTGGATGTCGGAAAGGGCGGGCAATGACATGTCGCGGGACTTCGGTCTGGGAGCTGCAAAGTGTCCGGCGTCAGCATCGCGGGCGCCCGGCACATTGCATTTGTCGACTGTCGACAGTATACTATTTTATCTTAACGGCCGAATGGATCGGGTCAAGCGGGGAATTCGGCTCCCGAGGACGGCACAGCGGATGGATACGACGTGACTGACGAGCCGAACCCCAATTCGCGGCAGCCAAAGGCTATCGATGCCAGGACGTTCTGGCGCGCGCTTGGCATGCGCGCCTCTCCGGTCGCGGTGGTGACCGCGCAGGGCGCCGCCGGTCCTTCCGGCTTTCTGGCATTGTCGGCGACCCATTTGTGCGCCGACCCGCCAATGCTGATGGTAAGTGTCGATCAACGCACCGCGTCGCTCGGTGCGATGCGCGAGGCCGGGCATTTCGCGATCAACTATCTGGCGCGCGGCGACGAGGCGCTGGCCGACATGTTTGGCGGCAAGACCGACCGCCGCGGCGCCGACCGTTTCGAGGCGGGCCGCTGGGACCGGCTGACGACCGGCGCGCCGGTGCTGCGCGACGCCATTGGCGCGCTCGATTGCGTCCTCGAGGACGCGCTTGAACGGTTCGGGACCGTGATCGCCATCGGCCGGCTGGTCGATTTCACCAGTCGCGACGACGGCGAACCTTTGCAGTTCTTTCGCGGTGGCTATCGATGATGCTTGAGCCCGATCTGTTCAAACGCGGCATGCGGCGGCTGGCGTCCGGCGTGTCGATTATCACGACGGTCGATGCTGGCGAGCGTCACGGCATGGTTGCGACCTCGGTCTGTTCGGTATCGGCCGAGCCGCCGACGCTGCTGGTTTGCGTCAACCGCAGCGCGACCAGTCATGCCGCGATCCGCCGCGCCGGTTTCTTCTGCGTCAATCTTTTGGCGGAGCAGGACGACCAGTTGGCGCGCCGATTCAGCACGCCGGTCGGCCGCGACCAGCGTTTCGACGACCGTCAATGGACGACGCTGACGACCAGCGCGCCGGCTCTGGTCGGATCGCTGGCCAGTTTCGACAGCGAGGTGGTCGAGGCGGTTGACGTGCAGTCGCACACGGTGTTCATCGGCCGGGTCAAGGCGATCGAGTTATGGCAAAGCGAGTTTGTCCCGCTGGTCTATCACGACGGGCGGTTCGATACCTTGCGTGGACCGGGACAGAGCAAGAGCGAGCCCGCCTGATGCCGACGATCGCACGCCACCCATGACGGCCCCTCCGGCGTCCGCGCGGTCCTCCTTGCGTCGTTCCTACGATGGCGTCGTGGCTTGTCTGCCGGTCACGATTCCCTATCGACGATATTCCGTCAACGGCGCGCAATGGTGGGTTGGGCGCGCGCTGCACGATCTCATCAAAGGCGCGGGCTTGCGTCCGAAGGATATCGACGGCCTGTCGGTCTCGAGCTTCACGATGGCCCCCGACAGCGCGATCGGTCTGACCCAGCATTACGGTCTGTCGCCGCGTTGGCTCGATAACGTCCCGCTCGGCGGTGCGTCGGCGGTGGTCGCCTTGCGGCGCGCGGCGCGGGCGGTGCAGGCCGGCGATGCCGATCTGGTGGCTTGCGTGGCCGGCGACACCAATCATGTCGACAGTTTCCGCAAGACGCTGGCGCATTTTTCGCGCTTCGCCCAGGACGCGGTTTATCCCTATGGCGCCGGCGGCGCCAATGCCAGCTTCGCGCTGATCGCCAAAAATTACATGAATACGTTCGGCGCGCGGCGCGAGGATTTTGGCAAACTCTGCGTCGCGCAGCGCGCCAACGCGCTGAACTTCCCGCATGCGCTGATGAAAAGTCCGTTGACGCTCGACGCTTATATGGCGGCGCGACCGATCGCCGACCCGATCCATCTGTTCGATTGCGTGATGCCCTGCGCCGGCGCCGAAGCCTTTCTGGTCTGCCGGGAAGATACGGCGCGCTCGCTCGGACTGCCCGGCGTGCGGGTGCTGGCGACCATCGAACGCCATCATGCTTTCCCCGACGATCCGGTGCAGATCCGCGGCGGCTGGGCGGTGGATGTCGACGAACTCTGGGCGATGGCCGGCGTTACGCCCGATGCCGTCGATTTCGTCGAGACCTATGACGACTATCCGGTGATCTCGATGATGCAATTCGAGGACCTTGGCTTTTGCGCCAAGGGCGAGGGGCCGGACTTCGTTCGCGCGCACAGTTTCACCAATGACGGCGACTTCCCGCATAACACCAGCGGCGGGCAACTGTCGGTTGGACAGGCCGGTGCCGCTGGCGGCTACCTCGGCTTGGTCGAGGCGATGCGGCAATTGACCGGCACGGCGCTGGGCAATCCGTTGGCGCATGCCGATATCGGGCTGGTGTCGGGCTTTGGCATGATCAATTACGATCGCGGCCTGTCGTCCTGTGCCGCCGTTCTGGCGAGGCCGTCATGACGACGCCCCTGATCAAACCGCCGCGCAAGGACCCGCTGGCGCGCACCCGGCTGCCGCTGTTGCCGCCGGCGGCCCGCAGTCGCACAGCGCATGGCTTGACGGCGGCGGCCGCCGAAGGGCGCTTTGCCTTGCAGGTCTGTCAGGACTGCGCAGCGGTGGTTTATCCGCCGCGCGACGCCTGTCCGTCGTGCCTCTCGGCGCGCTTGCCGTTTCGCGATGTCGATCCGCGTGGCAAGCTGACAGTCGAAACGACCGTGCGGGTTTCGCCGGAGCCTTATTTCCGTGAGCGGGTGCCGTGGCGCGTCGGTCTGGTGAAACTTGACGTCGGCCCGATGGTTGTCGCGCATTTGCATGGCGATACGCGCGAAGGCGAGGTCGTTTGCCTTGCGCTCAAGCTCGACCGCAGCGGCGCGCCCGTCATGCTGGCACTGCCCGAGAAGGATACGCCGCATATGGCAGACGACCCGATCTTGCGTGAATTGACCTGTGACCCGAAATTCCGCCGCATCCTCATAACCGACGGTCGCAATGCGGTCGGGCAGGCGATGGCTAAGGCTTTCGCTGATGCCGGTGCGTCAGCGATCTTTGTCGGCATTGCCGATCCGTGGAAGCCGTTTGCCGGCGAAGCCGCATTGAAAGCAATCGCCGGCGTTGAGATCGTGCCGCTCGACCTGACTGACTCCGCCAGCGTCGACAAGCTCGCGGCGCAGAACGGCGGCCGCATCGACATTGTCGTCAACACGGCCGAGCATGTTCGGCCTGGCGGCGTCATCGGCGGCGATGGCGTAACGGTCGCGCGTGAGGCGATGGAGTTGCGCTATCTCGGACTGATGCGGCTGGCGCAAGCCTTCGGTCCGGGCTTGCGGATGCGCGGCGCCGATGGCGTCAACTCATCGGCTGCTTTCGTCAACTTGCTGTCGGTTCATGCGCTGGCGAACTGGCCGGCTTATGGTGTTTATTCGGCGGCCGAAGCCGCGTGTCTGTCGCTTGCGCAAAGCCTGCGCGCCGAATTGCGGCCGGGCGGCGTCAAGGTCCTCAACGTATTTGCCGGGCCGCTCGAAACGGAGTGGTTCCAGACCGTGCCGCCGCCGAAAGTCGCGCCGGCCGCTTTGGCCAAGGCGGTCGTTGGTGCGCTGCGCCAGGGTATCGAAGACGTCTATGTCGGCGACGTCGCGCAAGACATTCGCGCGCGTCTCGACATCAATCCGAAAGCGCTCGAGCGCGAACTGGGCGAGTGAGGCAACGGCGATGAATGCACCCGATCTTCTGTCGTTTGCCACGGCGGTGTCGTCCGGGGCGATCCGCGTCGTCGATTTGACCCAGACGCTGACGCCGGAGTTTCCGATCATCGCGCTGCCGCCCGAACTCGGCCAATGCGCGCCGTTCCGGCTGGAGGAAATCTCGCGCTACGACCAGCGCGGTCCGGCCTGGTACTGGAACAATTTTTCAATGGGGGAGCATACCGGCACGCATTTCGATGCGCCGATCCATTGGGTGTCGGGCAAGGACCTCCCGGATAACGCGGTCGACAGCATTCCGCCGCGCAATTTCATCGCGCCGGCTTGCGTCGTCGATTGCTCAGCGGAATCGGCTGCCGATGCCGATTTCACGCTGACCATTCCCTTTGTCGAAGCCTGGGAGGGCAAACACGGCCGGGTCGCGGCCGGGTCCTGGCTGCTGCTGCGGACCGATTGGTCTAAGCGCGATGCGCGCGCTTACGCCAATCTGAAGGAAGATGGCGCGCATACGCCAGGCCCCGCGCCGGAAGTCGTGAAGTGGCTGGTCGAGGAGCGCGACATTCTCGGCTTCGGCACCGAGACCATCGGCACCGACGCCGGGCAGGGGCACCATTTCAATCCGCCGTTTCCCGCCCATTTTTATATGCATGGCAAGGGTCGTTATGGCCTGCAGTGCCTGACCAACCTCGATCTGTTGCCGCCGACCGGCGCGGTGATCATTGCCGCGCCGCTGAAGATCCGTCAGGGCTCCGGCAGCCCGTTGCGCGTTCTGGCGCTTATTGCCTCAAGGTAGTCATGTCCGCTTCCCGCGAATTCAACACGGTGCTGACGACCGAATTTCCGCCTGAGCGCCGCAATATTCCCGACATGCTGCGGCAACAGGCCGATCGCTATGGCGATCGCACGTTGTTTGCCTGCGGCGGTGAACGCTGGAGCTATCGCGAAGCCTGCGGTCTGGCCGCCCGCACCGGCACGCTGCTCATGGCGAATGGCATCGCGCGCGGCGACCGGGTTGCGATCCTGTGCGGCAATCGCGCCGAGATCATGCAACTGATTTTGGGCTGCGGCTGGATCGGTGCGGTGTCGGTGCCGATCAATGCGGCCTCGCGCGGGTTTCAGCTTCAGCACATGTTGAGCAATTCAGGCGCTAAAATTCTGGCGATCGAGGCCGAGCTGATCGATGCGCTTGATGCCATCGATCTGACGGCGCTGGCGCTGGAACGGGTCTGGGTGATTGGCGCGGCGGGGCCCGTTGCGCGGTCGGCAGCCGTTCCGGTTGAAGCCTTGCCGCCCGTCGGCGTCGTCGAAGCTCCGGCCGCCGTGTCGGGGCCGGGCGAGTTGTTCACGATCCTCTATACGTCCGGCACAACCGGCCTGTCGAAAGGCGTTTGCTGCCCGCATGCGCAATATTTCTGGTGGGCGGCCTATACCGGCTGGCAACTCGGCGTCCGCGACGGCGACGTGCTGCATACGCCGTTGCCGCTGTTTCACACCAATGCGCTCAATACGTTTTTTCAGGCGCTGCTGCATGGCGCGACGCTGGTGGCCGAAACCAAATTCTCGGTGTCGGGGTTCTGGCCGGCGCTGGCGCAGTCGGGCGCGACGGTGACTTATTTGCTCGGGGCGATGGTTCCGATGCTGCTGTCGCGGCCGCCGTCGCCGGTCGAACAGAGTCACAAGGTGCGGGTGGCGCTCGCGCCGGGCGTGCCCGGTCAGTATCACGCCGAGTTCACCGAACGCACCGGCGTCGTCCTGCTCGACGGGTATGGTTCGACCGAGAGCAATCTCATCATGGCGTCTTATGTGGACGACCGGAAGCCCGGCACCATGGGCAGGCTCGTGCCTGGTATGCAGGCGCGGATCGTTGACGATAACGATAACGAAGTGCCGGACGGCGAGGCGGGGGAGTTGATCCTGCGCGCCGACCAGCCCTTCGCCTTCGCCACCGGCTACTTCGCGATGCCGGAAAAGACGGTCGAAGCCTGGCGCAATCTCTGGCTTCACACCGGTGACCGGGTGATCCGCGATCCGGACGGCTATTATCGTTTCATGGACCGCATGAAGGACGCGATCCGGCGGCGCGGCGAGAACATTTCCTCGTTCGAGGTCGAGCAGGTGCTCATCCGTCATCCGGCGGTGGCGCTGGCGGCGGTGTTTCCGGTCTCGGCCGATATGGCCGAGGACGAGGTGATGGCCGCCATCGTGCTAAAGGATGATGCGCAAGCGACACATGAAGAGCTGGTGCGTTTCTGCGAAGGCAAGATGTCGTATTTTGCCATTCCCCGTTTTGTCGAATTCGTGGCAAGCTTGCCGCGGACGGAAAACGGCAAAGTGCAGAAATTCAAGCTGCGCGATCAAGGCCGCGGCGAAGCGACCTGGGACCGCGAGGCCGCCGGCGTCGTGCTGAAGCGTTAAACGAGGCGAAGGGCATGAGCAGTTACGACGCAATCGTCATCGGGGCCGGTCACAATGGCCTGGCCGCCGCCGTTCATCTCGCCGCCAAGGGCTGGAAGGTCGCGGTGGTCGAGCAGGCGGCCGAAGCCGGCGGTGCGGTCAAGACGCGCGAAGTGACGCTGCCCGGCTTCCGGCACGACCTCTTTGCGATGAACCTGAGCCTGTTCGCCGGCTCGCCGTTCTTTGCCGCGTACAAGGACAAGCTGTTCGCCAATGGTCTTGGCATCGTCGGCGCCAGCGATTGCTTCTCGTCGGCCTTTCCCGACGGGACCTGGCTGGGCGTGAGCACCGATCTCGATGCGACTGCTCAGCGCATCGCCGCCGTGTCGCCGGCGGATGCCGAACGCTGGCGCCAGATGGTGGCCGATTTTGCCGGCGACGCGCCGCATATCTTCGCATTGCTCGGCGCGCCGATGCCGTCATGGGCGACCGCCAAGATCGTCTACAAGGCTTATCGCGCCAAGGGCGCCGCCTGGCTTGGCGATCTGGCGCGGCTGGTGCTGTCGTCGCCGCGCGAATTTCTCGACGGTCGGTTCGAAAACGCCAAGCTCAAGGCGATGATGGCGACCTGGGGCATGCATCTCGATTTCGCGCCCGATGTCGCCGGCGGTGCGCTGTTTCCTTATCTGGAATCGATGGCCAACCAGAGTTTCGGCATGGCGCTGGGGCGGGGTGGCGCCGATACCATCATCAAGGCGATGGTGGCGACGCTGCGCTCGCTCGGTGGTGAGGTGCATCTCGGCCGAGCCGTGGATCGGATCGAGACGTCGGGGGGGCGTGCGACCGGCGTGCGGTTGGCCGGCGGCGAGGCGATGTCGGCGCGGCGCGCGGTGATCGCCAATGCGCATCCGAAACTGGTGTTCGGCCGGCTATTGGCCGCCGATGCCGCGCGTGCCGATTTCGACCGGAAGGTCGCCGCGTTCCGCGCCGGTCCCGGGACAATGATGATTCATCTGGCGTTGTCCGGTCTGCCGGATTGGACGGCCGGCGAGGCGCTCAAGCGTTTTGCCTATGTCCATCTCGCGCCCGACTTCGAGACCATGGCTTCGGCTTTCGCGCAGGCGAGCGCCTGCCTGTTGCCGCGGGAGCCGGTACTGGTGGTCGGCCAGCCGACCGCCATTGATCCGTCGCGCGCGCCGGACGGCAAGCATGTTCTGTGGGTTCAGGTGCGGGTCCTGCCGGGCACGATTGCCGGCGACGCCGCGGGCAGCATCGCCGCCACGCATTGGGATGACGCCAAGGAGCCTTATGCGGCGCGGATGCTCGAACTCATCGAACGCTACGCGCCGGGATTGTCGGGCAAGATTCTCGGCAAGGCGGTGTTCTCGCCGCTCGATCTCGAGCGTGAAAATCCGAACTTGATCGGCGGCGATAGCCTGTCCGGCAGTCACCACCTCGATCAGAACTTCATGTTCCGGCCGGTGTTCGGCTGGTCGCGTTACAAGACCCCGGTGACGAGTCTTTATATCTGCGGCGCGCCGACCTGGCCGGGGGCGGGCGTCGGCGCCGGCTCCGGTTTCATGCTGGCCAAGATGCTGGCCGGCGATCCCAGTTAGCCCGCCGCCGCGCGGTCTTCTGTTTTTATCGGTTTCATCGATCGCCGTGGGCGTTGCGTAAATCAGCGCCCGCGGCGTTGCGCATTTGCCGCAAGGTTTGCGCGGCGTGACCGGCCGGGCGCTGGCTTCGCGCTGTCCCGCGTCCAGCCTGGAGCCGCGCGTTGGCCGATGCGTTCACGACGCACCGCCGCTTCACGGTGACGCACATTGCCGCCGTTAACCCCTGGATTGTCCTCGGCAAAGTTGTGATGTCGGGAAAACGATATTTATACCAGAGGGTTATGGAAAATTTTGATTCAGTTGAATGATTAAAGCAAACGACTGAATTTAATTGTCAGGCGGTCCGCCATCCCCTAGGGTTCGGCAAGTTCGAAAAAAGCAGGGAACGGAATCGTCGATGCTGGGCCGCCGCGCGCGCAAGGTGAACGATCGTGTCGGTGAGATCGACACGCGCACCCGCATTCTCGACGCGGCCGAGCGTTTGATCGCGGAACACGGCTTCCACGGCGTTTCCCTGCGTGAGATCACCGCCGCGGCCGGCGCGAACACCGCAGCGGTTCACTACTATTTTCGTCACAAGGAAGACCTGCTTGAAGCCGTGGTCGACCGCCGGGCAGGGATTGTCGTCAAGGAGCGGCTAAGCCGCATGGAAGCGCTGATGGCCGGCCCCGGTTTGCCGAGTCTCGAGGCGCTCATTCTGGCTTACGTGTCGCCGGGGCTGACGATCTGTTTTGAATCGCAGGAGTTGCGCAAACATTTCGGTCGCCTGCGCGCCCGGTTCAGCCACGAAACCGACCCGGCGATGCGCGCCATTTTGCGCCGCCATTTTCGCGAGCCCGGCCGGTTTTTCATCGCGGCTATCAGAAAGATGCTGCCGGCCCTGACCGAACGCGAAATCGAATGGCGGTTTCACTACATGGTCGGCACGCTGATCTACCTGATGTCCCATGCCGGACGGGTTCAGGCGGTCGACGGCGACCCGGGCGACGATCGCTACAATCCCGACGATATGGACGAGGCGCTGCGGTTCTACGTGCCCATGCTGGCGACGATCTTCCGCGCGCCGTCAGCCGATATCGTCAAATTCAACGCCGCTGTTGACGAAGTGAACGACGCCTTGGCGCATGCTCGCTCGAAACAGCCGCGACCCGAAACGTAATCGACGTCGGCAACGGCGGAATGACAAGAAGCGAAATCAAAGGGAGGTTTGTGATGAAGCGTACCAATCTGGCCGCGACCGCCGCGTTCGCGGTCCTGGCGGCGGCCGTTATCCAGCCGAATGTCGCGCGCGCGCAGCAAAGCGAAGACGAGGTCATGAAGGCGACCCAGGTCGCCCAGGACTGGGCCGACGGGAAGCTCAAGGATTACGGCAATTATCCGATCACCTATGCGGGCGAGCCGATCACGGTCCGGGTGACCAGCCATTTGCCGGAGGTCGCCGGTCAGGCCAAGTTCCTGAAAAAGGCCTTCGTCGTGCTTGAGAAGATGTCGCACGGCAAGCTGAAGGTATCGGCGCGCTGGGGCGGTACGGTCCACAAGGTCACTGAAGGCTTTGAGGCGAACCGATCCGGCCTCACCGATATGGCGGCCTGTTTCACCTTCCTCAATGCCCGGGCGTTCCCGCTGACGCAGGCCTTGTCCTTGCCCGGTCTTTTCCCGAACGAGGCGGTGCAGACCATTGTCGCCGAATCCCTGGCGGACAAGTATTTCCGCAAGGAGTTCGAGCGGCAGCAGGTCTACCTCAACGGCATCACCGGCAACTCGAACTTCAACCTGTTCTCGAATACCCCGATTACGACGCTCGAGCAGCTCAAAGGCCAGAAGGTCCGCTCCGGCACCGGTATCAGCCAGCGCGTGTTCGAGGCACTGGGCGCGGTCCCGGTCAATATCAGTTCGGCTGATTTCTTCTCGGCCTTGCAGCGCGGCCTGCTCGACGCGGTGTTCACATCGGATGCCGCCGCCAAGGCGTTCCGCATCGACGACGCATCGAAGTTCCACACCTTCACGCCGATCAACAACCTGCCGCTCGAATGGTGCATGAACAAGCGCACGATCGACGCATGGCCGGCCGATCTGCAGCGCGTGTTCTATGCCTGGTCGCGGCAGTTGCATCAGGCCGACAGCCAGATTTCCTTCATGCTGGCGTCCGCCGAAGCGCGGGTCGCCTTCAAGAAAGAAGGTTTGAAATTCGAGCAGATTGCGCCGGACGAATGGAAGAAGTGGCAGGCGCGGTTCGACCCGGTGATCGAGTCCTACATCAAGGACGGCGAGGCCAAGGGCCTGCCGACCCGCCAACTGGTCGCCGACATCCGCGAACTGGTCAAGAAATACGGTGCGATGCCGCTTGGCGACCTGATGATGGATGCGGTCAAGCATCCGATCGCCGGCGTCTCGCCGACCAAATAGCCGTCGTCATGGCCGCCGGCCTCGATGGCCGGCGGCCTTCGTCCGCACAGAGGATATTGCCATGTCACGATGGCTCAGCATCGTTTCGCGCCTGATGAACGGCTTTGGCAGCTATGTCGTGCTGCCCTTGCTGACGCTGCTCATCACGGTCGATGTCGTTCTCCGCTATGTCTTCAATGCGCCTTTGTCGTGGGGTCTGGAGGCGTCCCGCCATTTGCTGCTGGTGTTTTTCCTGTTCGGGCTGGTCGAGTCATTCCGGGTCGGCGAGCACGTCAGCATGGAATTGCTGACCGCGAAATTCTCGCCGCTGGTCAACCGCATCATCTCGTTGCTGCAGGCGGCGATGCTGGTTTTCGTCTTCGTGTTGATCATCGCGAAGGTCTGGGGCGAAATTCCCTTCCTTTATTCGCTGCCTGAAGTGACGCCCGAGCTTCAGATGCGCATCTGGCTCTTCTACGCCTTCATCGGCATCGTCAGCGCCCTGGTGATTGCCTACGTCGCTAACGCGGCGGTGCAGGTGGCGCTCGGACGTCGCAACAAGATCGAAGAAGTCGAACAGGTCTCTTGGACGGAATAATCGTGATGACAGCTTTGTGGGTAGGCATCATCGGACTGGCCGCCATGCTGGCGCTGATCGCGCTCGGCATTCCGATTGCCTTGTCCTTGCTGGCGACCGGCGCCGTCGGCCTGATTGTCATGGGCGGTTCGGTCTTCGCGGAGACGCAACTCGTTCTCAACCTGTGGGATGAGGGCACCAATTTCGCTTTGACCGCGATCCCGCTTTACCTGCTGATGGGGCAACTGGTGTTTCGAACCGGGCTTGCCACCGATCTGTACGATTGCATCTACAAATGGGTGGGGCGCATGCCGGGCGGCCTCGCGATTGCCTCGGTGATTGCTTCAGCCGGCTTCGGCGCAGTGTCCGGCGGCAGTGCATCGTCGGTGGTGACGCTGGGCCCGATGTGCATGCCCGAGATGCGCAAGTTCAAATATGACGGTGGGCTGGCGGCCGGTTCGATCGCCTCGGCCGGTACGCTCGGCATCCTGATCCCGCCGAGCATTTTTATGGTGGCTTACGGCCTTTGGACCGAGACGTCGATCGGCGCTTTGTTCATTGCCGGTATCGTGCCCGGCATCATTATGACTCTGGCTTTTTCGGCGCTGGTCTATATCCGCTGTCGGCTTAATCCGGCGCTCGGACCGGTCGGCGCGTCGTTCCCGTTTGCCGAGAAGTTACGTTCATTGCTGCGCCTGCTGCCGATCCTCGTGATTTTCGGCATCATCATCGGCGGCATTTACGGCGGCATCTTCGATCCGACCGAGGCCGCCGCGATCGGCGTGGTCGGCGTTCTCGCGGTCGCCGGCATCATGGGGAGGCTGAGCCTCTCGGCCTTGAAAGAGGCTTTGTGGGGGACGTCGCGCACCAGCGTCATGATTTTCATGATCCTGCTGGGCGGACATGTGGTCAGCCGCTTTCTCGTCTTGACCGAGATCACCTCGAAGATCGTTCAGCTCATCACCGATATGCAGTTGTCGTCGGTCGGGCTGATCTTCTGTTTCACGGTGATGTACATCGTGCTCGGTATGATCCTCGATATCTGGGCGATGTTGATCCTGACCGTGCCTTTCGTGTTCCCGGTCATTGTCGCCCACCACATCGATGCGGTCTGGTTCGGCGTTTATCTCATCATCATGTGCGAACTGGCCGCGATTACGCCGCCGATCGGGCTCAATGTCTACATCATGGCGCGGGTCGCGCCCGAAATTCCGGTCGGCCGGATATTCCGCGGCGTGATGCCGTTCTTTCTCACCGCGCTGGCAGTGCTGGCCTTGCTGGTGGCTGTTCCCGATCTGGTGACCTGGCTGCCGGGCCATGCATTGAGCAAATAAGCCGGACGCGGGCCGCAAGCCGTCGCTGCGGTTCGTGTCGGCTCGCGTCCTGCTGCGTCCATTCGCTGCGAATTTGTAACTCGGAGAAGTCCTGTCATGTCCGCCCGTCAATACGAGATGCTGGTTGAGAAGAATGTCGCGATCCCGATGCGAGACGGCATCGTCCTGCGTTGCAACGTGTTCCGGCCGTTAGGCGAGGGGCGCTTTCCGGTGGTGATGGCGCAGGGCGTTTACGGCAAGGACATCCATTTCGCCGATGCCTTCAAGCCGCAATGGGACAAGTTGCTCGAGGTCTATCCGGACCTGTGCCGCAACGGTTCGACCGGCCAGTATCTGCGCTGGGAGACCGTCGATCCGGAACGCTGGGTGCCGGACGGCTATGTCGTGATCCAGGTCGATTCCCGCGGCACGGGTCAGTCGCCGGGTTATCTCGATCCGCGTTCGCCGCGCGAGATGCAGGACTATTACGAATGTATCGAATGGGCCGGCGTGCAGCCTTGGTCGAACGGCAAAGTCGGTCTTTGTGGCATTTCCTATTATGCCTTCACCCAATGGGCGGTGGCCGCGATGCAGCCGCCGCATCTGGCGGCGATCTGCCCGTGGGAAGGTATGGTCGACTACTATCGCGACTCGACGCATCATGGCGGCATTTTCGCCAACGGATTCACCACGGCCTGGTGGCCGCGTCAGGTGTTGTCGAACCAGTATGGCAATGGCGCCACCCATCATCGCGACCGGGACACTGGCGAACGGCCGACCGGCGGACCGGCGTTGAGCGACGCTCTGCTGAAGGGCAATCGGGCTGACTATCCGGGCGATCTGCTCAATCACCCTCTGGACGATGAATGGTACGCGGAGCGGACGCCGATGCTGTCCCGGATTCAAGTGCCGTTGCTGTCGGCCGGCAATTGGGGCGGTCCGGGTCTTCACCTGCGCGGCAATATCGAGGGTTATCTCGGCGCTTCATCGCGGCAGAAGTGGCTGTCGCTGCATATCGGCACCCATTGGGAGAGCTTCTATCTTCCCGAATACGTCGCTATGCAGAAACGCTTCTTCGGTCATTTCCTCAAGGGTGAGTCAAACGGCTGGGACAAGGAGCCACCGGTGCAAATGTCGGTGCGCCGTCCGGACGGGGCGTCACGCCGCATGGAGCAGGAGTTCCCGCTCGCCCGTACCGAATGGACGCGCTATTTCCTCGACGCCGACAAGAAATCGATTGCAACGGATGCGCCGGGCAAAGCCGCGACCGTGAGTTATCGGGCGCTCAAGGAAGGCGTCAATTTCGAGACGGCCCCGTTCGCGGCCGACACCGAGTTCTGCGGTTTCGTCACCGCGCGGCTCTGGGTATCGTCGTCGACCACCGATATGGATGTCTTCGCTTATCTGCGGGTCTACGATCCGCAGGGCGTCGAAGTGCAACTCGTCGGCGCGCACGAACTGACCACGATGTCGAAGGGCTGGTTGCGGGCGTCGCATCGCAAGCAAGATCCGGCGCGGTCGCGGCCGCATCGCGTCTTCCACGCGCATGACGAAATCCAGAAGCTGATGCCGGGGGAGTTCTATCCGCTCGACGTCGAGATCTGGCCGACCAGCATGGTGTTCCCGAAGGGCTACAAGATGGTGCTGACGGTGCAGGGCCACGATCTCGAATTCGACGGCGTGCCGGGCCGCATGCTGCATAACCATCCGGCCGACCGGCCGGCCGAGGAGTTCGGCGGCGTCAACACCATCGCCACCGGCGGCGCCCATGAGTCCTACCTGGTCATGCCGGTCATTCCGGCGGCGTGAGCCAAGCGGCGTCCGCGCCGGGTGACGAAAGAGCAGCGCCCGGCGGTGGCCGGGCGTCGGCGGCGTCCTGTGATTTTGACGGGGCGGCTTGGGAGGTGGCTGGGGGACTAGGATTCGAACCTAGATTGACGGAGTCAGAGTCCGCAGTTCTACCATTGAACTATCCCCCACCGAAGCGCCTGATTTTTCAGGGCAATTTCAGCGAGTTTTGCAAATCCACCGCGAGGTTTTGCAAATCGGGCCCGAAGGCCCGCTTGATATAGAGGCATCGCGTGCGCCGGTCCAGTCCTCTTTGCAGTCTTGTGGGGAGGGCGCTGCGCCGCTCCGGCAGCCGGCGGTGTCAGGCCGCCACCGGGCGCTTCGGCAGCGTGGTGACGGTCAGAACCGCGACCAGCCCGCAGGCCGCCACCACCCAGAACACCAGGCCGGGGTGGCCGGCATCCATCAGCGCGCCGAACACCATCGGCGAGACAATGCCGCCGATGTTGAAGCCAGTGGTGACGAAGCCGAACACCTTGCCAAAGGAGCCGGGCGGGGTGATGTCCCGCACGATCATGTCGCGCGACGGCGAGATGACGCCGAAGCAGAAACCGAACACCGTCATCACCGCGACCAGCAGCCAGGTGGCGAAGTCGAAATGGCCGACGAGGGCCGCCGACACCGCCATGCCGATCAGGCCGAGGCTCGCCACCAGACTGTGACGCATCGTGCGGGTCACCAGCACGCCGCCGGCGAGCACGCCGAAGGCCGACAGCAGCAGCAGGGTTGTCAGCGCCGCGTTGGCGGTCGCCACCGGCGTGCCATGCAACGCGCCGAGCGCGACCACCGAATAGTTGAACATGCCGCCGCTCATCAGCGCGATCAGCATGAAGAACATCAGGTTGAGCATGATCGGCGCCGACAGCAGCAATTTCCAGCCGACCGGCGCGCCATCCGCCGCCTTGCGGGCCGGGGCTTCGGCGGCGTCCTTCGACGCATGGTCCGGGATCGCGAGAATGACGGCGGCGACCGCGAGGCCGAGCAGGCCGGCGCCGATGAAAGCGCCGCGCCAGCCGACCAGGCTTTGCAGGATCAACAGGCCGGCCGGCGCGCTGGCCGAGCCGAGCATGCCGGCGAAGGTATGCACCGAGAAGGCCTGACCGATATGTTTGGCCGGCACATGCTGCGACAGCAGCGCGTAATCGGCCGGGTGATAGACGGTGTTGCCGATGCCGGCGAGGGCGAACATCGCCACCATGAACCAGAACGAATCGACGAGCCCGACCAGGATGAAGGCGGCCCCGCCGATCGCCAGCCCGCCGATCAGCAGCACGCGGGCGCCGAGCCAGTCGACCAGGAAGCCGGCCGGCGTCTGCAAGGCAGCCGACACGATGTTGAAAGCGGCCAGCGCCAGGCCGAGTTCGGTGTAGCTGACGCCATAGCCGTCGCGCACGAAGGGCAGCAGCGGCGCCAGGATCAGAATGTAGAGGTGTGACACGAAGTGGGCGGCGCTGACCACGCCGACCAGGCGCGTGTGCGAGGCGGCAGGCGCCGCGATGGCTTCGGAGGCTTGGGTCATTGTGGCGTTTCGTCCCGGTTTTGGCGCGGACTATGGCCCGGTTGGCTTGTTCCATCCAGTGCGTTTCCGGCGGGTTGGCCATGCCCTGCCGGTTTCGCGGTGACGGGATGGGGGAGGGCCGGCATTGTCCGTCGGTCATTCCGGACGCCGCGATAGCGGCGATCCGGAATCCGGATGCGCATGCGGACTGGACTGGATTCCGGGTTCGCGCTAACGCGCGCCCCGGAATGACGGGATGAAGATCATGCGCTCCATCTTGCGGACATGCGTCATCGCCCGTGTTGTTTGCGGCCCCGGGCGAGCCGTCGCTTGAAACTGCATTCCCATCTGCCCTCATAAACCGAGGGCGCGCGGAACGCCGGGGTCCCAACGACCCCGCAGCCCTGTGTACGAAAGTGACGAAGTACACAGGCAATAGTCACCACGAAACCGCCGGTTCCCCGGCATTCCGCGCGCGGCGTTTATAGGTTTGCTCCGCATCGCCCCCGGTGGTCCCAACATTTCAGGCCCCCTTCGTTACCGAAGGCGAACCTAACCACCGCTGCGGGGCCTCGATGAACGCGGCGGGGAACTCCCTCGCTTTGGCGTTTCCCG